>NZ_JBQCIT010000064.1:0-61281 GCF_051953455.1 Parafilimonas sp. | reverse complement strand
ATGTTGCGGCCGTGCAATGAACCATCTTTATCACGCCAGTGTATGTAACATTTGTTTGCTTCATCCCAAAAGCCGCCTTCATTTGTTGTCTTATTAAAACTCGTTTTTAATTTTTCAGCAAATGCTTTGTAGTAATTTTCTTTTTCAGCATTGCCCAATTGTTTTTCAATATTGGCCCATAGCATTAATGCATGATATAGTTTGGCATTTACAAAAGCATTTTCATACGCTGCCCAAATAATATCAATCCAGTCGCTGCCTCTTTTTTGCGCGGTGCTGTCTGTCATCATTTCAACAAGGCCATTATTATTGCTGTCTCTTTTTAATATCCAATCCAACGCTTTTTCACAAGATTGCTGATGTGTTCTCACCCAATCTAAATCTCCTTTTTGATCATATAACTCCGAAACATTTGTAACGTAATCAGGATTTGAATCTAAAAGATAGCCCCACTGCGCTTCATAAAAACCTTCATTGTTAAATTGTTGCGGCATGGCATCTTCGTTGGTATACGCCCATCTTGGCCATACACGGCCATCAGGCTTTATAGCATAATCGCGATAAAAATCAAGGCAATCACGATAGCCATCCAAATATGTTGGATCATTTATAGCAAGGCCCATTTGTGCAATGTATTGCTCGTGCAAACATATCGGGCCATAAGGCGTATGCCAGCTATTCCGCCAAAATGCTGCTTATCAATTACACCAATTCTTGCAATGGTATTTAATACACTACTTACCTGGTTTTGATTGATCCCGGCTAATTTTCCACGGCCAAACTCTTTTTCAAAATTGAAATAAGAGAGGGTGATGTATTCAGTTGTTTCTCCGCTCCGGATGTTGAATGGCGACCAGACCCATGCGGTAGTATCACGGATAAACCTTCTTCTGTTTGTTCCTGAATCGAACCGCGGAATAAATTTGGTGGGTGCAACGTCAATGCTGAAAGCCAGTTTATCAGATGCAGTGCGGCTGTAATCTATTGCCACATAATTATCTTTTGCTTCAGCTTTAATAGTAAGCCCATTCCCGGTTTTGGCATTCCAGAACCTCGACGATTTACTGTGCACGCCATAGGTATCGAGTTTTTTATTGAAAAGATAGAACCAGGCAAGGCCGCCATAATCCTGGTAGGCGCCATCCCAGGTATTGATGCTCTTAAAATTAAAAACAGGAAAACCCGTTTTTTCTGCAATCATATCTTCCGGGCAATGCCTGCTGATATTTAATTTGATGCTGTCTTTTGTAATAATAATGTTCCAGTTTTCTTCAATATTCGTATCATTATTTCCGTAAATAATATTGTTTATTTGAATAATGTTGCCGGAGACTTCAACCTGCGGGACTTTCATCAAGCTTAAAGTAGAAAATAATTTATCTTTTGTTTGCAGCATTGAATAAATGCCAGAATCGCCGGCAATTACTTCTTCTCCATTTACAATAAATGATGAAATATTTAGTTTCCGGTTGTAGTCCAATACAGCCTGTATCTTTTCATTACTGAACGTTATTTGCTTATTGGTTTTATTGTTTATTATGTTTACCTGCTGCGAAAAAGCATAGTTGCCGGCGGGTATAAAACTGATAAAAACGGCAAACAGAACCAGGCTGATAAAATGTTTCATAAAACTAAGATACCTGTAAAAGGTATAAGCTTCATTCTTTATCATTAAAAGGCCAAATTCAATTCCGGTTATAAAAATAACCGGGCGGTTTGTGCTGTTATTCCTTAACCGTCTTCATTGTGCGGAGTTCGGGGAATTCACTATTCCGCTCACGAATGATCTTTTTGTCTGCCGGTATAATGAAGATTTCAAGGATCAAGGAAACTTCCGCTTCACGAAGATGCGCTCCATGTACTGTAAAATCGGGCGCACCCATATTAATATGCGAATACACGATGGGTTTATCTTCCAACCACAAGTTGCTCACGGAAAACTTATCCGCAAATGGGGTGGAACCGCATAAAGTAAAAAAGTGCTATAAATGCAAAAAGCCCACATTTAAGTTGCACGAGCTTTTAGTTTACTTGAAGTAAGTTGAAATATAATTTTAAGCGGAGAGAGCGGGATTCGAACCCGCGATACCCTTTCGAGTATACACACTTTCCAGGCGTGCTCCTTCAACCACTCGGACACCTCTCCCCGATTTCGGGCGGCAAAAATAATGGCTTTTTACTTGCCAAAAATATTTTCTGCATTTGCAGTGGTGATAGCAGCCACTTCTTCCAATGTAACCTGCTTAATTTCAGCCAGCTTTTGGGCGATGATTTTTATATAACTGCTTTCATTGCGCTTGCCGCGATAAGGCACCGGCGTTAAATAAGGCGCATCGGTTTCCAGCACAATATGTTCAATCCCTATCTTTGATAACGTTTGATCGAGGCCCGACTTTTTATAGGTAAGTACGCCTCCTATGCCTAACAAAAAACCCATGTCAATTATTTTAGCCGCTTCTTCATAAGAGCCTCCAAAGCAATGAAAGATGCCCCGCAAACCTCTATTTGAAAAGGGCTTTACAAAATCAATTGTTTCTTTCATTGCATTACGCGTATGAATCACGATGGGTAGTTTTTCCTCAAGCGCCCATTGCATCTGCATTTCAAAAGCCTGGTATTGTTCATGCATAAATTCTGTGCTCCAGTAAAAATCAAGGCCAATTTCACCAACAGCAGGGAAAGAGATTTTTGTAGAAAAATCTCTTATTTGGCTTAATTCTTGTTGAAAATTGCTGTTGACTGAACAGGGATGTAATCCGGCCATTGAAAAGCATTTTTCTGGGTATGCCTGTTCTAATGTTAACATATCATTTATTACAGAGCTATCAATACAAGGTAAATAGAACTTGTTAACACCCTGGGATTCGGCTCGTAATAAAACGTCAGACAAGTCGTCTTTAAAGTCAGGCAAGTATAGATGGCAATGTGTATCTATAAGTTGCATAAAATTTTTTTGAAATTATTGTAGCTATTTTTTAGCTATGAATATATAATTCTTTATTTTTGATTTAGTTTTCATAGGGTACGGATTAAAAACGGGCTAAGGTGTCTACCTTGGCCTTCATTTTTTTATAGAATTGCCCTGAATTTATACCCTTGTGCTTTAAAATATTCCAATGTTTTCGGTAATGCATAACTAATTCTTAACCAAGCTTTTGCACTATCATGAAACACTATAACAGAGCCTGCTTTGCTATATATTAATACGTTTTCCGCGCATTTTTCAGGAGACAGTTTTTCATCAAAATCACCGCTTAACACATGCCACATTATAATTTTATATTGAAGTTTATTGGTAAGCATTTTAGCAACGAAAGGGGAAACTTTGCCGTAAGGCGGTCTGAAAAGATGGCTATCTATGTATTTTGCTGCCTCAGCAATGTCACTTACATATTGCTTATTTTTTATTTTCCAGCCGTTCAGATGGTTAAAAGTATGATTGCCTACTGAATGCCCTTCATCTAAAATGCGCTTATAAATTCCGGGATATGCCTTTACATTTTTGCCTATACAAAAAAATGTGGCTTTGGCGTCGTATTGTTTTAATTGGTCGAGCACAAACGGTGTTGCTGTTTCGTGCGGGCCATCGTCAAACGTGAGAAACAATTCCTTTTCCTTCACCGGCATCTTCCATACCATTGAAGGATTTAATTTCATAAACCATAATGGTATGGCCGGCGTATAAAACATCGCCCAAAATTACGCGAATGCTTTATATGAAGCTGTGCATTGCCGGCATGAAAATATACAGCACAAGTGATGCGACGCAACCGTGATGCCATGAAAAAATTTGCCGGTAACCTTAAAATATCATTTCTTATTTACAAGAACAATTACTTCATCGGGCTCGTTTGCTGCAGCAGGGCTTACCGTAATTGTGAGCGTGCCACCAGATAACTGCGTTTGCACCGCAGCGTTATTTTTCAGCAAATAAGCTTTGGCAATTTTTTTAAAAGGAAAATTTTCCAGCTTTATTGAAGTAACATTATTATCAAGCACATGCACAAACATGGTATCGTTTTTTTGTGTAATGCAGCCCCACGTTTGCGGGCGCATATAACCGCCTTTTGTACCATAAATACTTTCACCATACGTTTTTATCCAGTTGCCCATGTAAGCCATTCTTTCAAGAAACTCCGGCTGAATTTTGCCATTTGGCATTGGCCCGATGTTGAGCAGCAAATTAGCGCCATAGCCGCTTGCCCTCACTAGTAAATCTATTAACTGCTTTGGCGTTTTATAACTTGTATCAGTGAGATTAAAACCCCAGGAATCATTCATGGTTACGCAGGATTCAAGCGGCAGTTCAGAAGGCTTTTGATAATTTAAACCGCCTTTATTTTCGCCGGGCAAATCCTGTTCAAACATTTGAAAATCTTCGCCGGGTAAAGGAGATAGATGATGATTGTTTCCTATTAAACATTGTGGCTGCAGTTTATGAATAAGCGCATAAATCTCATTTAAATGCCAGTCGATTCTTGGTGTTCTGTCGGCTGCACCTTCAGGTTCAGTCTGGTCCCAGTAACCATCGAACCAAATGCCTGCAACTTCTCCGTAATTGGTAAGCAATTCGGTTAGCTGTTGCTCCATAAATTTTATATAATTATTCCAATCGCCATGCATAGTTCTCCCGGTGCCCTGGCCGGTCCTGCCCGTCCAGTAACTGTAATCATCGCGCCGCCAATCGAGCAGGGAATAATAAAAAAATATTTTCAGGCCTTGTTTGTGGCATTCATCGGCAATCATCTTTACAATATCTTTTTTATAAGGCGAATTCATGATATTGAAATCCGAGGCTTTTGTATCCCACATACTAAAACCATCGTGGTGCCGGGTAATAAGCGTTATATATTTCATACCGGCATTTTTTGCAGCAGCCACCCAGGTGGCGGCATCAAAATCAATGGGATTGAAAAAATCCATCAGCCTTGTATAATTTTTTACGGTAATGTTACGGTTATTCATCACCCATTCGCCGGAGCCCGGAATACTGAATGGACCCCAATGAATAAACAATCCGAAACGCGCGTCTTCAAACCACTGCCTGGCTGCAAGGTTTTGTGATGTGGGTGTATATTGAGCTTGTATTGATTGAAAAACCGTAAAACATAAAAGAACAACTGCTAATTTCTTCATGAATTATATTTTAAATATTTGAGGTTTATATTGATGCCTGGATAACTGCCGGAGAATTTTTTTCATGCCTGCAACCATAACCGCTTTATTATAAATTGTAAATTGAGATACACAATGGGGCATGACAGTATAAACTTATAATTATATTTTCAGACTTGTAACCACAAACGATTGCGCTTATAAAAATGGCATAATTTTTAAACAAATCATACTAAATTTTTAAACTATGCGTGACTGGTTACGAACTTTAATTGCAGGATATGGTGCTTATAAATGGGGCGGCGGTTGCCTGGGAACAATTGTTGTTTTCCTCCTGATTTACTGGGCGCTTGGGCATTGTTGATTTTTTGCAGCATAATTTATTATCTATACGGGAGAGTTATTTCTTTGAACCTGCTCATCCCGTTTTATTTTCTGCCAATATTTTTTGGACACGAACAACATTCCAAAGCTCTCACCATTTTCTTTTTTTAAATGGCGATGATGCATTTTATGCGCCCACCGGATTGCATGTATGTAACGGTTATTGCTTTTCTCAAAAAGCTTAAACCGCCGGTGTATGATAATTTCGTGCACAATAAAGTAAGCAATGCCATATAATGTTATGCCGCAGCCAATACTTACAACCCACCATGATTCACTACTCCATCCAAACTGTATACATAGCCAGCCCGGAATAGCAAAAATTAAAAAGAAGAGATCATTCTTTTCAAAAAATCCGTTGTGGGGTAAATGATGATCTTTATGCAGGCTCCATAAAAATCCATGCATAATATATTTATGGGCCAGCCAGGCAACGCCTTCCATAAAGATAAAAGCCGTTACGCCGAATAATATGTAGATAAGAAGGCTCATAAAAATGTTCGAAGCACTAAAAAAAACAACAACTGTATTATAAACAAATGTACGGCGAATATATTGCGGCTCCCGGCATTCAACTTCCTGAAAAGGGCAAGCAATAATGCGCTTATAATTATCCAGCTTATATAATTGAAGAGCGGGATATGGCTATTTTGCCATTGCCAATAACCAAGTTTTACAGCAACAGGTTCCATAACCCAGTCAAACATTACGGTAAGAAAAACAGCATCAATAATAAAAGAAGTCGCCTGCAGTTGTTTGCTTATTGAAAAGCCGCCTTTGCTTAACCTTCGCAACGTATAGTTTTCATAAGCCTGTGTAAACATGCCGGCACAATAAATAATAATAAACCAGTTGATTCCAATTATAAGCGGCACATTAAATAATTGCGCACCCAACGTTTCACCATACATATATTTTCCAAAAACAGCAGCCGTGTTTACGCCAGCCGCTTCTATTAAAAAACCAGCCATACAGGTGATCAAGAAAAATAAAAAAAAATGTTTGTTCTTTTTGAGATGCGTTACAATAAGCAAACCAGTCATTAATAAAAGATGAATAGGTGTGCTATTTATAAACCACTCTTTATAAGGCGTAAGTAAAATGCCAATTAACCCGCATATATGAAACAATAAGGCAATGAATAATGCAGCTTTATTAAGATTTGATTTTAAGATCATGCCGTTTAATTTATTGGCCGCTGTTTTTAATAATTAGGTTTGAAGTTATGGCGGCACTCTTTAAACAAAGTGGAATGCCCCCGCCGGGATGAACACTTCCACCTGTAAAATAAAGGCCGTGAATGCTTTTAGAAAAATTAGGATGCCTGTTAAAAGCTGCCATTCTGCTGTTTGAGGCTGAACCATAAATAGCGCCGGCAAAACTTGCGGTTTCTTTTTCAATTTTTTGCGGGTGCAATACAGCTTCTGTTTCAATTAATGGTTCAATATCTGTTTGCAACACGCGGTTAAGTTTGGCAATAACATTTCTTTTATATGATTGAATGGAAGCATCATTAAAATCTGCACCGCTTGCAGTATTTATCATTACAAACCAGTTTTCTTTACCGGCAGGTGCATGCATACCAGGTTCACATTTAGCTGTAATGTTCACATAAATGGTTGGATCAGCATAAACTGTTTTTGATTTGAAGATACTATTAAACTCTGTTTCATAATCGTCACTAAAAAAAATATTGTGCAACTCAAGTTGCGGAAATTCTTTTTTAATACCCCAATAAAAAACAATAGCACTGCTGCTTCTCTCCTGCTTTAAAACTTCCATTGCTTTAGTCATATCATTCAGCAATAATTTGTAAGTAAAATAAATATCAGCGTTACTCACAATAACATCTGCATGCAATGACTGTCCGTTTACAAATAAGCCGGTTGCCTTATTATCTTTTATTATAATTTTTTCAACCGGCGAATTAAAATGGAACTGCACATTCATTTTACAGGCAAGCTTATACAAAGCATTCCTTACAGCTATCATTCCGCCCTTTGGATAAAAAACGCCTTCATTAAATTCTACATGCGGGACAAGTTGCAGCATTGCCGGAGCTTTATATGGACTGCTGCCATTATAGGTTGCAAAGCGATTGAATAATTGCACAACATGCGGATGGCTGAACTTTTTTTTATTGGCATCGTTCAATGTTGAAAATACATACGAAAGCTTTGTTTGAAGCCAAGCCTTCAACACATTCGTACTAAGCCATATTGATTTTTGATGTAATGAATTATTCAGAAATATTTCGCCAATATTCGTATATATCCTTTTTGATTCATTAAGGTAATCCATTATATGCTGCGCCGGCTCGCCGGTTTTTGCTTCAACTTCATTGGCAAGCTTATTATTATCAGTATATGCATTTATTACCACGCCATCTTCATAAAAATATTTGCAGCTAATTTCCAAAGACTTGTAAGGAAGATATTCATCCATGTCTTCATTACAAAGCTTAAACAGTTCTTCTATGTTTTCAGGCTGAACAAATAAACTTGGGCCGGCATCAAACCGGTAACCGTCTTGCTCAATCAAATATATTTTTCCGCCTGCATAATTATTCTTTTCAAATATGATTACTTCATAACCACTTGCAGCAAGCCGTATGGCACAAGCCATACCTGCAATGCCAGAACCTATTATAAAAACTTTTTTTTGCACGCAACAATCAGGCAATTACCGAAGCAGTATTTTTCCAGTTTTTTATACGAGGGAAGGCCAATGAAAACCATGCAGTGAATTTATGCGGATGCGTTTGCAGGTCAGATTCAATTTCTTCCATTGAGCGAAAGCAAACATTCTCTGCTTCATTTTTATTTATATTCATTTCGCCATTGTAAACGCCGGCAAATACATGATCGAATTCATGTTCCGTTAAACCGTTACTAAACGAGGCTTTATAAGTAAAATCAAAAATTTTATCGATCGGCGTTTCAAATCCTAATTCTTCTTTTAACCGCCTTACTGCTGCATCTTCAATTCTTTCACCAGGCTTTGGATGGCTGCAGCAGGCATTCGTCCATAAACCGCCGCTGTGATATTTACCGGTTGCCCGCTGCTGCAGCAACATTTCATTTTTATCATTAAATATAAATATACTGAAAGCCCTGTGCAGCCTGCCTTTCAGGTGAGCTTCCATCTTTTCCATCACGCCAATTTCCTTATCCTGTTCATCTACCAAAATAACTTCTTCCATTTTTAAGCGAGGATTTAAAGTTTACAGTTATGTTCAATTTTTATTATCGTATCAGCACCGTTGTACCTTTTAATGAATAGGCCTGTCCGGTATCGCGGTTCTTAAAACTTAACATCCATACATATGTACCCGCCGCCTGCGGGTAACCGTTAATTCTTCCATCCCATTTTTTAGTCCAGTCTTTTGTTTCAAACACAAGCTGGCCCAAGCGGTTATATACACGAAACACCAGGTTGTCGGCCTTGTAGGCATTTAACGGATAAAGATAATCGTTAAGCCCATCTCCATTTGGCGTAAATGCACCCGGCACGGCAATATAACAACTATAGTGCACCTTGAGGTTTTGAAAGGATGTATCAAAACAGCCAAGATCGTTTTTAACAACAAGCGATATTGGATAAGTGCTTCCATTCCTCGTTAAAGGATAAGGATAATATTTGGTGGAGGGATTTTGCATAATTGTAACCGCGCCATCGCCTAAATTCCAGTACCAGCTTACAATTTTACCAATGCTTGAATCAACAAATTGTGCAGGATCTTCAGGGCATAATTCGGGCGAAGGCAAAATATTAAAACGCGATACCAATTCATTATCGAGCAATATATCAGCAGCGGCAGAATCAGAACATAGATTATTGCTTACATATAATTTGATATGCTTGCTGCCATAATCATTAAAAACAAAAAAAGAATCCCTGGCGCCGCTTGTGCCGTTTACATCAAATACCCAATCCCAGTTATTAACCTGGTTGCCGCCATCGTGGCTATAAAATAAAGTATCATTCACACAACCTAAACCCACGCGATAACTAAAATCGGCCGAAACGATATCAGCCGTTACAAAACTTAATGAAGATCCGGCGGGCGTTTCCTGTGCACATTCATCATAAATTGTATTGCCATCTGTTCCTTCTTTAAGTGTGATTACAAAATTGCCGGCAAATTGAATTGGCTTATTCAACTTTACTGTTATAACACTGCTTACCCCATCTTTGCAATTTTCGCCTGCTGCTGATACGACTGAAACCGGCGCTGTTCCGGTAACAACAAAATCACTTCCATCGGCAGCAATGGAGCTGCACAACATGGGGTTTTTAAAAACAAGTTTTATTTCGTCGGGTGCGCATCCAACCGGTGCAATGCTATCCATAGGTGTTGGTGCAACCGGGTAAACGGTAAATGATATTTCTGAGTTTGGAGGAATATTATTGGCGCAGTTATCAAGCAATGTATTATCATCACCGCCATTCTGAATAATTAATGAATAATTTCCGGGTGGCAGTGGTTTATCTAAACTGATTTTAATAGAATCCATATCAAACGAACTATTACAGTCAATACCTGTTGCCGATTTAACCTTAGCCAAAGAAGAAGACAATGTAAAATCACTGCCGTTTGCGGCAAGGCTTGAACATTGTACTTTTTTATTCAATTTCAGGGTAATATACTGCCCTGAACAGGCTGCTTCGGCCACAAGCATCTGTGGTTTTAACGGGTCATCAATGCTGGCAGTGCCCCCTTTAAACTCAAGATCGTAACCGCTTTGGTTATCACCTGAAAAATGACTTATCAGCAATAAATACTCATGCCCTTCCGTAATTGTAGGCATTTTACTGTAAGTGGTTAGATGATCGTTGGGATTAGAAGCACAGCTAATATTATTTGCATTACTTGCGGAAGTTCCGGTTATACCATAGCTGCCGCTCCAGTTTCCGGTAACAAACAGGGAAGCATTAATATAAACTTCAAAAGCATCGTGGCCGGTAATATCAAAAAGCTGCCAGTCATAATCATCGCCCAGGTCTTCAGGCGTTATTACAAAACCCAGCGTGCCTGTTTTATAACACGTAAACCTGTACCAGAAAGGATTAAAATCAATATAATCAACGCCATCAGAACAGGGCACAGGAATTTTCTGATTACTGCAGGCAGGCACAGTTGTCTGGTGAAAAGTTTGAACACCACAAACCGGGAAAGCCGTTTTTGGTGTTTGGCCAAGCTCAGTACAAAACTGACTCCGTCCTTGCAGAAAGCTTATTAATAGCAGAAAAAGTAAACCGGAAATTTTCCCAAGCATATTTCACAAATTAAAATAATTGCTTTAATTATTAACTGCTATTAAATAAGATGCAAATGAAGCCAGTATCGTTGTAATTAGTTAAATTTTTTTTGAGAAGTTCGATAGAAATTATGCAATAAGCAAGTTGCAATAATGTATCAATAATACATTTAATTTGAAAATGCTTTAGTGCCTGAAATGCCTCATACCCGTAATAATCATTGCAAGGTTATTTTGCACGCAATAATCAATGCTGTCTTTATCCCTTACCGATCCGCCCGGCTGAATAAACGCTTCTATGCCTGCGGCATGCGCTAATTGCACACAATCATTAAACGGAAAGAAGGCATCGCTTGCCAATACTGCGCCTTTCAGATCGAACTTAAACTGTTTTGATTTTTCAATAGCCTGCCGCAAAGCATCAATACGGCTTGTTTGCCCGCAGCCTTTACCAACCAGTTGCCTGTTTTTTATTAAAGCGATGGCATTGCTTTTTAAATGCTTGCAAACAATGTTGGCAAATGCAAGATCGTCATGCTCCTGCTGCGTTGTATTACGGCCGCCAACCTCTTTCCATTCACTAAAATTGCCTTTATCATTATCCTGCACCAATGTACCCTTCAATACAGATTTATATTGAATTTGCGGAGTATAAGCGCCAGTTAGCTGCAAAAGAATCCTGTTCTTTTTCGACTTTAATATTTGCAACGCATCTTCATCAAAGGCAGGTGCAATCAGCACTTCAAAGAATATTTCATTAATAGCTGATGCAGTTGCCGCATCTACGGGTTTATTACAAACAAGCACACCACCAAATGCACTTTCGGGGTCGCCGGCCAAAGCAGCATCCCAACTATCTTTTACGGATGACCGCTGTGCAACGCCGCAAACATTGGTGTGTTTGATTATAGCAAAAGTGGTTGTATCAAATTCGTTTATTAATTGGATGGCAGCATCTATGTCAACAAGATTATTATAAGATATTTCTTTACCATGCAATTGATTAAAGCAATTCCTCAGATCACCGTAAAACACTGCCTGCTGATGCGGGTTTTCACCATACCTCAATCCCTGTTTTTCGTGAAAAGGATTAAATAATGCCTGGTTGAAATAATTACTGATAGCTATATCATAATTCATAACTACTTCAAATGCTTTGGCGGCAAATTGTTTGCGCTGTTCAAGCGTGGTTTCGCCCTGTTGTGTTTCCAGTAAAGATACAAGCGGCTGGTAATCTTCTTTGGCCGCAATAACCAATACATCTTTAAAATTTTTAGCGCCTGCGCGAATCATGGAAGGACCGCCAATATCAATTTTTTCAATAATGGCTTTTTCAACACCGCTGTTATCACCGTTGAATAGAGGTGAAGCATGCTGCGCCACCGTTTCTTCAAAAGGATATAGATCAACGATCACCAGGTCTATTTCAGGTATTTTATATTGAGCCATTTCCTGTAGATCCTGTTCAATATCCCTTCTGCCCAAAATACCGCCAAACACAGACGGGTGCAGCGTTTTAACCCTTCCGCCTAGAATAGAAGGATAAGTGGTTAACGATTCAACGGGTATACATTTTATATTAAGATCCTCAATAAATTTTTGTGTGCCGCCGGTAGAATAAATTTTTATGCCAAGCTTTTCAAGCGTTCTTACAACAGGCTCCAATCCGTCTTTATAAAAAACAGAAATTAATGCGCCTGATATTTTTTTTTGCATGAGAGTGTGTGTTTAGACCTATGATTTCAAAATAAAAGCACCTTGTTCCGGTACTGAATAGAAGCGCAAATGTAATTGCTCAAATTCTTTTTTCCATTTTGAAAATTTCCAGGCCGGAACGCTGCTGTCTGCAATAATATATTTACAATTAAAAAGTCTTTGTAATTGAGCAGGCGTAACCGATGAATTATTGGAAAGTATTATTACATCCACATCAATTTTTTTATAAGGTTTTCCTTCAGGGGCCTGTCCCGAAAGCACTAATACGTTTAAAGTGTTTAGCTGAATAATGAAGTTCGAAATGTCAGGCAGTATCATTTCTCCGGTGGAATAAAGCCTGTTTCTTATGCGGGCAGGCTTAATATTAAAATTCCTGAGCACTGCATCTTTTATCACGACTGAATCGCCGAAGAAATGGCAATCGTTTCCAGCAATAAAATCTATGGCCTTATGTTTTGGTATATTATAAACAATTAGTTTTTGCTGTGTTTTATGCTGAATAATATTTATATCCCGAAGAATAAAAAACAGCATCATACACGCTAATGCCGCTATTGCATTTTTTGTATGCCTCCCAAACAGCCAGCATGTAAGCAATGCGGTTATGGCAAATAATATCAATAACTGTATAAGTGAAATTTGCAGGCCATTCCATACAGAAAAAGGCAGCTTATCAATGTGCATGGTAAAGGCATTCATTAGCCATAGTAATGCTTCAGTTAATTGGCCAATGAATAAATCAATATGCGGCAGCCATGCAAAAAGAAACAAAGCAAGTTCTGCCATCAGCACAAGGCTTGATAACGGAACAGCAACCAGGTTGCTGAATAAAAACAATAAAGGCAACTGGTGAAAATGATAAATAACCAACGGCAACGTAAACACCTGGGCGCATAAACTAACAGCACATAAATCCCACACCCATCTTAAGCTTTTATTTTTAAAATAAAGCCGGTTTCTTACCGGTTTGAAAAAAAGCAGTATCCCAAACACTGCAGTGTAAGACAATTGAAACCCAACATCCCATAAATAAAAAGGATTAATAAGCAATAGCATAAAGGCAGAAGCAGCAAGTGTATTATAAACATTAGTATCCTTACTTATAATTTTCCCAAGCAGGATGAAGGTAAACATAACGGCAGCCCTTAATACGGATGGTGCAGCGCCAGCAATAAGTGTGAACAGCCATATAACAGCCAGCACCACAACCGGCTCCAGCCATTTTTTGGTGCGTGATGATTTGATTAATGAAAATAAACGAAGCAGGCCGGCATAAATCATAGCAAGATGCAGGCCGCTTATGGCAATTATATGCACAACGCCGGTATTGCTGTATGCTTGCACAAGGTCTTTATCAAGATCATTCCGATAACCAATTAATAAAGCTTCTGCAATGCCCAGTTCATTGGGAGAATGAATGTTTTGCCGCAGTGTTTGTAAAGCCTTATCTCTTATTGTAAATAAAAAATGCTGTACATCATTTTTATTGCGTGATGAAAGAATATGGTAGTCACCGGCGGCAAAAAAGACCTGTGCTGTTATATCCTGGAACAGGCAATAACGGCCATAATTAAAAGCTGCCGGGTTGCCGCTGTTTCGTATTGCCTGCAAAGGTTTACTTGAAATAATTTCAGAGCCATAGTGCAACCGGGGCTTCAATGAATCTTTTTTAAAATAAAGTAACACTTTCCCTTTTGCCGGGATCCATGAATTATTATATACAGCATTTATTTCAGCCAGCGCTTTATAAGAATTAGGTTTTTCCTGTAATGGCTCAAGTATTGTAAATATTATACTATCACCTTCTTTATAATGCTTGCCATACCAGCCTGGATTATTGGTGATATTCTTATTGAACAGGAGTAACATACCAACACCACAAAAAAGCATCAGCCACAGCATGCCTCCTATCCATCCGTATATAAATTTCTTTGAAACCGGCAACAAGCGAAATGTAATCAACAGTAATACCGACAGACATATAAAGATCAAAATAAATTGCAGCGCAATCTTAAAATACCATCCCGCAATTATACCTGTAGATAGTGCAGCAAACAATCTTAAAAAGGGCAAGCGTCTAAAATACATTCAGGTTTGGATTAAGTATTTTAAAGTTATTTTATTATCATTTTAGTTCAAAATCAACTATTATTTTTTTAAATGTTATGTATTAAAAACAAAATTTTAACTGCAATAACTGAAAAAATAGCTTACTTTTGCAGTCCGTTTTATTGTTTAACAAAATTTCTTTTGCCGAATGTTCTCTAACAGTCTGTTTGAAAAATTGGAATTAAGCGAAGAAAAAAACTTACTTATCCAAGGTCTCCCTTCTTCAATTGAAAAACAGTTCGCAAAATTATCTTACGCAAAGAATGTTACGCCACTTTTAAAATCAAAGAAAATTGATTTTGCTTTGGTTTTTGCAGTTAACCGTAATCAATTGTGTAACATTTTGCGTGATGTTTTCCCCGCCTTGCATAAAAATAGTAAACTATGGATCGCTTATCCTAAAGTTACGAGCAAAATTGCCAGCGATTTAAACAGGAATGCAAACTGGGAGGTTTTAAGCGATTGCGAATATGAAGCCACCTCTCAGGTGCCATTGGATCATGTTTGGACAGCATTGTTATTTCAGAAAAATTGCTGTGAAGAACCTGCCATTTTAAAGTCGAAAGCGAAATCTGTACTGTCGGAAGCTGATTAATTTTAAAGCATTGGTTATATCTTTTCGTACCATGCCAGTTTACGTGGCATGATTATTTCTTTTTGTATATAGTGCTTCACGATATTACCGTTTGAAGATTATAATGGTAATTATCAGAATGCATAATTTTTGCAGTTCACTGAAGTTTTCATTTATACACAATTCAAAACTGAAAAGATGAAAGGTTTAGGTATCGTATTAATCATTATTGGAATAATAATGATGATTTTTCGCAGCGTTAATTTTACTACAAAAGAAAAGGTTGCCGACGTGGGCCCGCTTGAAATCAACAAAGAAAAAAACAATTCTGTAAACTGGCCATTATATGCCGGCGCAATCGTAACTGTTGCAGGAGTAGTGGTTTTGGTGGCTGGCAATAAAAAGTCATCGTGACTTTCTATGCATTTACTCAGTCAGTATCTTGACTTATAGCAAAAAAAAGAAGTTCCAGGGTAATTTTTGGAACTTCTTAAAGCGTTTTCCAGGAAGCCTATTTCAGAGTTAGATTGCTTCAAAGATTAATAACGGTTATAACCACCGCCTTCGCCACGATTACGGTTGTAACCGCCACCGCCACGACTTCCACCTCCACCGCCGCCACGGTTGTAACCGCCGCCGCCACCAAAACTCTTCTTCTTGTACCCGCCGCCGCCGCCTTCACCTTCTTTGCGAGGTGCAGATTCGTTAACAACAATCTTTCTGCCGGATAACTCAGTATCATGCAGGTTGCTGATTGCCTGGCGGGCTGCTTCATCGTCACTCATTTCAACAAAACCGAAACCTTTGCTGCGATTATTGTTAAACTTGTCTGTAATAATTTTGGCAGAAACCACTTCACCGTAAGGCGTAAATAAATTGTAAAGGTCATCACTGGTCAGGCTCCAGTTTAAGTTTCCTACATAAATGTTCATACTTAAATGTTTAGTTTTTAAAAAGAACAGAAACCCAAAAATCAAAAACATTTACAGGAAACGTTTAGGAGCAATGGACTAATCTGTAAAAATATACACGAAAATATGGGAAATATTGATTTTTCTGCTTCCCGCGCAAAAAATATTAAAAACTTAATTATACAGCATAATTTATATAAAAAAAGCTGAATTTATTTTAAAGCTATATCTATATTACTAAAGTATTAAATCTTACACCGTTATATAAATTAAAAACGCTTAATTCAAAATTGATGAGTTTAATTAAAATCCTCTCATCAACAGCGCTATATTCGTCAAACTTCCATATTCTTTCTTCCGCCCGTCTTGCCATTACCCGCACATAAATATTTTTTGAATCGATATTATGTATTGCTGCAAATATTCAATCTGCATGTAAACCATGGTCTTTTAACTCCACATGGAGACATTTCAGGAATTTATTTAACCCTTGGCGCTTTTATTTCCATATACTAAATCAATTTATTTTTATCAGAAATATTTCGCCAGCGCTTCTTTAAGATCATCGGGAATATTCCTGCGTTTCCAGGTTTCTTTGTCAAGAAAATAGAGGCTTACCCTTCCTGCGGCAAGCAGCTTACCTTCTTCATTAAAAACATCCTGGTAAAATTCTATATGGTACGACTCGGGCAGTTTGCGTACCTGCGTTTGTATGGTTAAAAGGTCATCATAAGTTGCCGGGCGCAAAAACTTTGTATATAATTCAACCACCGGCATTATTACGCCCTCGTCTTCCATGCGTTTATAAGTAAACCCAAGTGCACGAATACTTTCCACGCGGCCTATTTCAAAGTACTGTGCATAATTGCCGTAATACACCACATTCATCTGGTCGGTTTCGGCGTAGCGCACACGTGTTTGAGTGGTTGATTGATACATCGTTTTTGAATTATGCTGAAAAAAATTAATACAGTATAAGGGAGTGACACAACCGTGCTCCATAGCATTACTGCAGTTGATCAACAAAAAATTATTTATTAATCATGCCGTCAACGCTTACTTTTCCGGGGCCGCAAAACAACAAAGTAATGAAAGCACCGAGGAATAAAATAGCAAGTTCAGATTCTGACATTGGTTTGGCTCCGTTAGCGCCAAAGATTACAACCAGCATGGTAATAATCAGGGGAATGGCGGCAAGCCTCGTAAACAACCCCAGTATAATAAAGGCGGCGCAAATTACTTCTGCAAATATGGCCAGTACTAAACTAAAGGTACTTCCCATTCCTAAAAAGTTGTAAAAGCGGCTGTGCAGCTCTTCAAACCTTACCATTTTACCATAGCCGTGTTTTGATAATAATAATACGCCGAAAAAAATCCGTATCACTAATATAGAAAAATTGAAAGCGCCATCACTGTATTTAACTGAAAGGAGTTTTTTCATGAATAAATGAATTTTTCAAATGCAGGAATCATAGCAAAAATAAAGGTCTCCATCTTATCCACAATTAAAACACATATTGATTGATGTTATTTTTTGTTGATAATATCTTTAACCGGTTTTGCTTTTATTTAAGAAAGCATTTAAAATATTTGCATGCATACATCGTTGAGGAAATTTATGAAGTACAAAAAGTTAGCCGCTTTAATATACCTTCTGTTATTGATTAACTATTCTAACGCGCAATCAACAAAGATTTATAATGATCCTGATGCTGCATTTAAGCAGGCAAAAGAATTATACCAGCAGCAAAAATTCAGCCTGGCTTACCCGCAGTTGGAGAAGCTTTATTTAGATAAAGCAAGGCAAAGCAGCATACCTATAAGTGTGCAAACTGAAGCAAAATATTATGCCATTGCCAGCCGCCTGCAACTGAATGATATTACTGCTGTGGAAGAAGCTATTGACTTTATTGAACTCGAACATAATGCGCCACGCATTGAAATGATGTGCTATCAACTGGCTGAGTATTATTACAGGCAAAGCAATTTTACAGATGCAATTACTTATTATGAGAAAGCAGGCCTGAATAATTTAAGCAATGAAGAAATTGCCAACATGCGTTTTCATGAAGCCTATGGCTATTTTACCATGCAGCAGTTTAGTAATGCAAAACCTTTGTTTGAATCGATAGCACAAATTCCTTCCGACCCTAACTATTATGATGCTAATTATTATTATGGCTATATAGCTTTTGCTGATAAAAATTATGCGCAGGCGTTAAACTCGTTCAAGGTAATTGAAAAGCAACCAAAATACCAGCCAATTATTCCATACTATATTGCTGAAATTTATTACTACCGTGGTGAAAAAGATGAAGCATTGGCATATACGGAAAGCGTGCTGGAAAGGGATAATCAATATTACGATCTTCAGTTGCGGCAACTCGCCGGGCATATTCATTTTGAAAAAGGCCATTACAAACAGGCATTGCCTTATCTTGAAAAATATGTGAGCAAAACGCCTAAAGTAAGCCGCGAAGATTTGTATGAATTGTCTTATTGCTATTATGATGCAAAACAATATCAAAAAGCAAGCGATGGTTTTAAGGTGCTTGGCGGCAAACAGGATACTATTGCTCAAAACAGCATGTATTTATTGGGCGACTCTTATTTAAAATTGAATAATAAACCCGGTGCAAGAAATGCATTTTTATTCTGTGCACTTAACAGCAGCGGCAGCAAACAGAAAGAAATTTCCCAGTTTAATTACGGCAAGCTTTCGGTGGAATTAGGTTATACAGATGTTGCTTTAACAGAATTAAGATCTTTTATTTCCAATTATCCAAATTCTGAATATTCAACCGAAGCAAAGGAACTACTGGTAAATGTTTTATCCAATACCAACAACTATGCTGAAGCGTTGCATTTGCTGGATGCTATCAACTCTCAAAGCGATATTGTAAAGCAGGCCTATCCTAAAATTTTATATGGAAGAGCTGTTGAGTTTATTAATGACCAGCAAATTCAACAGGCAGATAATTTACTAAACAGGATATTCAGTGCGGAATATAACGGCGCGTACATTAGTTATACGAATTTCTGGAAGGGCGAAATTGCTTATCGTCTTAATAACTATGATTCCGCTGTTTACTATCTGCAAGCTTATTTAAGAAATCCGGCTACAAGCGGCGAAGTGAATACAACCAATGCGCATTATACTTTAGGTTATGCTTACCTGCGCCAGCAGGATTATGATAATGCACTGCAACATTTTGAACAGGTGGCTACCTCGGTAAACGGCAGCGCTGCATCTTTACAGTCCGATGCTTATTTGCGTGAAGCAGATTGCTATTTTATGAAGAAACAGCTCAGCAGGGCATTGCCCATGTATGAAGCTATTATAAATTATCAATTGCCTTCGGCTGATTATGCATTGTATCAGAAATCTGTTATTTCAGGCGCAAGCGGCGACTATACTCAAAAGGTTTCATTGCTGCAGTCAATCCAAAACCGTTATCCTTCTTCCACCTTAATTGCAGATGCCAACATGGAAGTTGCCAATACGTACCTGGCAAGTGAACAATATGATGCAGCCCTTAAACCATTGAATGTAATCATCAACAATAAAAATGCGGGTGCCTTTAAACCGCAGGCTTATCTAAAGTTGGGTGTGAGCTATTTTAATTTAAGAGATAACCAAAATGCATTGAATAATTTTCAAAAACTCATTTCAACCTATCCCAATTCACCCGAAAGCGATGAAGCGGTTAATTATGTGCGTGACATTTTTGTGAGCATGCAAAAGCCGGATGATTTTGTTGCTTTTATGCAGAGGAGCGGTAAAACAGTAAGCTATTCAGAGCAGGATTCGTTAACGTATTCAATTGCTCAGTCTGCTTATGAAGACCGCAATTTTGATAAGGCTTTGCCGGCACTTACAACTTATCTCACAAAATTTCCTGGCGGCAAATATTCCGTTGAAGCGAACTATATGGCCGCTGATATCTACAACACAAGAAAAGAT
Organism: Parafilimonas sp.; assembly: GCF_051953455.1. Classification (NCBI taxonomy): domain Bacteria; kingdom Pseudomonadati; phylum Bacteroidota; class Chitinophagia; order Chitinophagales; family Chitinophagaceae; genus Parafilimonas; species Parafilimonas sp. Next base: position 41,247 of record NZ_JBQCIT010000064.1, on the reverse strand, counting down.
TTTCAACATGCATTAACCTATTATAATAACGTAGCCGCAAAAGCTCCAAATAATTATGCTGAACAAAGTGTGTTGCAGGCGGCGCGTATAAATTATTTTGAATTGAAAGATTATAAACAGGCCGAACAATATTTTGCGCAATTAAAAAGTATTGCAACAACGCCTGAGAATACGCTGGAAAGTGAACGCGGTTTATTACGTTGTCAATATAAACTGAACGAGTTTGATGCAGCATTAGCTAATGCACAGGATCTGCTGCAGCAAAAAGGCATTGCTCCAGATGATAAGGCAATGGCTAATCTGATCATTGCTAAAAATTATCAGAACAATAACCAGCTTAACGATGCAAGCACAGCGTATAAAACCGTTGTAAATACGGGAAAGAGTGAATATGCAGCAGAAGCACGTTACCGCATTGCAGAAATTTTATTACAGCAAGACAAATTAAAAGATGCAGAAAAAGCAGGGTTTGATGTGATAAATAAAGCAGGCAGTTATGATTACTGGATAACAAAAGCCTACATTCTTTTAGGAGATATTTATTTTAAAGAGAAAGACTATTTTAATGCTGAAGCCACATTGCGCAGCGTTGTTGAAAATGCAGGCGATGCACAATTGAAACAGGAGGCACAGCAAAAATTAAATATAGTAATTGCAGAAAAAGATAAGAATAGTAAAGTAGCACAATAATAATTTTGAACACACACAATATTCAATATATGATGATCTCTGTCCCGGATCAGCCGGGCTGGAATATTCAGGTTTAACACAATACTGTTATTGATTATTGATTTATAAATGCAAGCATTAAGCATGAAATACATAATAGCATTTTTTATTTTTGTTTTTATATCATATGCAGGTTTTGCGCAACGCACAAAAAATACAAAGCAGCAAAAAGCCGCATCAGATACAGCGCTGCCGCCCAGAACAGTTATCGTTACGTCTGAATTTGCGCCGGCTTTAAAGCCAACTTCAAAAATAAATTTTAACGGCGCCACGCCTCTCCCCGATTCGGTGAGGCCAAAGCTTGATTATAATATTCCTGTGCAAAATCTTTCATTTGCTTACAAATCACCTGCATTAAAAGCGCTTGCAGAAAGTATTGATTCAAATGTTCGCTGGAATAATACCAACTTTATAAAGCTTGGTTTTGGTAACTATACAACGCCTTACGCACAAGCTGGTTTGTCGTTAGGTGATGGCGTAAATTCTGTTATTAATCTGAATGGGTTTTACACTTCATCCAATGGCTCTTTGGAATATCAGAATTTTAATAAATTAAGTGTTGAAGGCATTGGCATTTTTACATCACCCAATAATAAAAATGAATGGAATGCCAATGCTTATTTTAAAGGCACAACACAATATTTATATGGTTTTCAGCCAGACAGTTTAAAATTTGATAAATCTGATTTAAGACAAAGGTTTGCTTCCTTTGGCGCAAAGCTTGGTGTGCGCAATAAAATAAAAAATGACTTTGGGATTGATTATAATCCTTCTGTTGGTTTTAATGCATTCGGCGATAATCATAATGGCAAGGAAATGACATTTATGTATGATGTACCTGTAACCAAATCTATTACTGATGTTTTCGATTTTAATGTTGGCGTAAACGGAAGCTTCAGCAGGTTTAACGGTGATACGGTAACGATAAAAAATTCCATTTTTAATGTGGAGCCGTCGCTTGCCTATAAAACATCTAACATAAAAATTGTGGCGGGGCTTACGCCTTCCTGGAGCAACAGCACGTTTAATCTCTTGCCTAACTTTACGGCAGATGTAAAACTGAATGAAGAAAAATTTATTTTACAGGCAGGCTTTATTGGTTACTATAACAGAAATTCCTATCAAACACTTGCAGATTTTAATCCTTTTATACAACAGCCCAACGAATTAATTAATTCTTTAGTGAAAGAATTTTATGGCGGATTTAAAGGCAGTGCCGGAGATCATTTCACGTATAACGCAAGAGTATCCATCTTAAAAATAAATAACCAGCCTTTGTTTATAAACGATACGGCCACAGGCAAATCGTTCCAGGTGGTGTATGAACCCAGCATCAACAATATGCGTGTGCATGGTGAAATAGGCTATACATCAGGTGAAAAATTTTCTGCACTTGGTGGTATAACCTTAAACCGGTATGCCGGCCTCGACGTATATGATAAAGCTTTCGGTTTAATACCAACAGAAATAAATGCAGCCATACGTTATGTAGCTATTAAAGATCTGTTATTGAAAGCTGATGCATATTTCTGGGATGGCGCAGCATACAGTACAAAAACTATTTCTTCAGGCAAACTCGATCCAGCATTCGACTTGAATCTTGGCGCTGAATTTTCTTTCTTACCACAATGGAAAGCATGGCTGCAGTTTAATAATGTTTTCAATAATAAATATGAAAGATGGAAACAATATCCTGTGCTTGGGTTTAATATGCTGATTGGAGTTGTATATTCGTTTGGCGATATAAAAAATAAATAAGCCATACATTGCAATTAAAATTATGTCAGGTTTTTTTATGGCGAATTCCACCTGGCAACCGCAAAAAAATTATAACGGGTTAAATAATGCTGAACGAGGTTACAAAATATCTTATCCTGCACAAACAAATTGCATTGCCGGGTATTGGGAATTTTTCTGTTGAAACAAAACCCGCCCAGCTTGATTTTGCTAACCGCAGCATAACCTCAAAGGAAAATACGATTGAGTTTACCAATGATAAAAATGAGCCTGGAAGCACATTTTATAATTTCCTTTCCTACGAATTAAAAACAGATGAAGTAACGGCCAAGCAATACTTCAATGAATTTATTGCCAGGCTGCGCTACGAACTGAATGAGAAAAAAACTATTTATTTAAAGGGCATTGGCAGGTTAACCAGGCAAAATGCTGCATCATTGGCATTTGAGCAGGAAGCGAGGCCTGTTTATTTTCCTAAGCTTATTGCCGAAAAAATTATTCGTAAAAATGCCGGGCACACCGTTAGGGTGGGTGAAGATGAGAGGACATCTGAAGAAATGCACACAGTACTGCATCAGGCTAAAACATTAAGAAAGGAAAAATGGTGGGTAACTGCCGGCATACTTGCCTTGATAGGTATTGCTGCTATAATTTTTTATTATGCCGTATATAACAACTAATATATAGCCATTTCGAAAACAGTAAGTAAGGTATCTAATCAGCCTTATTCGCTAACTTTTTCTCAAGCACCATAAATTCAAGTGGCTGCAAATGTTTACCGCTTAAGCCATCTTCCTTAAAAGGAATTCTTTCACCGGTATCATAATAGTTATTTCGCTTGTACCAGGCTATTAATTCTGAACGTGCGGAAATTACATGCATGTAGATATAGCTGCAGTTAAGATAATGGGCATATTCTTCTGCGGCGAGCAATAACTGCCGCCCAATACCCCCACCCTGCAATTGTGGGGAAACACTAAACATGCCGAGGTAAATTTTATTGCCACGTTGCTCCAGGTTTACACAACCTGTTATTTCGTTTTGAGAATTTGTGTATTTCAGCATGATGCTTGCAGGCAGTTGCATAACACGTAAAAGGTCATCGTAATCAGTGCGCACATCACCGGCAATTAAACCAGCTTCTGTGGTCCAGCCCTGTTTTGAAACCTCGCCTCTGTAAGCACTGTTGAGCAACACAAGCAGTGTGGGAATATCGCTGAGGGATGCAACCGTAATGGCTGCATTGGAAAAACTAACCATGTTATAATTTACATGTATTCTTTTATATCCGCCATTAACCGGCGGGCAATGTTATCGGCAGTGGTTTCAAAATTGCTTTCGGCATAAATGCGGATAATCGGCTCTGTATTGCTGGTACGCAAATGAACCCAGTCTTTGTCAAACTCTATCTTCAACCCGTCTTCTGTATTAACAGGATGATTTTTGTATTTGCGCTGCAACTGTTCAAAAATGCTGTTTGTATTAACACCGTTTGACAGTTCTATTTTGTTTTTGCTGATAAAATAATCGGGATAGGTTTTACGCAATTGCAAAACGCTTTTATTATTTTTTGCAAGATAGGTTAAGAATAACGCTATCCCGGCAAGGGCATCACGGCCATAATGCAATTGAGGAAGAATAACGCCGCCATTGCCTTCACCGCCTATAACAGCATTTACTTCTTTCATTTTTGTAACAACATTTACTTCGCCAACGGCGCTGGGAAAATATTCGCCACCATGTTTAAGCGTTACATCTTTTAATGCCCGGGTGGATGAAAGATTGCTTACCGTATTACCTTTTGTTTGCTGCAACACATAATCTGCCACTGCAACCAACGTATATTCTTCACCAAACAGGCTGCCATCTTCACAAATAAAACAAAGCCGGTCAACATCAGGATCAACAGCAATACCAATATCTGCATGTTGTTTCTTTACTTCATTACATATACCGTTCAGGTGTTGCGGCAATGGTTCCGGGTTATGCGCAAACTTTCCGTTTACTTCTTCATTCAATAAAATAATATCTTTTACACCTAGTGCTTTTAGTAACGCAGGAACAGCTATTGCACCTGTGCTGTTTATACAGTCAACAACAACTTTAAACTTCTTCTTTTTAATAGCTTCCACATCAACCATCGGCAACTGCACAATGGTTTCAATATGCTTCTCCATGGCAAGGGCATCATTTGTAACTGTACCTATTTTATCAACAGTTACAAAACCGAATGCTTCATTCTCTGCAAGCGCAAGCAAATTTTCACCATCAGCAGCGCTTAAAAATTCGCCCTGTCCATTCAATAATTTTAAGGCATTCCATTCTGTGCCGTTGTGGCTTGCCGTTATTATAATTCCACCATCGGCATTATTAAAACCAACGGCCATTTCTACAGTTGGTGTTGTACTTAAATCAAGATTTATTACATCAATTCCGCTTGCAACCAATGTGGATATTACAAGCTGCTGTATGTATAGCCCACTGATACGGCCATCTCTGCCAACTACAACTGAATACCTGTTTTTTTTATCCTGGGTTTGTTGCTTCAGCCATTCGGCATAAGCAGCAGTGAACTTTACTACATCTAAAGGGCTTAAAGAATTTGCGGGTTTTCCTCCTATCGTGCCTCTTATTCCTGATATACTTTTTATTAAAGCCATTTTTTGCGGTTATTTGCAGTGCGCAAACATACCGTAAAAAACAGAAAGCTGTTTTATGGTGAATAAATATTCCGGTTAAAACTGAAATAAAAACTTGTTGCATGCAGGCTAATGAATGGTTTAGAATATGGTTCAGCTCGCCTTACAGTGATGTTTTATATAGAAAACATGATAAGGCTGAAGCAACTATGCTGGTAAATAAACTCGCAGATAAATTACAAATGCCTGCAGCAAGTTATGTTTTAGATGCTGCATGCGGCAAAGGCAGGTACAGCGCGGCATTGGCAGAAAAAGGATTTAATACAACAGGTATTGATATTTGTGCAGAATCAATTGCTGAAGCTCAGCAAAATGAAACTGAAAACTTGCATTTTTACCTGCACGATATAAGGCTGCCTTTTTACATCAACTATTTTGATTATGTCTTTAATTTTTTTACAAGCTTTGGTTATTTTAAAACAGCCCGTGAACATAATGATGCCATGCGCACATTAGCCCAAAGCCTTAAGCAGGATGGTTTCCTGATTATTGACTATTTGAATGTGCATTATACAGAATACCACTTGAAACATAACGAAACATTGAAACTTGAAGGCATTGATTTTAATATAGAAAGATGGAGTGACACAAAATATTTTTACAAACGCATTCATGTGAACGATGCTGCAAAAAGCATTGATGAAACTTTTACAGAACAGGTTGAAAAATTTTCTTTAGGTGATTTTACAGACATGTTTTCTTACCAGGGATTAATGGTGCAAGACGTTTTTGGCGATTACAACCTGAATACTTATCATGTAAAGAATTCACCAAGGATGATTATGATTGCAAAAAAGATTCACTGACATTGAAATAAATAAAAGCCATGTGGCAAACAATACATAACTGGGATATTCAATTATTCTATAAGATAAATACAGTTTGGACAAACTCATTCCTCGACAGCAATTTTCCATGGTGGCGAGATGCAACTACCTGGTATCCGCTCTACCTGTTTTTATTAATATTTATATTACTGAATTTTGGCTGGCGCGCCTGGACCTGGGTTTTATTTATCATCATTAATGTTACACTTACTGATCAATTCAGCAGTTCCGTTGTAAAACAATGGGCAATGCGGTTAAGGCCATGCCGGGATCCGGATATGATTGAATATGTGCGCATGCTTTTAAACCATTGCAGCGGTGGCAACAGTTTTCCTTCCTCGCATGCAACCAATCATTTTGGTGCAGCCGTTTTTATTTTTTGCACCTTAAGAAAATATTGCGGCAACTGGATTTACTTGTTCTTCTTCTGGGCGGCCACAATCAGCTATGGCCAGGTGTATGTTGGCGTTCATTATCCAACTGATGTTTTGGCGGGCGCCATAATAGGCAGCATTATCGGTTATTGCGTGGCGCTTATTTATAATAAAAAAATTGGTTTGCCTGCATTAAAATCCCCGGAGGCTTTTGCCCGAAATTTGTAACCTGTTAACATCGTAACACAAATGTTATAGGTAACTACTTATTATTTAGTTTTACAACTCTATATGACTGAAATATTAATTATTCTTGGGCTCATTCTTTTGAATGGAGTTTTTGCTATGGCCGAAATTGCGCTGGTATCTTCACGCAGGGCAAGGCTGGAAGCCCAGGCAAACCGGGGCGACAACAGGGCGAAAGAAGCGCTGAAACTCATTAATCATCCAGACACTTTTATTTCCACTATACAAATCGGCATTACTTTAATCGGCATACTTAATGGTATTTTTTCAGGAGAAAATTTAAAAGATGACCTCGTAGCTTTTTTTCAAAAATTTGATTTCACCGCACCTTACAGCAATGGGCTGGCAACGACTGTAATTGTAATTATTGTAACATATTTTTCATTGGTACTGGGCGAATTGGTGCCAAAGAAAATAGGGCTAAGCAATCCTGAAAAAATAGCCAAAACCCTGGCCGCCCCCATGCGTTTTATTTCCATGATCAGTTATCCCTTTGTGTGGCTGCTCTCCAAATCAGGAAACGTTATTGTGAATCTTTTAAACATCAAGAATAAAGACACCAATGTTACAGAAGATGAAATAAAGGCCATCATACATGAAGGCACAGAACAGGGTACTATCGAAGAAGCGGAGCAGGAGATTATTGAAAGGGTATTTCATTTGAGCGACAGGAATATTACTTCATTGATGACGCACCGCAGCGATATAATCTGGCTTGATTCAAGCCTTACAGTAGATGATGTGCGCAAACTGCCCGATGATGAGATTCACAGTGTTTTTCCTTTATGCGACGGTACTATCGATAAAATAAAAGGTATTGTTTCCCTTAAAAATATTATAAATGCAGAACCGGGAACACCATTAAGAGAAGTGATGAGGCCGGGACTGTACGTGCCTGAAAATAATACGGCTTATAAAATACTGGCAAGATTTAAAGAGCAAAAGTCGCATTATGCATTTATTGTGGATGAATATGGAACATTACAGGGCATAATTACATTGAATGATATTCTCGATGCACTTGTGGGCGAAGTGCCGCATCTTGATGAAGAACAATATGAGATTATTGAGAGAAAAGACGGAAGCTATTTAATTGATGCGCAAATACCGTTTTATAATTTCTTAAGTTATTTTCATCACACCGATTACCTGCCGGAAACCGAGCTGGATTTTGATACACTTGCAGGTTTTGTGCTCGAACAACTGGAGCGTATACCACAGCCCGGCGATGAGCTTGAATGGCAGGGCTTCAGGTTTGAAATTGTAGATATGGATAATAATCGTATTGATAAAATTCTTGTGCATAAATCGCAGGAAGAATTAAAATCAGAGAATGATTAATTGACGCCTGTTGCTCCGTCTCTTACTTTAATTTTTTTCTTCTGATGTTTCTTTTCCCATTCTAATACTTCCGGAGGTTTTTTCTTATTGGCAGCGGCAAGCGAATCTGCAGGGCTTTTAAAAACAGAGGAATCTTTTGCCGTAACCATCTTTGCTTTTTTTACAGGAATAAGCTGGTCAATTACATATTCTTCTGTTTTGGCAATTGTTCCGCTTTGCGGATCATAATAAGTCCAGGTGCCATGCCTTACCGTTGATGCATCAACCTTAATAATTTTTAAATCGTATTTATCAGGATTATCAAGATGATAAGCCCTCACCGTATCATACGGATTTTTAGGATTGGTTGCACGCCAGCTTTCTTCACGTATTAATCCCATCAGGTTATAATAACGGCATATGCCATCTTTATAACCCCATTTGTATTGCTCTTCAGCAGTTACATCGCCCATTAAATTAAAGCGCGTCCAGGCGCCTTCCTTTTTACCATCTTTGTAAAAGCCTGTTTCCTGGTAGCCGGGTTCTCCATAATTTTCTTCAACCCTAGTTACCCATTTTCCCTGTTTTAAATTCTGAAAATCAGTGCAATTAATGGTATCACCCTTTTCGTTTAATTTATAGGTTTTACACTGGCCAAAAGATCTTTGCGATATATGTATTGATATTAAAATAAAAATAACTGCAACCCGCTTCATACCCATAAAACGTTTTTTGTAATGAAAAGTTGTGCAAAAATCATACGCAGAAAAAAGCCCCGCACCAAGGCGGGGCTTTGAGTTTACCACTCTAAAAGAACCCCCAAAGATTTGTTTTTTTCAGGCCGGGCGTAAGGGAACATTAAACACATCAAACAAAGCTTAGTATTTTTATTTCAAGTCTTTTATTATTCCTATATCAATTCCAAAATTGCTGACAGGTATTTTTCCAACACCAAAATTTTTAACCGGGGCCTGGTAATATGGCTCAGCTTTAACACTCCAGCTACCTGCCACTTTCGTTTGGTAACCTCCGCTAAAGGTTACCCCTGAAAAGTATTTAGGCACCGTTAGCGCGCTATATTTTTTCGACATATAACCCTGAACACCATTTTTTGAAACAGCATAGTTATACCGTTCACTATGCGTAATTATTACAGCATTTACGCCTGCCCCAATAAAGAAATTGCTGTTTTTCTTTTGCCAGAAATTATATTTTAGCTTAAGTGGCACGCTGGTTATTTTACTGCTGGCGTAAGCTTTTGCAATATCATTCCCCTTTCTAATTTGTAAAAGGGCCGTATCAATATATCTGCCGTCACTGTAAAAATCTATTCGTTCCCGCTGCAGGCCCACTTCAATATTAAACCTGCTATTTATTTTATAACCAAGCGCCACACCCAGCCTGTAACCTGGAGATGAAGCCCTTTGAAATTTAACACTGGTTAACTCGGGCCCGCCATATGCCACGCCATAAATCCTTTTTTGCAGCTTTAGTTTTATTTGGGTTGATTCAGGTGCGTTTGCTGCATCTTCTGCCGCTATTTCATTTTTAGGTTCTTCTTTCTCCATTGCTGGTTCAGCATGGCCCGGCTGCACTGGCATTATACGTTTATTATATAATATGCTTTCAGGAAGGTTAAGGTTTGCCATAACTTTAAAGCCCTCACTAAAAGAACCGGTATTTATATTAGTGCTATTTTCCAGGATGCTTATTTCCGCCGGTAACAAGTATTCTTTTCCTGTATGTGCAACCTCATTTGCCGGTACAGTTTCTTTAATTAAAGGTGAAACATCTATATTGCTGGCCTGTATTTCATCTTTTATTGAACCTTTAATAGGTGGTATTGAGGCCGATGTTGTCTCCTCCTCAATATTATTCTTGTTTGTGTTTGTATTGAACCTGTAAACTAATACTGAACCTATTATTAGAACCGGCAGCAGGATAATTAAACTGTACTTCCATTTATTTTTTTTTGCGGCCGTTTTTTGTGAAGTTTCAAGTTTTGCTGCAAGATCATCCCAATTGGCTGAATCTGTTTTCAGGGGGTAGCCCTTAGCCGCTTTACGGAATAATTTTTCAAAATCATCGTTATTATACAGCATAACTTTTTTCAGCAAATCTGTTTTCTATAAATCGTTTTAGCTGGGCTTTTGCTTTTGCCAATGCCGACTTTGAAGTACCCTCAGAAATTCCCAGCATATTCGCAATTTCGCCATGTGAAAAGCCATCTATAACGAACATATTAAATACCTTTCTGTAAGAAGGTGGTAACCGTTTTATCTCGCAAATCAGTTCTTTATATAATATTTTTTGATCCGCATCATAACGCCTGTCTGTTTGTTCCCATATATATTCCGGGAGTTCTACAACAACAGGTGAATTCTGCAGCTTTCTTAATTCGTCTATGGCTGTATTAATCAGGATGCGTTTCATCCAGCCCATCAGTATCCTTTCCGTATCGGCATCTTCTTTCTTAAGCTTAAACCTTTCAAGGCTGTTAAATATTTTTACAAAACCATCATTCACAACATCCACAGCCTTATCGTATTGATATATATACCTGAATACCGTTTTTAAAGCAAATCCATAGTAATACTCGTAAAATACACGCTGGCTTTTACTGTCCCTTGCAATGCAATCCCTGATTAATTTGTATAAAGATTCCAAATTGTCAAGGATTTATGTTTTTGATAAGAATACGTAACCCAACTAAATATGGTTGCCTGAAAAGATGAAAACAATGGATGGCGTTTGTCATAATAAGGCGTAACGATTAGTGCAGGAATTTAATTACAATGGAAAGGTATTAATTTTTTTGGGTTAGGTATTTAAATTTATTAAGGAGTGTGAAAATCATTTATACTGCTACCATTCTTATTAATTCAAATAAAAAGAGCCCCGATTTAAACCGGGGCTCTTAACAGTTTCTGTATATTTTTAAACTTTGGCTTCTTCTTCTTTTTTACCAAACTCGAATTTTATCTTTTGATTTTCTTTGTCAAGATCGGCAATAAGAACATCGCCTTGCTTAATATTCATGTTGAGTATTTCCTCTGCCAGGCTGTCTTCAAGATATTTTTGTATTGCCCTGTGCAAAGGCCTCGCACCGAATTGGACATCATAACCTTTTTCAGCAATAAATTCTTTTGCTTCATCGGTTAAACGCAATGTAAAGCCCATGCTGCTGAGGCGCTTCAATACTCCCTTCATTAAAATATCTATGATTTGGAAGATATTTTCCTTTGTAAGAGCATTAAATATTACCACATCATCAATCCTGTTAAGAAACTCAGGAGAAAAAGTACGCTTTAATGCTTTTTCAATAACGGCTTTATTATTTTCTTCTGCATTTTGAATCCTTGTTGCCGTTGCAAAGCCCACGCCTTCACCAAAATCTTTTAACTGGCGCACACCAATGTTTGAAGTCATGATGATCAGCGTATTTTTAAAATCCACTTTCCTGCCAAGACCATCCGTAAGCTGGCCATCGTCCAATACCTGTAAAAGGATATTATAGATGTCAGGATGCGCTTTTTCTATTTCATCCAGCAAAATAACACTGTACGGTTTACGGCGTACTTTTTCGGTTAACTGCCCGCCTTCTTCATAACCAACATATCCCGGAGGCGCACCAATTAAACGGCTCACCGTAAATTTCTCCATGTATTCGCTCATATCAATGCGGATTAATGCATCTTCTGAATCGAACATATACCGCGCAAGTGATCTTGCCAGCTCTGTTTTACCCACACCGGTAGGGCCGAGGAAAATAAAGCTGCCAACCGGCTTTTTAGGATCTTTTAGCCCAACGCGGTTACGCTGAATAGCTTTTACCACTTTTGAAATGGCTTCATCCTGCCCAATAACCATTCCTCTCATATCATCAGACATTTTGCGCAATTTTTCGCTTTCTGCCTGCACCATGCGTTTCACAGGAATACCCGTCATCATGCTTACTACTTCAGCGATGTTTTCTTCATCTATTGGGTAACGTTTGTGCTTGCTTTCTTCTTCCCAATCTGTCTTTGCTTTTTCCAGTTCTTCGCCAAGGCGTTTTTCTGTATCGCGTAAAGCAGCTGCTTCTTCAAAACGCTGGCTTTTAACCACGCGGTTCTTTTCAAGCTTTATTTCTTCAATCTGTTTTTCAAGATCAAGAATATTCTGCGGAACATTAATATTTTTTAAATGCACCCTTGCTCCCACTTCATCCAATACATCTATTGCTTTATCGGGCAATAAACGGTCTGTCATGTAGCGGTCGCTGAGCTTAACACAAGCTTCTATTGCATCGTTGCTGTAAACAACATTGTGATAATCTTCATAACGAGGCTTAATGTTATTCAATATCTGGATGGTTTCATCAACGGTAGGCGGGTCAACAATTACTTTTTGAAAACGACGGTCTAAAGCACCATCTTTTTCAATATACATCCTGTATTCATCTAAAGTTGAAGCGCCAATACATTGCAGTTCCCCTCTTGATAAAGCCGGTTTAAAAATATTGCTGGCATCGAGCGACCCACTGGCGCCACCTGCCCCAACTATTGTATGAATTTCATCAATGAAAAGAATTACATCGCGGTTCTTCTCCAGCTCATTCATAATGGCTTTCATTCTTTCCTCAAACTGGCCGCGGTATTTTGTACCGGCTACCAACGCTGCAAGATCGAGACTGATAACACGTTTATCATATAAAACCCTGCTTACCTTTCTTTGAACAATGCGTAATGCAAGGCCCTCTACAATAGCGGTTTTACCAACGCCCGGCTCGCCAATCAAAATAGGATTGTTCTTTTTGCGGCGGCTGAGAATCTGCGAAACCCTTTCAATTTCTTTTTCACGGCCAACTATAGGATCAAGCGCGCCTGTTTCGGCAAGTTTGGTAATATCCCTGCCAAAATTGTCTAATACCGGCGTTTTGCTTTTTGCATTGCCGGTTGTTTTTTTCTGTGCTGATGAATAACCCTGCTTTCTTTCGTCTTCAAAATCATCATCATTCTCTTCGGTGTATTCGCTGCGCGGTTCATTGCTGCGTACAACACCAAGCTCTGTCTTAAATAAATCGTAATCCACGTCGTACTGATTTAAAATTTGTGTAGCAATGTTTTCTTTATTCTTTAAAATAGATAGCATTAAATGCTCTGTTTCAACCAGCGGGCTTTTCAGCGCTTTTGCTTCCAATACAGTTACCCGTATCACTTTTTCTGCCTGCTTGGTTAAAGGAAGGCTGTTAATGTTTGCTATATTTTTACCTGTTTTATCGCGCACGGCGAGTTCAACTTCCTTGCGTAGTTCGTACAGGTCAACGTTTAATTGTTTTAAAATCTTTATTGCTGTATTCTCCCCATCTCTAATCAATCCCAGCAAAAGATGTTCTGTGCCTATGAAATCATTTCCCAATCGTAATGCTTCTTCCCTGCTATAGGATATGATCTCTTTAACCTGGGCGGAAAAGTTGTTATCCATTTAATAGTGTTTGTACAAGTTTAAGAAATATTTTTGAGGTCTGTACTAAATCAATTATGCACAAGTGTTAAAAAATCTAATAGAGAGCAATATGAAATTCAAAATTGATACCAGAGAAAAATTTACGATAATAACGCCGGATTCAGATTTTACTTCTGACAATTTAACAGCAGAATTAAAAGAACTGCTTACTTCGTTCCTGCAACATAAGACAAATCTTGTTATCAACTTAAAGAACGTCGTGACTGTTAAAGAAAATCTTGTTAAAGAATTAGCTGCATGGCAACAGCAATTTTATGAGCAGCAGGTTTCATTTGTTATATGCGAATTGCAATTGCCTGTGCAGGCATTCATAAATCAATTGGATTTAGACAGCGAGTTAAATATCACACCTTCAGAAACCGAGGCCTGGGATATTGTGCAGATGGAAGAAATTGAAAGGGAGTTATTGGGCGACGAATAGTTATTTCTCTTCAACCTAAACTATCAGCGCCACTCAAAATCGAAAGGCAGTCTTGCCTGCGGAATATTAATTGTTTCAGATAACTGCTTTGCTTTTTGCAGAAGCATGTATTGTTGCTGGCCAATTTCTTTTGCCAATGCTTTTTGTTGACCTTCTGCTGAATAAGATTGATCTGTTAATTGCTCAAACCAGCTTTTTTGTTCAGGGTATTCCCTTGTACGGTAATCCGTAATTTTTGCCATGCGTGCTGCACAATTTACGGCGTCCTGCAAAGTTCCGGTGCGGTCCACCAGGCCAATGCCAATAGCGCGGTTGCCAATCCAAACGCGGCCCTGCGCAATACTGTCAACATAAGCGGTGTCCTTTTTACGGCCATCAGCCACACGTGTTTTAAAAGTGGAATAAATAGTATCGATTGAAGCTTGCATGAAATGTTTTTCAGGATCGGTAAGCGGCCTGCTTATGGAACCGAGATCCGCATAAGTTGCCGTTTTTACGCCGTCGAATGTTATGCCGAGTTTATTGTTAAAGAAATCCTTCATATTAGCCAAAACACTAAACACGCCAATTGACCCGGTAATGGTTGTTTCATTCGCAAATACAGAGTCCGCAGCGCATGAAATATAATAACCACCCGATGCTGCATAATCGCCCATGCTCACCACAACAGGTTTTGCTTTTTTTGCCAAAATAATTTCCCGCCATATTGCTTCGCTTGCCATGGCGCTGCCGCCGGGTGAATTTACCCGGAAAACAATAGCTTTCACATCATCATCCAGCCTGGCTTTGCGGATAAGCTTCACAAAATCATCGCTCCCAATCTGGTCTTTGTCCCCCTTTCCATCCACAATATCGCCCTGCGCATAAATAATATTAATCTTTCCGCCACTGCCATTTTTGGTAAAGTTTACAGCTTTTGCATACTTACCAAAAGGGATAAAATTTATATCATCATCCACATCTTTTTTAAGACGTTTTGAAAGCTCTGCCTTTAATTCATCATCATATTTCAAGCCATCTACCAGATTATACTTCAACGCATCATTAGCTGTTTGTACAGCGCCTGTATTAGCAAGATTATGTAAAGTAGCCGTATCGGAATGCCTTGCTTCGGCAGTTTTTATCAATAAATTATTATAAATATCATTTAGCCAGATAGTGGTTTGCAGGCGGTTGGCATCTGTCATTTGCGTTGCCCTCAAAGGCTCGGTTGCGCTTTTAAATTTACCCGCGTAAAAAATTTCCGGTTTAATTTCAAGCTTATCAAGCAGGCCTTTTAAAAATAGCATATCAACTGCAAAACCATTCCATTCAACGCCGCCGGCAGGGTTGCAATAAATTCTATCAGCAATTGTAGCCACATAATAGGCGCGTTCGGGAATAACGTTGCCATAAGCAATTATAAACTTGTTGCTCTTTTTAAAATTAATCAAAGCCTGCCTTAATTCTTCGCTTGCAGCGTAGCCATTTTCGTTGTCACCGGCTTTTATATAAATACCTTTTATAGAGGAATCGCTTTTGGCATGATTAATCATGCGTACCACATCGTACAAGCCCGGAACATTATTGGAAGGATTATCAAACAAAGTGTTTAAAGGACTGTTTCTTGCCTGTTCTTCAAACCGCTGGTTTAAGTCGAGCACCAAAACACCATTGTTACCAATATCAGGTTTAGACGGTGAGGTGGCGCTGCCAATGATTGCTGAAAAAGCAAAAAATAAAGCAAGCGTAAACACTATTAATGCTACCAGTGTTGCAAGAAATATCTTAAGAAAACTTCTCATTTTATCTGAATTTACTAACCCTTAAAGTGACTGATTAAACCGGAACAACAAAACTCTGCTTTTTAAGATATAGGGAATGTGCAATTACAGTTCATACATCACGATGCACAAAAATAAAGATATTTGAAGCCATTTACATGCGTATTTATGAATACAGCTTTTTTGCTTACAGGTGGCAATTTGGGCAATCGTTTAGAAAATTTACATGCGGCAGCAAGGCTTATTGAGAAAAATTGCGGCAGCATTAACAGCATCTCTTCTGTTTATCAAACTGCGGCCTGGGGATTTGCGGAACAGCCTGATTTTTATAACCAGGCTTTATCAATTAGTACGGTACTGCAACCAGATGAATTAATGCAATGCCTGCTGGCAATAGAAAGCCAAATGGGCAGGCAGCGCAGTTTTAAAATGGCGCCCCGTATTATTGATATTGATATTTTATTAATAGATGAACTGATTTATAACTCCATAACAGTTGCTATTCCTCACCCACGTTTGGCAGAAAGAAGATTTGTATTAACGCCGCTTGCAGAAATTGCCGGCGATATTATACATCCTGTTTACGAAAAAACCATCAGCGAATTGCTGAAAGAATGTAAAGATGAATTACCTGTGCATAAAATTTCCTTAGAAAAGTAATTGCTGCTTTTAATTTTGAGAGCTGATGCAATACCATTACATAGCTATTGAAGGAAACATCGGCGCAGGCAAAACAACACTGGCACACTTGCTCGCCAAAAAACTAAATGCACGACTTATACTGGAACAATTTGCCGATAACCCCTTTCTTCCAAAATTTTATGAGAATCCAAAACAAAATGCTTTCCCGCTGGAATTATTTTTTATGGCTGAAAGGTATAAGCAGCTAAAAGACATGATTCACACCAGCGACCTGTTTCAAAACATTACCGTTTCAGATTATATTTTTACCAAGTGCCTGCTATTTGCAAAAGTGAATTTACCTGAAGAAGAGTTTAGATTATACCAGCGTTTATTCGACATAATGCAGGCACAAATTGTTTTCCCCGATATTTTAATTTACCTGCATTCACCCGTTCAGAAACTGCAGAAAAATATTAAAAAGCGAAACCGCATCTACGAACAGAATATAGCCGATGAGTATTTATTTAATATTCAACAAACCTATACCAGTTATATAAAGCAACATAATATAAAAACCATTTTTGTGGATGCCGTAAATGCTGATTTCTTAAGCAACGAAGAACATTTACAAGCTTTAATGGATGCTTTAAAAACAGAATTTGAAGGCGGGCAGCAATACATTTCTTTATAGCCAATAGCCTTGATTCAGTTTTTTCCTTAACTAAACTTGTTAAATAACCGCAATTCATAATATCTGCCAGCAGCGCAGGTGAAAACTGTTAAATCAAATTTTAGTTTTTTCAGGCTGACAATTTTTCGTCTATTTGCCGCTGGCAAAAATTTTGACTAAACTTACTTTCTATTATTAACTATGGAAGAAAAAGATATACAGGAACAAACAAATGCAAATGATGCCGGTTTGGATATTAACGCTGACGAAAATGCAGCCGGCACTAATTACCTGAACGACCCGGTTGAGGAAGAGTCGCAGACAGAAAAACTGAATACCGAACTTCAGGACCAAAAAGACAAATATTTACGCCTTTTTGCTGAATTTGATAATTATCGCAGACGTACGGCAAAAGAAAATGTAGAACTGCGCCAAACCGCAGGTAAAGAAGTGATTATATCACTTCTGGATGTGCTGGATGATTGTGAGCGTGCCGAAAAACAACTCGAATCTTCCGGAGACCTGAAGCAATTCAGTGAGGGCGCCTTGCTTATTTTCAACAAACTCAAAAAAGTGTTGGAAAGCAAAGGTTTAAAACCAATGGATAGCCTCAATAAAGACTTTGATGTTGAAAAACAGGAAGCTATTACTGAAATTCCGGCACCGGATAAAAAGCATATAGGTAAAGTAATTGACGAAATTCAAAAAGGCTATTACTTAAACGATAAGATCATTCGCTTCGCAAAAGTTGTAGTAGGCAAATAATAACAGAGATACACAGGTTACATGACAAAAAGAGATTATTACGAAATATTAAGTGTTACAAAAACTGCTTCGGGAGATGAGATAAAGAAAGCTTACCGCAAGGTAGCTATGTTATATCACCCTGACAGAAACCCAGGCAACAAAGAAGCGGAAGAAAAATTTAAAGAAGCTGCTGAAGCTTATGAAGTATTAAGTGATCCGGATAAAAAAGCAAGGTATGACCGCTATGGTCATGCAGCATTTGCACCCGGCAGTGGTGGTTTCAGTGGCAGCCAGAATGTAAATATGGAAGATATCTTCAGCCAGTTTGGAGATATTTTTGGCGATGATATTTTCGGCAGTTTTTTTGGCGGCGGCGGAAGAAGAAGCAGCGGTTCCGGAAGAGGGCATGGCACAAGGGGCAGCAATCTTCGTATAAAGCTTAAGCTTAATTACGAAGAAATGGCCAAGGGTGTTACTAAGAATATTAAGGTAAAAAAATATGTGCCCTGTACCACCTGTGATGGCAGCGGCGCAAAAGATAAAGGCAGTATTCAAACCTGCAGTACCTGTGGTGGCAGCGGCCAGGTGCGAAAAGTTACCAATACATTTTTAGGGCAAATGCAAACGGTAAGCACCTGCCCCACCTGTAACGGCGAAGGTTCTACCATTACCAGTAAATGTTCTGCGTGTAAGGGTGAGGGTCGCGTATATGGCGAAGAAACCGTTAACATTAACATTCCTGCCGGCGTGCAGGAAGGCATGCAGCTTAGCCTGAGCGGCAGAGGAAATGCAGGTGAACGCGGCGGCATGCCCGGCGATTTAATTGTACTGATTGAAGAAGAAGCACACAAAGAACTGCAGCGTGATGGCCTGAATGTGGCTTACGAATTGCATATTTCTTTCCCCGATGCTGTTTTTGGAACCCAGGTAGAAGTGCCTACCATAGATGGAAGGGCCAAAATAAAAATCCCGCCGGGTACGCAAAGCGGGAAAATATTCAGGCTGAAAGGCAAGGGTTTTCCTGAAGTGAATGGTTATGGCAGGGGCGATCAGCTTATTCATGTAAATGTCTGGACACCACAGCATGTAACACATGAAGAAAAGGAAATGCTGAACCAGCTAAATGGCAGCCCCAATTTTAAGCCACAGCCTGGTAAAAGTGAAAAAAGCTTTTTTGATAAAGTGAAGGAAGTTTTCTCTTAAAGAAATCAAATACATTTTTATAAAAGCCGCCGGATATTTTCCGGCGGCTTTTATATTGATAAATGTGAATGCCGTCCAAAACAGGGTGATGTTTTATGATCCGTCAGGGCGAAGCCGGGGACGGATTTCGCTCTTATTGAGCGAAGTCGAAATAACAGTTTTACTTTACGTGTTGTATAATTCAATAATAAATTCCGGCTCATTCTTTTAACTGGTAAATCGCCGGAAGGTTTCTGCCGTATCCGTTATAATCCAGGCCAAAACCAACAACAAATTTATCAGGGATTTTAATACCATTATAATGAAGCGGCACATCATAAACAGTAGCATCGGGCTTGTGCAGTAAGGCAGCAATTTTTAATGATGCCGGGTTCATATTATATAATTGCGGTAAAAAATTGTTTAACGTTTTGCCGGTATCAAGAATATCTTCCAGGATAATAACATGCCGGTCTTTCACTTCAACATCAAGGCCTATAGAAGTAATTACATGCCCGGATGAAGTGGTGCCCTTATAAGATGCAAGCTTAATAAAAGAGATTTCGGCAGGAATGGTAAGCCGCTTAAAAAGCTCTGCGGCAAACATGAAAGAACCGTTCAATATGGCAATAAATAAAGGCTGTTTGCCTGCATAGTCTGCATTAATAGCTTCAGCAATCTTCTTTACTGAAACTTCAATATCAGCCTCGCTTATGTAAGGAGTAAAAGTCTTGTCGAGTACATTAATTTCCTGCATACAGCTCTTAGGTTTTAACCGCAAACTAATGCAATCAAAACAGCTTTTTGCCCTGTGTGCGTAATATAATTTTATCGCCGGCCTTCAGGCGGATGTCTTTCGGTAGTTTATTATAAGCTAAAAGGCTTTGCAGTTGTATTCCTTCATCCTGGGCCACATCAAAAAGGTTTTCGTTGGGAAGCGCTATATGATAATCTTTGGAACCGCGTTTAGGCTTCCTCTCAATATAAACAAGCATACTCGTTCTTAAAATATCACCGTTATCCAGATCATTAAAAGCAAGCAGCTTTCCATAGGCAATATTGTATTTTTTGGCAATAGCAAGCAGCGAAGCCCCTGCATTTGCATAAATAACTTTTGTTTGATTAATGGAGAAAACACCTTCAGGGTATTTGGCAGTTTTTTCTGTTTTGTCAGCTTCAATTTCGTCATTGGCCGATGTGGTTATTGAAACTGCATTAAATGCAAGGTCTTCCTGCATTTTAAAAGGTGCTGCAGCAATTGTAACCTGATGATTTTGCTGCAAGCCTGCTATCGTTACATCTTCCAGGCCATATTTTTCTATAGTATTAATAAGCGAAATAGCATAAACCGGGTTAGTGGCATAACCTGCAGCCTTTAAGCCATAAGCCCAGCTTTTATAATCTGTGGCATCCAAATTAAATAAAGAAGCATAATTAGGGCGGGTCTTTAGAAAATCAGAATGGTCGCGGTAAGAATCTTCTGCGCAGGAATAACTTCTGAAACACTCATGTTTAACGTCATCATCATGGTAAACATAATTACCCGTCCAGTCTGTTTTGCATTTAATACCAAAATGATTGTTGGACTGTGCTGTAAGGTTAGACTGGCCGGCATTCGATTCCAAAATCCCCTGCGCTAAAGTTATAGAGGCAGGAACGCCCGTGCGAATCATTTCATCAATAGCCAGTTGCCTGTATTGCTGAATGTAGGCAGCAACGGCTTCATTGTTTTGGGCTTTTAAACTGACAATAATGCCAGCAAAAAATAAAACAAGAAGTAGCTTCTTCATCAGTATTTCTTTTTAATCAGCAGCAAACCATCTCTTATTGTTAGTAAAACCTGTTCAGTTCGCTGATCATCTAAAACATGCTTATTAAATTGTGCAATGGCTTTTGCACTTTTATTGTCAATTTTTTCTTCCAGCACCTGGCCGTGAAACAGAACGTTATCAGCCAGGATAAAACCACGTTCACTTAAACGCTGTAAAGCTTCCTCATAGTATGTTATATACGAGGTTTTATCTGCATCTATAAAAACAAGGTCCCATTTGTGGGGTAATGTTCTTATAATTTCCCTGGCATCGCCCCTGTGTAAATGTATTTTATTGCTCATGCCTGCTACAGAAATGTTTTTCCACGCAGTGTTAGCATCCTCTTCACGAAGTTCTATCGTATGCAATTCACCGCCTGCCTGCAGCCCTTTGGCGAGGCATATTGCGCTAAAGCCGGTAAAAGTGCCGATCTCTAAAATATATTTCGGGTGAAGCAAAGAACTAATAAACTCAAGGAACTTACCTTGTACCGGGCCGCTTATCATGTGTGCATGAGGATGATTGGCTACCGTATCCTCATATATTTTCATCAACACATCATCTAAAGGCGATGTATACGTTGATGCGTAGTCTTCAGCAAGTTGATCAATCCACTGCATTTGTTGATGTTGCCGGTTTTGATACGAGCAAAAGCCCGGCAAATGTAAGCAAGCCATTAATAAGTAACAACTCTAATCCTATGGCATAACCATTAAACCATTTGGTAGCATTTTCGCTCAGTATATAGGTTATAACAGGCGCCGCTATACAAATCATCACCATTACTGAATTTTGAGGCACTGCTCTTCTGGTAAAGATGCCAAACAGGAACAGGCCAAGCAACGGGCCGTAAGTGTATCCTGCAACAATCAGTATAACATTAATGATTGATTTATCATCAATCCATTTAAAAATCATAATGCACAAAAAGAAGATTAATGCAAATGTTATATGCACGATTATCCTTGTTCGCTTGGTTTGTTTTTCGGTAAGCGCTGGGTTTCGCCTTAAACCCAGAATATCAATGCAAAAAGAAGATGTGAGTGCTGTTAAAGCGCCATCGGCACTGGGGAACAAGGCTGATATAAGCCCTATGATAAAGATGATAGCAACAAATGGCGGTAAATAATTTAAAGCAATTGTGGGAAACAGGTCGTCGCCTTTTATATCAATATTTTGAGAAGCTGCAAACAGGTATAATAATCCACCCAGGAATAAAAACAAAAAGTTTACGCCAACAGAAATAAGGCTGAAGGTGATCATATTCTTTTGTGAATCTTTCAGCGTTCGCACACTTATATTTTTCTGCATCATTTCCTGGTCGAGGCCGGTCATGCCGATGGTTAAAAATGCACCACCTATAATCTGTTTTATAAAGAAGCTGCCGCTTTTAGCATCGGTATTAAAAATCTCCGTATAATTTTTTACATGCAATGATTTGATAGCGGCGCCAAAAGAAAAATGCATCATATCCATCATAAAATAAATGCAGATAATAAGACCCAGCAGCATGCAGGTTGTTTGAAGCATATCGGTAAATACAATAGTTTTTACACCGCCTTCGAATGTGTACAACAATATCATTAAAAGAATAACGAATGTGGTAAACCAAAAAGGAATGTGCATGTTATCGAGTATGAATATCTGCAATACATTTATCACTAAATACAATCTTGCCGTTGCTCCCAGTATCCTTGAAATAATAAAAAACAGGGCGCCGGTTTTATACGATACTTTTCCAAAACGGTTGAGCAAATAATTATAAATGGATGTTACCTGCATTTTATAATACAGCGGCAACAGTATAAATGCAATCAAGCAATACCCAATAAAATTGCCAATTACCACCTGGAAATAGCTAAAACCGCCGCTGCCAACTGTGCCCGGAACGCTTACAAATGTTACGCCGCTAAGCGATGTGCCAATCATGCCAAAAGCCACCAGCATCCAGTTACTGTTACGGTTGCCAATAAAAAATGAATTATTATCAGCATTGCGGCTGGTGTACCATGCAACACCCAACAGCAATAAAAAATAAACTAATACAAAACCGAACAGGAAATATGGGGACATGTAATCATTTATTAGGTTGGCAAAATACAGGATTCATGTTAAGCAGTAAAAATTTTAGTGCCCCGTCACCATATCTTTATTTTCTCCATCATCTTTTCTACCATTTTAAAAGTGGCAGGGCAATATTGAATATTTTGCTGATGTACATGCATATAATCAACCATTTTCTTTTTGGCAAGATGCGGGAAGCCTGCACAATCGGCAGGCCTTACTTCATATATAGAACACATATTAGTTGAAAGGTCAAGGAACTGGCAGGGCTGGCTTATATTCACCCAGTCTTTATCTTTTTTTTCATGCTTAAGCCAACGCTGCTTAAAATCTTCGGGTCGCATGTTTAAATGTTTTGAAATGCGGCGTATATCTTTTGAAGTAAATGTTGGCGTCATTTTCTTGCAGCAATTGGCGCAGGACAAGCAGTCAACTTCCTGCCATACTTCTGTATTTATTTGTTCAGCAAGATCATCAAGCCCCTGTGGCTGTATTTTTTGTACCTGTTTTAAATAACGGATAAACTGCTTTTTATAAATACTTACTTTTTTTCTGAATGAATAAAAATTAACCGGCAGCATTTTATTAAGCATTAAGCTTTGAATATTAAATATTTTTGCCAACGAATGTAAGCAGCTATCATCAATAGCAACCGTAAAAAATAAATAGTGAAATAAAAATCCGGGATTGTGCAATGTGGCAACCATATAAAAAATCTTATAAGGCATATCTTCAGCTTGAAAAATCTTTAAGCGAGAATTCAGTTGAAGCCTACATGCGTGACCTGGAAAAACTAACGCAATACCTGCAGGCAGAAAACAATATGAAAACACCTGCTGATATTGTTTTAAAAGATTTGCAGCAGTTTATTCAGGGCATTGCGAAGCTGGGTATTAATGCCACTTCCCAGGCAAGAATTATTTCAGGCATAAAAAGCTTTTTTAAATATTGCCTTATTGAAAATGTTATTATAAAAGATCCATCTGTTTTACTGGAAGCGCCAAAGTTAAAACGTGCATTGCCTGATGTGTTAAGTTTTGACGAAATTGAAAAGATCATTGCTGCCATAGATATGAGTACGCCTGACGGCACACGCAACAGGGCCATACTGGAAACCATGTACAGTTGCGGTTTACGCGTAAGTGAAACGGTAAATTTAAAGTTAAGCAATCTTTATCTCGATATTGGCTTTGTACGTGTAATTGGCAAAGGCGACAAGGAAAGATTAGTGCCCGTTGGCAGTGATGCCATTAAACATATAAAAATTTACAAAGAAAATATCCGTAATCATATTACACCAAAGAAAAACAATGAAGACATAGTTTTTTTAAACAGGTTTGGCAGCGGGTTGTCCCGCGTAATGATTTTTTATATTATTAAAGACCTTGCAAAAAAAGCAGGCATTACCAAAAGCATTTCACCACATACATTCCGGCATTCATTTGCAACACATCTTGTGGAAGGCGGCGCTGATTTGCGGGCCGTGCAGGAAATGCTTGGCCATGAAAGTATTACCACTACTGAAATTTATACGCATTTAGACCGCGATTACCTGCGTTCAACATTAAACCAGTTTCATCCCGCTTTCAAAAAATAGGATAAATTTATTTGAGCTGTTTTATATAACCATTATAAGAAATGCCCTGCTTATCGTTGCTGGTGGCCTGCAGTGAAGCGGTTTTATTATCAAACACCGTTAAATAAAATACCGTCCCGGAAAACCGGTCTTTTATTTTCATGGAAACTTCATAACGGTTTTTCTTACCTTTTTTAACGGTATAATCATAATCGGTAGAAATAAAATTATACCCCGCGTCAGATGGGTTAACCGGAGCTGAATAAGCTGTTCCAATATAAGGAAGATAAACAACAAGTGAATCTCCCTTTACATCAAGTGAAAAGCTTGAAGTTAATTGTCTCGTCCTGCCGCGCAGTGGGTTCATTGTTTGAGGAATGAATGAATAGCGCTTTGAATCAAGTAACGATTTTACAGCATTTGTTGAATCCTGTGCATACAATTCATTTATAAAAATTACTACCAATAAAAACAATATGGTCTTTTTCATAATAAAATTTTTAAACGATGCTTTGACAGCTTGTTTCTAAAACTGTTTAGTGCAGTTTTCGAGTTACTAAAATTAAACATTTCCTTAAACTATTTCTACAATAAGCACTGCGTCAAGCAACCAGAGGTTCCTTATTCATGTAGCCATCTTAGTGCCGGTTTCTGTTCCGGATACCTCCATAATTGTTCAAAAAAGATTTCATTCTTCTTACATTTACAAATATGAAGATCGCAACCTATAATGTGAATGGTGTTAACGGGCGGCTGCCTGTTTTATTAAAGTGGTTAGAAGAATCTATGCCGGATATTGTTTGCCTGCAGGAATTAAAAGCGCCGCAGGAAAAGTTTCCGTTGCAGGATATAGAAGACGCTGGCTATAAAGCAATATGGCATGGGCAAAAAAGCTGGAATGGCGTGGCCATTTTATCACGCGGTGAAGCGCCACAGGAATTACGCCGCGTATTGCCCGGCGACCCGGAAGATTTGCACAGCCGTTATATAGAAGCTAAAGTAAATGGCTTAACCATTGGTTGTCTTTATTTGCCTAACGGCAATCCTGCGCCCGGTCCAAAGTTTGATTATAAACTAAAATGGTTTGAGCGTTTAACCAAACATGCGGCAGAATTATACAGGAGCGGTGAACGTGTAATATTAACCGGCGATTTTAATGTAATGCCAACTGAGCTTGATGTATATAAACCGGAGCGCTGGGTGGATGATGCTTTGTTCAGGCCGGAAACAAGGGCTGCATTTCATAAGCTGCTTGAACAGGGATGGACGGATGCTATCCGTAAATTATATCCAGGTGAAGTGATCTATACTTTCTGGGATTATTTCCGCAATGCTTATGGCCGCAATGCAGGCTTGCGTATAGATCATTTTTTATTAAGTGCTGGTGTTGAGAAAGATCTTGTTGGCGCCGGCGTTGATAAATTTGTCCGCGGATGGGAAAAAACAAGCGATCATGCACCTGTCTGGATTGAACTGAAAGATGAATAGGTTTTGCACAACGGCTGCATAAGTTTATGCAGTATTCAAAATTTGTGGTGCAGGAATTGATTTAATACCTGAAAAAAAATATGCCTTCATTATTTTATAGAACATTGGTTACGCTGCCAGATAACAGCACCGTTGAAGTGCAGTATTACTGTATAGATAAAAAGCTGAACAAAGAAGAAAAGAAAACTAAAACAGAACTTTTTATACAGTTACACGATTGCATTTGCACAATTAAGATTGATAAGTCAGTTTGTAAAAATCCTGATGCCCTCGAAAGCATTGTGCAGCATAAAGTAATTAATACGAGGGGGCATTTGTGCTGACCATTGATCGGTTTTTCTGTATAAAAATTTACCAGTGATTTTGACTGTAAAACCGTCGCTGCTATTTGGCAGTGCAGCACAAGGGAGTGACACAAGGAACGATGCCATCCTTCATTTGCCGGTAACAAAAAGACATTTTTATTTCGACTCCGCTCAATAGTAAAAGTCTTCGGCTTCGCTCAGACTTTTATATAATCAACCGGCCTGCCTAATAAAGATTATTTCAATACTCCTATATAAACAAATAAACGCCTTGCTTATCTTCGGCAAAGAATAAGCAAATATGAAATGCCCGGATAAAATTTAATACATATAATAATTTTTATTGAGCATATCATCCGGCTTCCAAAAAATAAAACACAAGCGATGAAATCCGATATCATACAGCGGTTACAGGAGAACAATATTGATAAAATAAAATTTGCCGTAACAGATATTGATGGCGTGCTGCGGGGCAAGATCATCAACATCAACAAGTTTGTAAAAGCCATAGAAAACGGTGTTGGTTTTTGTAATGTTGTTTTTGGCTGGGATATGAATGATGTGTGCTATACCAATGGCGATGTAAGCGGCTGGCATACGGGTTATCCTGATGCATTTGCCACCATTGATTTAAATACTTATAGAACCATTCCCTGGCAAAACAATATCCCTTTCTTTCTTGCCGATTTCAGCCATGCACCTGAAGTAGCAGCAGCCTGTCCGCGCACTCTATTAAAACATATAAGTGAACAATGTGAAGCACTTGGTTTTAAGGCCTTTTTTTCTAAGGAATTTGAATGGTTCAATTTTACAGAAACGCCGCAAACATTAAGCGATAAACATTACGTAAACCCGCAGCCATTAACGCCCGGCATGTTTGGTTATTCGTTGCTGCGCACTTCGCAGCATGAGGCTTTCTACTATGATTTATTCAATCTTTTAAATGCATTTGATGTGCCGCTGGAAGGCCTGCATACAGAAACCGGCAACGGCGTATATGAAGCCAGCATTGACTATACGGATATACTGGAAGCGGCAGACCGTGCTGTATTGTTTAAAACAGCGGTAAAAGAAATCGCCTACAAACATGGTTTAATGGCAACGTTTATGGCAAAATGGAATAGTGCATTGCCGGGTTGCAGCGGCCATATTCATCAGCACCTTGAAGATGAAAACGGCAATAATATTTTTAAAGATGAAAGCGATGCCAATGGTTTAAGCGAAATAATGAAGCAATATATTGCCGGCCAGTTATATTGCCTTCCGTTTATCATGCCCATGTATGCACCCACCATAAACAGTTACAAGCGTTATGTGGAAGGTGCATGGGCAGCAACAGGCGTTAGCTGGGGCATAGAAAACAGGACAACCGCTTTGCGTGTTATTAATCATGTGCCGGCTGCAACGCGGCTGGAAACAAGGGTGCCCGGCGCGGATGCCAACCCTTATTTATCCATGGCGGCCAGCCTGGCTTCCGGGCTGTATGGCATCAAACATAAGCTCAGCCTTAATCTTGATGCGGTTAAAGGCAGCGCTTATGATATTAAATCTTTACAGCGGTTACCGGCAACTTTGCAGGAGGCAACGCTTATTATGAAAAACTCAAACATCGCAGCCAGCCTCTTTGGCGAAACATTTACGGATCATTTCATCCGTACCCGCGAATGGGAATGCCGCCAGTTTGAAAAGCAGGTTACCGATTGGGAATTGAAACGCTATTTTGAAATTATATAATACAGATTTTTGTTTGCAGCAAATGAACTGATATGAAGCACGGTTGTGTCACTCCCTTGTACTGTATATCGTTATTCATCTGCCCTGCTGCGTGGCTGCATAGTAAACGTGCAGTCAGGCAGGGGTTTCAAACTCAAAGTCTCCATCATTTTAAAAAAAGTATAGGAATTAATATATAATTCATGTTCACCATAAATGAGAATATGCTGCAGTTTATAGATTTTACGGCCATTGTAAAGGAAGCCTGGGAAGCTTATGATGAAACAAGAAAAATTATAAGCATTGTTGATATAAGCGCTAAAGTCTCAACCAACCATGTGTACAGGGTTAAGTTTGAAGATGAAAATTTCATTATCGCCAAGCTTTCCTATTACGGCAGGTTTGAACACTTTGAACAGGACCACAAGATTATTGATGTAATGAGCAACAATATGCCCGCACCATTTGAAAACGTGCTGGCACGTTCACTCATGAAAGGCAATAAGCTTTTTATTCACCGTTATAAAACAGATGTTATTGATGCATGGGTTATATTTTATCGCCCCATTCAAATAAAAAAGCGGTCGCCAAGAAGATTGAATGAAGAGCAGATAGAAAAGTTTGCAGAACAGTTGGCGCTGTTTCATAAAGCATGCTTTAATATCCGTAAAACGCTGCCTACATCATCCAAATCATTCAAAACAGATATTCACGCTTTGCTGCAATATCTTGAAACAGATGACGGGCGTTATGAACACCGCATGCATGAAAATGTTATTCGCGAACAATGTAATTTATTGCTGCAGGAATTTGAAGTATTCCGCCATTCGGGTATTGAGCGCATGCCGGTTTTTGTGGATTGGAACATTGGCAATTTTTCCATTGCATCTACCACTTCATTCAAACTTTTTTCCCGCTGGGATTACGATTGGTTCCGCATGTCAACCCGCATGATGGATTTTTATTTTCTCAGCCGCGTTGTTTCCAATGTTGGCGACCGCACTGCATTCAGTTATTATATCGGGCCTTTAATGGAAGACAGGTTTATACGTTTTCTCAAAGCCTATCACGCCGTATATCCGCTAACCGCAAATGAAATAGTGTTTCTGAAAGAAGTATATCGCTTTTTTATTTTGAATTATGTTGTTAAAGATGGCCGTTATTTTTTTCATGAAATGTTTGCCAACAAGCTGCAACGTGAAGCCTTTGAGATATACCTTCCTTCTATTGAAAAAGAATTTGATGCAGATAAATTATTAAAAGCGCTTAATTTGTAAGC
Organism: Parafilimonas sp.; assembly: GCF_051953455.1. Lineage (NCBI taxonomy): Bacteria > Pseudomonadati > Bacteroidota > Chitinophagia > Chitinophagales > Chitinophagaceae > Parafilimonas > Parafilimonas sp. Next base: position 12,164 of record NZ_JBQCIT010000064.1, on the reverse strand, counting down.
ATGCAGATACAATCATTCCTTTCAATTGCAGAACAATTTAAAGTAGTGTTTCTTGATTCGTACGGCGTATTAAAAAATTATAATGGCTTAATTCACGGCGTGCGCCACACGATTGATTTTTTACGCAGCAGGGATATTATTATCCGCGTGTTAACCAATGATGCTTCACGCAGCCAGTTGCAGCAGGCTGAAAGCTTTCACAGGCTTGGATTACACGATATACAGGAACACGAAATTATTACTTCGGGAATGATGGCGAAACAGTTCCTCGAACAAAAAATAACGGATGGTAAAATAGCCTACCTTGGCACGGAGAATTCTGCTCATTATATTTTGCAATCCGGGCTTGAACATATACCGGTTCGTGATGTTGATTTGAGAAATTTAAATAATATAAGTGCGCTTGTATTTTTAGATGATGAAGGCTTTGACTGGAATACGGATATTACAAAAACAGTAAACCTGCTTCGTCATAAGAACCTGCCGGTAATTGTTGCCAATTCCGATAAATTTTATCCCGTTTCAAAAAATGATGTGGCTGTTGCAACAGGTGGCATCGCCAAGCTTATTGAAAGCATACTCGACAGGAAGTTTATTCATTTTGGCAAACCTGATTCGCAGATGTTTATTTATGCTTATGATGAATTAAATTCTATGGGCAGCTATAACAGGAATGAAATATTAATGGTGGGCGATACTTTGCAGGCCGATATACTCGGCGGCAATAAATTCGGTGTAAAAACAACACTGGTGCTTTCGGGCAATACAAGCCGGGAAGATGCCCCGCTGCAAATACGTTCTTCGGGCATTATCCCTGATTACATTTGTGAATCTATATTAACGTAAACCTAAGGGCCGGTTAATCTTCCCAAACCGTTAAGCCTTCACTGCAGTTGGCGCAGATGTCTATATTTTTGCGGCTTTTCATCAGCTCGCTGCGAAATTGTTTGTAGTTATCGTTATGCCATATCTCTTTAAATGACTGTGTGTTTAAATTACCCAGCCGGTGCATGGCGTCTTTATCAAAACAGCAGGGCACTACCATGCCGTCCCATGTTACTACATTGGCATGCTGCAGTTTCCAGCAGTGGTTTTTCATGCCGCTTTTACTTTGCATAACGCCGTTTTTATCTTTGCGGTAACGGCTGTATTTATCAATAGTTGGAATAAGGTTATGCGGGTCGTTTTCATAATCATACACCTGCGCTGTTTTAAAACGCACCTGGTCAACACCAATTTCTTTGGCAAGACGTTTTACATCTTCTATCTGGTGTTCATTTGGCTTTACCACTAAAAACTGGAAGAACACAAACGGTGTTTTACTGTTGAGTTCTTTTTTCCATTTCACAATATTGCGGGCGCCTGCCAATACTTTTTCAAGATTACCGCCCACACGGTATTGTTTATACACGTCCTGTGTAGTGCCGTCGATAGAAATAATCAAACGGTCGAGGCCGCTTTCAACAGTACGTTTAGCTTTTTCGTCGGTAAGAAAATGGGCATTGGTTGATGTGGCGGTGTAAATACCTTTATCGTGTGCATATTTCACCATGTCCAGAAAATCAGGGTTCAAAAAAGGTTCGCCCTGGAAATAAAAAATAAGATATAAAAGTTCTTTATGAATTTCATCAATCGTTTGCCTGAAAAAATCTTTTTTCAGCATGCCGGTTGGCCTGGTAAAGGCACGCAAACCGCTCGGGCATTCCGGGCAACGCAGGTTGCACGAAGTAGTGGGTTCAAAAGAAATAGATATAGGGTAACCCCATTGCACGGGCTTTTTCAACAGTTTGCTCAACTGGTAGCTCGTAACCACTTTAGCGGCATTAAAAACGCGGCGAAAGGTTAGTTTCGAAAAAAGGTTCTTGGTATCGTTCCAGTTAAAATATGCCATAAAAAGTGTAAAAGTACAACATGCTGCATTAATGGAACATTTGTAAAGTCAGCGGCTTGTCATAATTGGCAACGAGTTGATTCTGCAAAAATTACACGTCCTGCCTCAGTAAAACCGTATCTGAAAGGTTATTATCACCATTTCCCTTTTTACGAAAGATGAAATACAGTATAATAAAAGCCGTTAATACGCTGATGCCTGTTACGGCATATTCCGGGTTAGTGATAGCGATAACCGTGCCTACAAACATGTAGGCAAGTATAAAGATGACTGGCAATATGGGGTATAACCGCATTCTATAAATGCCGGTGTTATCAAGATGTTTGGTGCGTTTGCGCAAAATAAAAATAGCGCCGGCTGAAGTGGCCATACCAATGCTGTCTAAAAATATGGTGAAGCTGAGTATTTGCTCGAACCTGTCTGCAAAGAATAAAACAATAACACAGATACCGGCAAACACGCTGAGACTTACAGTAAGCACATCTTTCTTTTCATCTTTCTTTTTAAAAGCTTTCGGCAAAATGCCATCCATACTCATAGCATACATTACACGCGGGTTACTGAGCAATAAAACATTTACATATGCCAGCACGGCAAGAAACAATAATATGGAAATTGTATAGCCACCGGCAGCGCCAAACATTTTTCCGGCAACAATAGCGGCAATGCTTTTTGTGGATTTTAATTCTTCAAAGCCAATGATTTTATAATACGAATAATTTACGCAGAGATATAATGTGATGATTGTAATAATGCCCATAACAATACCACGCGGCAAATTCTTTTGCGGGTTATGCACTTCTTCCCCAAAATTGATGGTTTGCTGATAACCGCCATAAGTAAATGAAACGGCTTTTAACGCAATCCCAAAAAGCAAAATGCTATTGGTTGAAACGGCAGTGGTTGTTGAAGTTATACTTTCTGCGTTTGCATGGTATAACTGAGGAAAGAAAAGGGCGGAAATCAAAACGATTATTAAACACAGTTTAATAATCATGAGTACATTTTGCGTATTCGAGCTCATACGCAAACCCATGAGGTTTACACCATAGAATATTACAATAGCCGCAATGGCCAGCATGGCTTCATTAAATGCAGTGGGGTTTTCGAAAATAAGCGGTGCAATGTATTCGCTGCCAATAAGCGCCACACCGGAAAGCGATGCGGCATTTGATATAAGAATGATGCAATTAATGCCAAAGGCAAGTGAAGGATGATAGCAAACAGCAAATATTTTATAATAGCCGCCGGTTACCGGGTAACGGGAACCTATTTCCGCATAAGTAAGCGCTCCGCATATGGCGATTAAACCGCCTAATATCCAAACGCCAAAATACATGGCGGGAGATGTGGAAGCAGCGGCCGCATCTTTTGCTGTTCTAAAAATGCCCATGCCTACCACGAGGCCAATTGCAATGATTGTAATATCGAACAGTGAAAGCTTTTGCTTATCCTTCATAGAGGTAAATGTAAATAAAACATGGCTGCAAAAGCTTTACATCCTAAAACAAGTTTACAAGCTGAAGAGCTTATACTACATAACCAAACATGTTATCATCCTTTTTCAGCTCTGTATAATTAATATTGAATTTTTTAAGGTTTGATAACAACACCTTGTAATCTTCTTTTCTTTTTAATTCTATGCCAACCAGTGCCGGGCCGGTTTCCTTGTTGTGTTTTTGCATATACTCGAAACGGGTAATATCATCATCAGGGCCAAGCACATTATTAACGAATTCCTTTAAAGCGCCGGGGCGCTGTGCAAAGCGGATAAGGAAATAATGTTTTAAGCCTTCGTATTGCAGGGAACGTTCTTTTATTTCATTCATGCGGTCAATATCATTATTGCCGCCACTTACCACGCAAACAACATTTTTACCTTTTATTTCATTTGCATAATCGCTCAAGGCACTCACCGTTAAAGCGCCGGCAGGTTCTGCAACAATTGCATCCTGCGTGTACAACTGTAAAATGGTTGAGCAAACTTTTCCTTCGGGAGAAAGATGCAGGTCGTCCAATACTTCACTGCAAATTTTATAGCTAAGATCGCCGGAACGTTTTACGGCTGCTCCATCAACAAAGGTGTCGATAGTGGTTAATGTAACAGGACCCCCTTCGCGAAAAGCTTTATACATGGAAGGAGAGCCTTCCGGTTCCACACCAATAATTTTTGTTTTAGGTGAATAGGTTTTAAAATAAGTACCAACGCCCGAAGCCAGGCCGCCACCACCCACAGGCACAAACAAATAATCAATGCCGCTTTCGCCTGAAGGAGCGCTATCTATTTGTTCCAGTATTTCCATCCCCACGGTTGCCTGGCCTTCCATTACACGCGGATCATCAAAAGGATGAACAAAGGTCATGTTATTGGCTTTCGTAAATTCCTTAGCTGCTGCCGCACATTCATCATAATTATCCCCCACCAGTTTTATTTCAATATTGTCATCCCCAAACATTTTTGTTTGATTGATCTTTTGATTAGGCGTTATTACAGGCATGAATACAACGCCATGTACATTGAGTTTTTTACAACTGTAAGCAAACCCCTGTGCATGATTGCCGGCACTTGCACATACTACGCCGTTTGCAAGCTGTTCCGCGGGTAAACTTTTCATCATATTATAGGCGCCGCGCAGTTTATAAGAACGTACCACCTGTAAATCTTCCCGCTTTAAATAAACATTGCATTTATATTTTTTTGAAAGATTGCGGTTGTATTGCAATGGCGTTTTTATAGCCACGTTTTTTAATCGCAGGGCTGCTGCCTGGAAATCAAAGGCAGGTTTTGTATCAGTTGCTGTGCTCATTTTAATTCAAATATTTTTTTATAAAAGTTGCAGGGTTACAAACAGGCAATTGCGGCTTTGCGGCTTTGATGAATTTTTTATCTCTTGTTATAATGCAATCTAATTTATGATGCATTGCTGTATAATATTGTAAAGCATCTTCTATATCAATAAATTCAGATTGTATTGCGTCTTTTACAAGATCATGATTTGCTTCAATAATTTTTACATTAACCAATAAACTCAGAAGAATCTCTTTTGCAATTTGAAGCCTAACAGACTTAATTAAGAAGTGAGCGCATGTATGGATAATCGAAGTTGTTGAATAACATCTGAACTCGCCTTCGGTAATTTTTCTATAAATTGACTTAAGGTCTTCCAAATCATCTGACCGTTGCAGAGAAAGATCAAGAATTATGTTGGAGTCAAGCATTATTCTAAAAGCCATACTTCTTTGCCCTTTCTTTATAATATTCTTCTTTAAAATCAAAATCTTTCGGATAAATTTCTTTCGGCTTAGGCAATTCATCCAAAAGATCTAATAAAGATTTCCGTTTTGGCTTCTTTACAATAGTTTCAAAATATTCTTCTACCAAATTAGAAATGCTCTCATTATTCCTGTCGGCATACAGCTTTACTTTCTTAAGCAAATCTTCATCAATGGTTAAATTTAATCGCGTTTTCATAAATGTAAAAATACGCATAAAATAAATTTATGCGTATTTACAAGTAATTATAACAATTATACATTCTGATTTTCCGGCCTTAAACTTCTAACCGTTTTACCTGCCTGCCACATTTCGCTTTCGCGCAATTCTTTCAATTCTTCGTTTAATTTTTCGCGGTAATCCGGTTGTGAATTGCTGTCGATTGAACGCTGGCTTTCTTTACCCGTTGCTACGCTTTCATATAATTCTTTAAATACAGGCGCCGTTGCATCACGGAATTTTTTCCACCAGTCCAATGCACCGCGCTGGGCAGTTGTAGAACAGTTGGCATACATCCAGTCCATACCATTTTCAGCTACCAGCGGCATAAGCGATTGCGTAAGCTCTTCAACGGTTTCATTAAATGCTTCGGAAGGAGAATGGCCTTTATCGCGCAATACCTGGTATTGTGCAGCAAAGATGCCCTGTATAGCGCCCATTAATGTACCACGCTCACCGGTAAGATCACTGAATACTTCTTTTCTGAAATCAGTTTCAAACAAATAACCGCTGCCAACAGCAATGCCTAATGCAACTACACGGTCTTTAGCTTTACCGGTTGCATCCTGGTAGATAGCATAAGAACTGTTTAAGCCGCGGCCCTGTAAAAACATCCTTCTTAATGAAGTGCCTGAACCTTTTGGCGCCACTAAAAATACATCCACATCAGCCGGAGGAATAATGCCTGTTTGCTCGTTAAAAGTTATTCCGAAACCATGAGAGAAATACAATGCTTTGCCCGCAGTTAAATGTTTTTTTACAGTGGGCCACAATTCAATTTGTGCGGCATCACTCAGCAGGTAACAAATAATGGTGCCTTTTTGCAGGGCTTCTTCAATCTCAAATAAAGTTTCGCCGGGCACAAAACCATCGGCAACTGCTTTATCCCATGTTTTGGAATTTTTGCGCTGGCCCACAATTACATTAATGCCGTTATCGCGCTGATTTAACGCCTGGCCCGGGCCTTGTACGCCGTAACCTATTACTGCAACAGTTTCATTTTTTAAAATTTCCTGTGCTTTACTGAGCGGAAATTCTTCACGTGTTACAACGTTTTCTTCTACTCCGCCAAAATTTAGTTTTGCCATTTAAAAGTGATAATTTGATGATTTGAAAATTTAAAATTGTTTTTTTATTGATTACTGATTGATTGCACTCCAAATTGTATGGTGATTACAGTTTAGCATTAACTGCTGAATAGCCCTGTTGCAGCACAAGGGAGTGACACAACGGAAGCTTAATTTATATTCTATAGCTGGTAACATCATCTTCTTTAATTAACTTCAGTTAATTCCAAAATTGAACTTTGTAATGAGCCGCGCAAATACCAGCCTAATCCTTCATTCATTAAAAATTCGCCGCTGAATATTTTACCGCTTTGCCTGAAAGCAGGACGCTTATCGTCTTCAAGATTAATTTCCTTTACCTCATATTGTTTTGTTGCATCAAGGCCATTCATTTGTATATTTTGAAGCTGGTCTCCCATTTTTGTGTACATGTTGTAGGCAAACACCACAGCCTTCTGTTTGCTGCTGTCAACAAACATTAACGATGCGGCACTATTATTATACGGAGCGATTAAACGATATAAACTTCCATAGTTAATTACATTTTGTAAACGTTTATAGTTATCAACTGCTGTTTTACAGAACGTAATTTCCTTATTGCTCAGATCATTCACTCTTATATCGAAGCCAAGCTTGCCCTGCATGGCAACATCGATTTTATATTTCAAACTTTGTTTTCCCCAGTTGGTAACATGTGCGCATATTGTAGCTGCCGGAAAAAAATAAGAGTAACCCCATTGCATAAAAATTCTCTCAACAGGATCAGTATTATCACTGGCCCAAAATTCATTGAAATATTTTAATGCACCATATTCTGCACGGCCACCGCCACCGGAGCACAACATCATTTCAAGTTTTGGAAATTCTTTGCGCACCCGCTGCAAAACATTATATAAGCCGTTTGCATAATCAACATATAATGCCTGCTGGTTGGCACCGAGATACTGGCTGTAGGCATTCGTCATGGGACGATTACAATCCCATTTTATATATGCTATGCGTGGATTTTCTGTAAGAAGATTATGCAATACGCCATAAACAAAATCCTGCACTTTGGGATTGGTAAGATCGAGTACCAACTGATTGCGTGAAAGGTCTTCAGGCCTGTTGGGTAATTTTAAAATCCAGTCGGGGTGCTGTTCATATAAATCGCTTTTCGGGTTTACCATTTCAGGCTCAATCCATATACCGAAATTAATGCCTTTTGCTTCTGCATTCTTTACAAGATACCCAATGCCATCAGGCAATATTGTTTTATTCGCCTGCCAGTCGCCAAGGCCTGCCGTGTCTGCATGACGGGGATGCTTGTTACCAAACCATCCATCATCCAATAAAAATAAATCAACGCCAATTTTTTTGGCGCCATCAAAGAGATTCACCAATGTGTCCTGCGTAAAGTTGAAATAAGTGGCCTCCCAGTTATTGAGTAAAGTTTGCCTGGTTTGATAGCCATTCCACACACCATATTTTAAAGCCCATGCATGCAAATTCCTGCTGGCCTGTCCTTTACCTTTCGATGTATAAGTAAAGATGAAATGTGGTGTATTAAAGGTTTCCTTTGGTTTTAATAAATAGTTGGAAGCATAAGCATTAATGCCGGGAATAATCTTCAAAGAACCCCCACTGCGACCGTATTGAATATTCTCGAACTGCAGGTTAAAATTTCCGCTCCATGCCAGCGAGCCGGCAAACACATCACCCTCATTTTCTTCCGCGGGTTTGCCGGGCGATATCATAAACGACGGCAATTCAGAATTCGTTGCCCTTGTACCCAACTTAGATTGGATATTAAAGATGCCACCGGGCAGTTTTGTTTCTTCTAACTGCATTTCGCTTGCCCAGTCGCCATAAAAATGTGTGAGATAAAAGTTATTATCGTTCAAACTCAAAAACGAAGAAGCATAGCGCATTAAAATTACCGGTGCTTTTTCTTCGTGACGAATACTTGTCCATTCTTCAATTATATTTTCTTTATTGTAAGCTGCAAAATGGAGCGTTACATACAAGGGATAAACAGGATCTTTTAAATTAATATGCGTGATGGTAATATCATCATTTGGCTTTTCTATTGAATGATCTACGTAATTCAGCTGTAAAGAAATATTGCCATCAACATGCTGCACCTGCATGGCAGGTTCGTTGTTATAATTGATACCGGCCGTTGGAAAAGCAGGTGTTCGCGCCATATTAAAAGCGGCGTAAGCCGATGTGTCGGAAAAACGGTTACCAAAATAAAGCTGCTGCAATTGCTTATTATTATTTACACGCAATGCAAGAGAAGTGCTCTGTGTCTGAATAACGATGGTTTGTGCATTACCGGTTATTACAAACACAGCAATAAAACAAACAAGCAATATGTTTACAAGCAGTTTATTCATTGGTTTTGTCATCTAGCTTTTGGTTAAATATTATTTTGTTATTGAAAGGATCATTTACCGTAAATGCGAGTGCGCCATAAAATGTTTTTTCAAGGCCAGGCCTGTTGTATTTATATTTTTTACTAATGAGTTCCTGGTGATATGCTTCCACGCCTTCACACCATATAAATACATGTGTTCCGGGCGTTCCATCACCATGATGTTCACTTAAGTGAAATGTAATATCACCTTTTGTAACTTCCATATACACCGGCGTATTCTCTTCAAAATGATGCTCCCATTCCACTTTAAACCCAAGCCAGTCCACATAAAATTCGATGGCTTTGTTGTAATCGAATATCCTTAATACCGGTATTACTTTTTCAGCTTTCATAACGCTGTTTAAACTAATTTATTTTGGGCCAAAGCGTAACCATAATGCAATGAATCATGCGCCAGTGTGGCGGTAAGAATTTCCTCAATTGTATTCATTTCATAACCATAAGTAGCCGTTGAATATGGCTTGATATTTTTAAACACGCCCTGCTTCACATCCTGCTCAACAGCATCTATAGTTGAAAGAAGTTGCTGCTTCAGTATATCAATTTCTTCCTGCATTATAAAACTTTCAGGCTTTGAGCCCTTTTGATATTTTATTTTGAAAGGAATATCCATATCCGGTTTTATTTCGGGGCGCACATAGCACAATGCTTGAGCGCTTATAACAATATGCCCGAAATTCCAGGCAATATTATTATTAAAACCTGCCGGAATTTTATTGAGCTGATCAATGCTTAAGCTGTTTACCAGTTCTAAAAATATCTCCCTGTTTCTTTTGATGTATTTAAAAACTTTTTCCATGCTATGTAACATTCTTATTTAACTTTTTTGCATAAACATCCATCTGTGGCCTTCAATATCTGCACAACGATAACGTTTGGCAGGAAAACCATCTTCTATCTCCGATAAGATTTCCGCGTTGTTTTCTTTTGCGTTTGCGTAATGTGCTTCTACGTTATCAACATATACCAATAAGCCATCTGCTATATAAGGATTATTATTCAACCACTTATTTATCCGTTCACAATGCAGCCGGTGTGTATTTATACTTTCATAATCTGCCGAAGGTGTTGCCAGCATAATGACATTATCATTCAATATCAGTTCAGCATGCGTTACCATATTTCCCTCCATAAAACGCATTTCCTTATTCTCCACAAAACCAAACGCCTTACATAACCATTCTATAGCGGCAATGCCGTTTTCGTAGGCAAGCATTGGAATAATGTTTTGTGGCTTCATAAATAAAACTATAATCTTTTAATCCTTACTATTTAATCAGATGGCTTACATGCTAAATACTTTATCCTGCTGGTTTAAAAATTCATTCTCTACTAATTCTTCTGCCGGTTGTTCGCTTTCAAATTCTTTTAGTTTTGCATGAAAGCCTTTACTGTCTTTAATAATAGCAATACGGGCAGTGCGTACAAACTCAATCAGGCTATATGGTTCCAGCGCTTTCATCAGGCCTTCAATTTCTTCGCGGTGGCCGCTGGTTTCAAATACCGTATAGTCGCGGCGTATCGCCACAACACGTGCGCCTTTTTCGCGAAGCAGCCTTTCTACTTTTGCTTTTGCTGCAAGCTCATCGGTGGGCACTTTATATAAGGCCATTTCCTGCCATATAATTTCATCATTGGTATTATAATATGCCTTTAATACCTCTACCTGTTTTTCAATCTGCCGGCAAAGTTTGCGCACTACATCTTCCGTTTCATTAATCACAATTGTAAAACGATGTACGCTTTCAACCTCGGTGGGAGAAGTATTTAAACTGTCAATATTTATTTTTCTTCTTGTGAAAATGATGGCAATCCTGTTAAGTAAACCAATCTGGTTTTCTGTATACACTGTTACAGTGAATTCCTGTTTGCCTGCAGCCCCTGAAGAGGAGTGTTTAGCAATTTGATTATTCTTTGAATCATTCATGATAAATAAGTTAATCCTGTTAAATCTTTAAATCTGATAAATCCCGGTTCAGACAATTATTTCAATCTTATCTCTGCCACACTGCAGCCCTGCGGAACCATGGGGAATACATTATTTTCTTTTCCCACCATTACTTCAAGCAGATAAGAATTTTTGTAATCAAGCATTTCCTGCAAAGCAGCTTTTAAGTCTTTCCTGTTATTGATGGATTTACCTTCAATACCATAACCTTTTGCTATAGTTACAAAATCAGGGCTTTGTATGTCAACGAAAGAATATCTTTTTGCATTAAAGAGTTCCTGCCATTGGCGCACCATGCCTAAGAAATTATTGTTCAGTATAAGGATTTTTACTGCTGCGCCATACTGCATAATAGTTCCCATTTCCTGCAACGTCATTTGAAAACCACCATCGCCTATGATAGCAACAACCTGCCTTTCCGGTGCACCATATTTGGCGCCGATAGCAGCCGGCAAGCCAAAACCCATGGTGCCTAATCCGCCGGATGTTACATTGCTTTTTGACTGGTTAAATTTAGCATAACGGCAGGCTACCATCTGGTGCTGGCCAACATCCGTTACAATAACTGCATCGCCTTTGGTTAATTCATTCAACACATTAAGCACTTCAGCCATGCTCATTTCATCAACAGTTGGATGCATTTCCTTTTCTATAACAATCTCTTCTTCCTGCCTTGTATATTCTCTAAATTTTTGAAGCCATTCCTTGTGTTCCTTCTTATCAACCAGCTCAGTTAACAAAGGCAATGTTTCTTTACAATCACCCCAAACCGGAACAGTCGTTTTTACATTTTTATCAATTTCGGCAGGGTCAATATCCAGGTGAATAATTTTTGCCTGTTTTGCATATTTATCTAACCGGCCCGTAACACGATCATCGAAACGCATACCGATTGCTATCAACACATCGCATTCATTCGTTAATACATTCGGCCCGTAATTACCGTGCATGCCAAGCATACCAACGTTTAAAGGATGGTCTGTTGGCAAAGCGCTTAAGCCCAGTATGGTCCATGCAGACGGAATACCTGCTTTTTCAATAAAAGCTTTAAATTCATTTTCAGCCTGGCCCAGGATTATACCTTGCCCAAAAAGCACGAATGGCTTTTTTGCTTCGTTAATGAGCTTTGCCGCTTCTTCAATATATTCTTTGCGAACAATTGGTTTTGGGCGATAGCTGCGTATGTGATCGCATTTTTTATATCCTGCAAAATCAAATTTTTGCACCTGCGCATTCTTGGTAATATCAATAAGAACAGGCCCTGGTCTTCCGCTGGAAGCAATGTAAAAAGCCTTTGCCAGGGCTAAAGGAATTTCGTTGGCATCGGTAACCTGGTAATTCCATTT
>NZ_JBQCIT010000063.1:0-182348 GCF_051953455.1 Parafilimonas sp. | reverse complement strand
AAGAATGGCTTTTGCCGAGCTCGGCATTACCATTGAATTTAAAGGCAAGGGAGATAAAGAAAAAGGTTTTGTGGCTGCGTGCTCAAATCCGGATTATTTGCTGGAAACGGGCAGGGAAGTTGTTTGTATTGATCCTGCTTATTACAGGCCGGCTGAAGTTGAACTCTTAATTGGTGATCCTACCAAGGCAAAAACAAAACTGCAATGGGAACCGGCATACACCCTTGCAACAATGGTGAAAGAAATGGTATGGTATGACGTTGAATTATTCAACAGGGAAAAACTATTGAAAGATGCAGGCTATATAATAAAAAACCAGTTTGAATAATCTTCCATTAAGTTGAAAGCCGGGCTCAGGATTAAAACACGAAGCGTAAATAATTATATCCAAAGTGAAGCCAATGCTAATAACAATGCAGGAATCATAACCATCGCGCCGATTTTTAAAAACCGCCAGGCGTTTACCTCATGGCCTTCACGGCGTAGTGCTACAAGCCATAGGATAGTAGCAAGTGATCCTGTGACAGATAAGTTTGGGCCAAGATCAATACCAATCAAAACTGCATTTCTTATAATAACAGGAACAGGTGTCGTTTGTAATACGCTGCCCGCAATTAACCCGGCGGGAAGATTATTGGTAAAGTTAGAGGCAATGCCAATTCCTGCGCCACTTGTAACAGCAGCAAGGTTAGGCGATGTTGCCGCATACTGCGCCAATACATTACTGATGTGTTCTATTAAACCGGTTTTAATTAAAGCTTCCACAATTACAAACAAGCCTGCAACAAGCGGCAGAACACTCCATGAAATATCTTTAATTACATTTAACGGCGATTCACGCGCAATCAGTAAAACCACTAACGATGTTACAACGCCTATTACCAACGTTGGTAACCCTAACTGCATATGAAATGCAGACGCCAGCAACAAACCTATCGCTGCCGCACAAATACCACGTGCCGCAGCTTTTCCGCCCCTTGTTAAATGCGGAATTTCAATATTGGTGGCTATTGGTTGCTTCAAAAATTTTCGTTGCGATTTATATAGCATTAAATAAGTAATGCCAATTGAAACAACTGATGGCAAAATAAAATGCTCCAGCCAAACCAGCAATGGTGGCAAATGCCTTCCATAAATTACAAGGTTAGCAGGATTTGATATAGGCAATACAAACGAAGCTGCATTGGCAATAAAAGCACATATAAAAAGATAGGGCAATGGTTGTTTAACGTTTGCGGCTTTCATAGAAGCTGCTACGGCAGGTGTAAGCACAACTGCAGTGGCATCATTGGATAAAAAAACGGTAACAATAATACCCACCACGTAAATCATTATAAACAATCTTTTAGCAGAACCGTTTGCATGCTTTGTAGCCAGCGCTGCCAGCCATTCAAACAACTTTTCTTCCCTTGCTGTTTCAGCCAGCAACATCATGCCTGTAAGAAATAAATACACATCGGTGCCTTTTGCAATGCCGGTGAACGCTTCTGCGGGAGAAATAAGCTGGGTTATTAATAAGATGAAAGCGGCGCATACAACCCAAATGGCCTCATTTAATTTAAACGGCCTTATAATTACAAAGGCTGTTGTTATTATGGCTATAATCCAGATTGCTGTGTTGGGATTCATGTAATGAAGCCGCGAAATTATTGCTTAAACAATTCTGTACCGCATTTTACCATCGTTTGATTTTGGAGGGGCGCTGAAGGCTTTGAAACATTGTTGTTACAAACAAAACGTTTATATACCGGATGTTTAGAAACTTTTATCTTTCACGCAAAAATCGCAATATGAAAAAGCTTGTGTACATTTTATTACCCGTGATCGTAAGCTGTAATACTTCAACCGGCGTAATAAATATGAATGGCGCTTACACAATGGAAAAACAAAATTTTAAAGGCAATGATATTGATACGAATTCTGTTGAGAACAACCAGCTTAAAATTTATGCAGGCAATGTTATGATGTATACGCTTGTAAACCCATCGCAGGATGTTTCTGCATTTGCAGTAGGCAAATTTTCTGTTAATGGAGATAAGCTGATAGAAAATATTACATACAACGCTACAGAAAACCTGCAAAGCACTGACGTGTTTTCAGATACAGTGAATATTACTAAAAACGATACAGGCTATGTACAAACCATGTCGAAGGTAATGTCTGATAAAGGCGAAATAAAGATCACGGAAACCTACAGGTCAGCCGGTACAAACACACCTACGTTGCTTGATGGAATCTGGAAACAGGTCTCTTCTTATGCCCTGCGCGGTAACGACACCATTAAACACAGTGATATTGAGTACAAGGCTTTTTATGCGGGTTATTTTTCGTATGGTGATTATTATACGGATTCCATACAGCAAAAAAGAACAGGCATCAGTTACGGAACATTTTCGCTTGATAACAGTAATAACCTTACAGAAACCATTACCGCTTCAACCTGGCCGGAATTAATTGGAAAAACTTTTGTGCTGGGTATTACAATCAATGGCAATGATAGTTTTACACAGACCACAGCAAATGCAACCGGCGATAGAGAGATTTCGGTGTATGAGCGGGTGAAATGATAAGAAGATAATTTTTATGTTGCCAGCTTTTGTGTTTTAATTAAGCACGGTTGTGTCACTCCCTTGTACTGATGTTTTTTATGGTGGCTAAGAAACACGTTTGAAAAACTTTGTTTGCTAAATGTGATTCTTTCATGTAATTCTCTGCGTGGAATGAGAGCGATGAAGTAGAGATTTTATGAGTCAGGTATGAAAGAAATTATTTTCCAAAAAGCTTGTCAAAGAAAGGCATGTGCCTATTTCTTGCATATTCTATCAATTTACTAAACGTCATAACTTCAAGATGCATATTTTTATTTGCTTCCATTTTATAATATGAACCAAAAGGTGTTCGTTGCCAACCTTTATCAAGATTGAATTGCTCAAGCAATGGAGGTAAAACATCAATTATTATAAAACCAAACTTTGGTGTTTCCTTTTTTAAAATAACATGTTTCCCTTTATAATTTTTTTTATCAGGAGAATATAAAAAATCATCGAAATATGGTTCAACAAGTATAGAGAATTCCCATCTATAATCATTCTTGTTCTTTTGGTGTGCTGTATCGCCAGGTCTTTTAAATTCAAATATTACCATCGAATTAAGTTCGCCATTACTTTTATCAGCAAAACCAATTGGATTATCAAACATTTTTGGATTTTCTTGTAGCATAATTATATCAGGCTCCTTGCTACTTTTTTTCTGACTAATTGAAGTAATTGATTTATCGCTACCTACAAATTTGTATGTCAGAAACCTTTCATCTAATAACCAAAGGTTATGTGTCTCATAACTTATTTCTTCATTAGTAAATCCTATAGGAAAGATGAGGTTATGAATATCTTCCTCCAATTTATATTTTCCATTATTATCTGCTTCTAAAAATTTATCAAATAAATCAATTATTGCTTTTCTCCTCATCATATAATCTGCCAAGCTATCAATATCGTAAGAAGTTTTTTCTTGAATGGCTTTTTTAATTTTTTGAATGCTTTCCTCATTTATTTGTTTGTTATCAATAAACTCTTGCAAGTTTTTTTCAACACTTTTTCGTGCGTTGAAAGCAATCCTATATAAATGCTCTTCCTTTTTTTCGTCAGTTAAATTAGGAGGAATTGTTTTAAGCAAGTCAGGATTGTTTCTTAGACTATTATATCTTGGAGCCTTTTCAATAATATATTTTTCCAGTTCTCTTTGACTTCTTTCTTTAGTTTCATTTACATGCGAATTAAATTCTTGTTCTAAAACTTTTACTAGTGATTCTTCTATTTCTTCAAAAGAAATTATATCGTTATTTTCAAATAACCTATTTTCTTTTTCCTGCGGAATAGAGAAGCCATTTCTTGCATTATACACATGCTTGTTTAAATAATCAGAAACAATATATACATCAAGAAAATAAAATTTGCCATTTAAAAAAATTGGATAGCTAAATAAGCTATTAATTTTTCCAATATTTTTTGGTTGACCAGCAACTCTTGAATTTGCGCAATAATAGATGTAATGATTTTTCCTATTGCCTTCTTTAGGAACCTTAATGATATAAGCTTTGAAACTTTCTTCTCGTACATTAAAATTTCTTTCACGCTCCTTAGAAACTCGATCGAACAAATCATTTATTACTTCACCTTCTTCAGAATCAGCGTCAAATAATTTAATTGTAGGAAGTTGATTGCTTAAATAATAAATCAAGCAATGATGCATTATTTCCTGTGATAAATCTTCTAAGCTGACCGCAGTTTTATCTTTTATGATAGGATTGAAACAATTATGTAATTCAACGTTTGTTTTAAAATTTTTTTCAGTTGAATCATCAATAGTCATTGAATGTACTTCGTTTTCTGCATCGCAAATAAATGTCCTATATTTCCACAACTCACCTTCTTTATAGTTACTTCTTATATTAATACTTTCAAACGCAGCTAAAACCGTAAATCTACCGACACCTTTACATCCAAATTCTTTCAGTGTTTTTGAAAAAGGAGTTTCGAAAGATTCGAAATTTTTGTTAGTGAAACCTATTCCATTATCTGAAACAATAATTGAGTTAATTGTTTTTGTGTTATCCAGAATTAATTGCTGACTTGGTGATTCACCTCTTAGTATTTTTACTTGAATTTCCTTATGTTCTTGTTTTGATTGCATTAAACTTATTATTGAGTTTACTATGCATTCAAACAGTGGAAGCAAAGCATCCTTTGGAGTTAAATCAACACTTTCAACAATATTCTGAACTGGTACAAACATTTGAGTCTTTAATTTATTAACAACTTGAAAATTACTTATTTTGATATTGTTTCCAAAATAACCCGACATACCTTTATCTTATACTGCGCTTCTTGCACAAATACACCTCAACCTCACCCAACAACCACTCTTTCATCTCATAATCAAAACATTTACTCGATAAAACAAATTCATCAATCTCTTCATCTGTTGGCGGCATAGCAAATTCATAAAAAAATTGATCTTCTTTCGTTGCACGTATTTCATCAATGCTTATGCTTAAAATATCAGCAATCACTTTCCGCAATTGTTTGCATGTTATATTCATTTCAAACTTCTTAATCCATAAATCTTTTAATCCTAAAAATCCCGGTTCAGACAACTAAAACAATCTCCCCTGCGCATCGCCCGGCCTTTTAAACAAGCTCCTGTTCAGGCTCCAGTCTTCTGCATTCATACCATAAAGTTTTCCATACTTGCGGTATTGCTGTGCCACTAATTGCGCAATCGGGCCTTCACCACGCATGCGCACACCCCAGCGCGTATCATTCACTTGCCCATCGTGACTTTTCTCAATTAAATGCCAAACTTTATCGGCCCTTTCCGGGAAATTTTTATAGAGCCAGTCGCGAAACAAAAATTTAATTGCACCATTCAAACGTATAAACGTATAAGCTGTAAACGTTGCGCCATTATCTCTTGCCGCTTTCATTATTCTTTGCATTTCATGTTCATTCAATCCCGGTATCATCGGTCCCATCATAATACCCATGCGCACGCCGGCAGCACTTAATTCATTGATCACTTTTAATTTTTGTTTGGCCGTTGTGGTCCGCGGTTCCATCACGCGTCTTAAATCTTCATTAAACGATGTTATGGAAACCATAGCCGATACAATATTTTTCCTGCCCATATCGGCCAGCACATCTTTATCTTTTAATATCCATGAATTTTTGGTGAGGATGCCAACAGGTTGATTAAACTCGTTACATACCTCCAGCAAGCCTCTTGTTAAACGATATTTTTGTTCGGCAGGCTGGTAACAATCTGTATTGCCGCTTAACATGATGGGCGTGGCATCCCACTTCGGATGCAATAAAAATTTACGCAATAACTGCGGTGCATTTTTCTTTACGATTATCTTTTGCTCAAAGTCCATACCCGCGCTGTAACCCCAGTATTCATGCACATTGCGGGCATAGCAATATATGCAGCCATGTTCGCAGCCGGCATAAGGGTTCATACTGTAACTCATGCCCACATCAGGGCTTTCAACTTTGTTTACAATTGTTTTTACTTCCTGTTCCAGGTAAACGGTTGGCAATGTTTTTTCTTCCCAATCGTCAATGGCTTCAACATGTTCTTTGCTTACTTCATTAATTAAAAATTTATTTTTTGTATTGAATTGTGCGCCGCGGCCATGATGATATGTTGCCGTTTCATCATGGTCTTTGGGCCGCGGTTTTGCGTTGGGATTATCGGTTATGTTTTTCATTTGGAAATGTTTTTATGCTTTTTTAAAATGCATTTGTCACTTTCTTTTGTCTTGATACAAAAGAAAGTAACCAAAGAAAAAATCAAGAAAAAAAGATATTCAGCACTTTGTTTCTTTCGCCTTGATTGAGCTGTTGTGCTGCTGATTCTTCAGCTGTTGTACCTTGATTATTAGGTGCAACAACGTATTTTTATTTAAGCTTCTTAAATATTATGCTGCCTGATTTTATTAAACGATATTGAATTAAACAATCAGGTTAATCCATTAATCCTATAAATCGTGGTTCAGACAATTGCGGTCCGTCACCAAAAAATTATAATTACGCACAACTAACTATTAGAAATAAATAAAGATCGTTGCACAGGGCATCCCTCTTTTTTGGAACGAACGAGGGTGAGGGCTTCTAATAAAACCGTTGCGCCTTCCCGTATTTATCTTTCTGATTGAATTCACTTTTGTTTTTTGTAACAAACAGGCTTCGTTCCAATACATGTATCACGCAGGTTACCACGCCCCATACATGGCTGCGGTCATCAAAGTTGTGAAGCTGGATATTGCTCATGCGCTTATTGGCGCATTGCAGTTCCACAAACGTTGGATTGCGTTGTATTCTTCGCACCAGTAACTCACCGTCGAGTATGGCAACAATTATTTTTCCGCTTGATGGTTTTATGCTGCGGTCAACAATTAAAACATCGCCATTAAAAATGCCGTCTTCCATCATGGCATCGCCATTCATGCGAAAGAAAAAAGTGGCAGGCTTGTTTAAAATAAGCTGCTCGTTTAAATCAATCCCGCGTTCCATATAATCGTCGGCGGCAGCGGCAAAGCCATTGGCATTAGCCGTTTTAACATCATGTTGTGAAAAATTTTTGCTGCCGGCATAAGCGGCCCTGTAACCCTGTTGTGTTTCCATATACTAATAAATTTATTGACTAATTTTTTTAGTAAAATTAAACTAAATTGGTTAGCTTAGCGTTTTAATCAGAAAAAAAAACAAATTGTATATATATGGAACAGCAAGTATTTTTTTCATCCGGTTTGCAATATGGGCTGCCCAGGTTTTTTGAATATTTACTGGTGGTTCATCCCGGCAAAGAAGTTTTTGACCAGATAAAAGCAGAAAAGGAAAATTTTTCGCTGGAGTATAAGGTGAGCATTGCAAAAAAAACATTGCCGCATATAACAATTGCCAATTTTCTGGCTAAGGAAGCCATGGAAGAAACGCTGATTAAATGGATGTATAAGATCATCAGCCATCACAAGAGCTTTGATGTGATGATCAATAATTTTAGCGGTTTTCCCTCATCAAAAACCGTGTATGCCCGCATTCAGGATCATGAGCCGTTTAAGCAACTGGCCACATCGTTAAAAAAAATAAATGAATACATTAATGATAATGGTTTCCCCAATGCCAAGCTCATTAATCATCCGCATGTAACCATTGCAAGGAGCCTGCAGCAACAAGTGTATGAAAAAGCCATCATGGATTATTCGCGCAAAACATTCAATGCCCGTTTTGTGGTTGACGAACTGGTTTTACTAAAACGCCAGAATCAATATGACAAATGCAGACAGGTAAGTGTGTTTAAGTTGGGCACGGCGTTGAATTAATGCCTGAACTGGAATTTATAGGATTAATGGATTAACCTGATTGTTAATTCAATATTGATTAATAAATCAGATAGCATAATATTTAAGAAGCTTAAATAAACATGCGTTGTTGCACCTAAGCATCAATGGTCAATAGCCGAAGAATCAGCACTACAAAGGCTCAATCACGGCGTGTGCACGGATGTGCTGTATTATCATCCGTGCTTGAATTTCTTTTGTCACTTTCTTTTTTCAAGAAAAGAAAGTGACAAAACATAAAACAAAAGCGATTCATTTTTAAAAGACAAAAATAAAAATCCTTGTGCCATAGGTTTTTCGTTTTGTAGTATTTCAACCCTTTCCCTTTTAAAAACTGAAATAAAGAAAATCATTAAAGCAAAAATTCCCCGTTTAGGGATAGGTATGAAACATCCATTCATTATACAGGAATATTTAAGCGAGGCAGAAGCGAGAGCAGAAAAACATATTTTACCTGCTGAGTATTTGCTGGTATTGCAACCGCATGAAGCACTGTGGGATGAGATCAAAGCCATCAAAGAAAAATTTGCAACAGATTATAGCTGCGAGCAGGCAAGGAAGGGTTTACCGCATATAACATTGATGCGGTTCAGGCAATTTCAATCAACAGAAATACATATCAGGCATCATTTAAGAAATAATGCAAGAACCATAGCGCCATTTAAAATTGAACTGAAAGATTTTGGCAGTTTTCCATCGCACACCATTTATATAAACATAGTGAGTAAAGTGCCAATAATGAATGCTGTAAAAATATTACGGCAAAATGCGCAGAAGTTTATGAAGATAGATAAAGACAACAAGCCGCATTTTATAACTGAACCGCATTTAACCATTGCCCGGAAATTGCAACCATGGCAATATGAAAAAGGCTGGCAGCAATTAGAGCATGCTGGTTTCCACGGCAGGTTTATTGCCAGTCATGCATTGCTTTTAAAAAGAAAGGAAGGTGAATATTATAAGCAAGTAGAAAAGTTTGCATTTGAAGGCGTGAAGGAGGAAGTAAAGCAAACAAATTTATTTGACGCCTAAGCGCCACTCAAACGGCGCTTAGTAAGCCGCCAAGAATATATTAACCAACATGCAACACCAGGAAACAATATTACAACCGCACACGCTTACCGGTTCCTCCATGAGGGGGCATAGAAGGTATGCCGTTGTTGATTGCAACAGTTTTTATTGCTCTGCAGAACGTGTTTTTCGTCCCGAACTGGCAGATAAACCGGTTATTGTTTTAAGCAACAATGATGGCTGCATCGTGAGCCGCAGCGATGAAGCCAAAGCCTTCGGCGTTGAAATGGCCGGTCCCTATTTTAAGGCAAAGGAAATAATTGAAAGAAATAATATCGCTACGTTTTCATCCAACTACAATTTATATGGCGATATGAGCTGGCGGGTAATGGAAACCTTGCGCATAATAATGGGCGAACAGAATGTGGAAGTATATTCTGTAGACGAAGCCTTTATTAACATGGATGATGTTCCCTTCGAAAAGCTTGATTTTGCAGCTTTGCAAATAAGAGAAACCGTTGAACAATGGACGGGCGTAAAAGTATCTGTTGGTGTAGCGCCTACAAAAACACTGAGCAAAGTTGCCAATCATATTGCCAAACTTGATAAAGAGCAAACAAACTGTGTTACGGTTTTAAAAACAATGGAAGACGTAAACAGGGCGCTGCATAAAACACCCGTAGGCGATGTGTGGGGCGTGGGAAAACAATATGCCAATAAACTGAAAGCCTTCGGCATTTACGATGCCTATCATTTAACCCAAATGCCTGAAGAATGGGCCAGGAAAAACCTGGGCGGTGTAGTGGGTTTGCGTTTAATAAAAGAACTGAAAGGCGAGCCTTTTATTGTGATGGATGAAGAACTGGTTCAGAAAAAAATGATTGCTACCACGCGCATGTTTGGCGCACCTGTAAAAGATAAACAAAGTATTAAAGAAGCCGTTGCTACCTATACATCAAGAGCCGCCGAAAAGCTGCGCCGCCAGTTCGGCGCAGCTTCTGCGATAAGTGCATTTGTTGTTCCTAAAATGCCACGCTCAGCCGATGGTCATTTTTCACATGGGCCAACGATTAGTGATTGCATTATGTTGCCGCACCCCACCTGCGTTACGAGCGAATTAATAAAAGCCGCCATGAAAATTATTGACCGCATTTATGAAGAAGGAAAGCTGTATAAAAAAGCCGGCGTTATGCTAAGCGGTATTATACAGGATACTTCGGTGCAGGGAGATTTTTTTATTCCGAAAGAAAAAAACAACAACCGCATGCTGATGAGCATGATGGACAACATCAACTTTAGTATGCGGGATGATATATTGAAGTTTGCCGCCAGCGGCACCAAACGCAACTGGAAAATGCGCCAGGAATTCCGCAGCCCCAGGTATACTTCAAGATGGGATGAATTGTGTGAAGTGCGGTAACCATGAATTTGAAACCATAGCTGCCATAAAATTCAGTTGTACAAGTGTTGCGACGCAACCGTGCTTAACCGGAGTTCAGTGGCTGGTCACCAAAAAATTAAATAAAGTTTAGTATGCCGGTTGAATTTTAATGCACACATTTGTTGCATGCAACTGCAGTTACAAAACATTGTTCCAACGCCTTTAAAAGATAAATTGCTGCAAAGGCATTCGGATGTGTGGAATAAACAATTGCAATTAAGTAATCCTGAATACATAAAAATTAAAGCGCCAAGTGGTACAGGTAAAACCACGCTGGTACATATTCTGTATAAGCTGCGCAAAGATTATGAGGGCAATGTTTTGCTGGATAATAAAAACCTTGCGGCATTAAATGCGGATGAACTTGCTTTGCTGCGCCAGCAAAATATCAGCATCATTTTCCAGGACCTGCGTTTGTTTCCCCATCTTACAGCGCGTGAAAATATTGAGCTTAACCGTGTGCTTCAGCAGCCTTTCTATGAAAGTAATATGATTGATGAAATGGCCGGGCAGCTCGGTATTACACATATCTTACATCAAAAGGCATTAATGTGCAGTTACGGCGAACAACAGCGTGTTGCTATAATCCGCGCATTGATGCAGCCATTTAAATGGCTCATAATGGATGAGCCTTTCAGTCATTTAGATAAGAATAATATTAACAAAGCTGCTGCATTAATTGATGCTGAATGCAAAAAACGAAATGCGGGCTTTTTATTAACCGACCTGGAAGATGATGAACATTTTAATTATGCTAAACTTTTAAACTTGTAACTTCTTGCCCCTCTCCAAAGGAGAGGGGTTGGGGTGAGGCCTTATGCTCAATCAACTTTTAAAAAAACTTATTCAAACTGCCGGCGGGCGCAGCCGCAAAGCAATAGCTATTGTGGGTTTATCTATTGCTTTGTTGCTCATATTATCTGCGGTGCAGATACAAGCAAATTATCAGCAACTTTTGTACAGCAAAACCAGCCAGGACAGCATCGCCGATTTCCTTGTTATCAACAAAACTGTTACCGATAAAAACGTTGGTTCAGCAACCTTAAGTGATGCAGAAATAAACGATTTAAAACAACAACCTTTTGTTGAAAGAATAGGCACGCTTACACCCAGCCGGTTTAAAGTGGGCGTGCAAAGCATTAGTAAACAAATTCCTTTTTACAGCGACTTCTTTTTTGAAAGCGTACCCGATGAATTTCTTGATGTAAACACACCGGCCTGGCAATGGAATGAAAGCAGCAATTACATTCCCATGATCATCCCCAATATGTTTTTGGATATGTATAATTTCGGTTTTTCGCAAAGCCAGCATTTACCGCAGCTTTCACAGGATTTAATTACCAGCCTGCCCGTGCAGATAAACATACAAACGCCAACAGGCGCCGTAAACTATTATGGTAAAGTGGTTGGTTTCAGCGATAGAATTTCATCGGTGCTGGTGCCGCAGCCTTTCATGGATTGGGCCAATAAAAAATTTGGCGAAGCTGTAAACCAGCATCCATCCCGTGTTATCATACAAACAAAAGATGCATCAAGCCCGCAACTGGCAGGCTATCTTAAAACACACAACCTTTCAACCAGCACGGAAAAAACAAGGTTTGAAAAGTATCGCGGCATTATTACAACCGTTGTTGCTATTTCGTGGGTTATGGGCGGGCTTATGTTTTTATTTGCCTTAATAGTCCTCACATTATTTATACAACTTGCCATTGCATCAGCCAGGGAAGAAATTTATTTGCTGATAACACTCGGCGCATCACCCCGGCAATTGCAACGTTTCCTGCGCAGGCAATTGCTGCCAGCCAATATCATTACCGTTATTGCTACGCTTACGATAGTTGCCGGCTTGCAGTTCATATTGCGGGAAACATTGGCAACCAAAAATATTTATATAAGTGCTTATATATCTCCTTATACAATTATAGCTGCATTCATTATACTGTTACTTATTGGTATTGTAAACGACCGCGCTATAAAAAAATACATTCATTACAATAATTGATTTTATACTGCGTATAAATTTTATTGTATGTTGCCGGCAGCATAAATAATGGCAGCACGGTTGCGCCGCATTACCGTCAACTGCATATTTTCATGGCAGCAACAGTTCCTGCTCTTGCATTCAATATTTATTTTACTTCGCGGTAAAGCAATTTGTTAGATTTGAAGTATTATTGAGCATATGGCTGAAGAGCATAAATTACCCACCATAAAAGAGATCGCCAAAAGGCTTAATATATCTGTATCTACCGTGTCACGGGCTTTACACGATCATCCGAGTATTGGCCTGCGTACCAAGATGCGGGTGCAGCAGTTGGCTGATGAATTAGGTTATGAACCTAACAAAATCGCCATCTTCTTCAAACAAAGAAAAACCTTTGCGATTGGTGTGGTACTGCCGAGTTTAATTGAAGAATTTTTTTCAAAAGCTATTAGCGGCATTGAAGATGTGGCAAGAAAAAATAAATACCATGTTTTTATTGGCCAGTCGCACGACAATGTGGAGGTAGAGAAAGAAATTATTACCGCAATGAAAGACCAGCACGTGGATGGTTTAATTGTAAGCTTAAGCAAGCAAACAAAAAACTATGATCATTTCAGGGCGCTGGAAAAATATAATATACCCGTGGTGTTTTTTGATCGTGTGCCATCGTTATCCAATGTGCACAAAGTGGCATTTGATATGGTGAATGGCACCAAACAAATGCTGGAGTTTTTAATTAAAAAAGGCCATCGCCGTATTGGTATTTTAAACGGCCCTGAAGAAATGGTTTCATCCAAAGAACGCACCGAAACTTATAAACAGGTAATGATAAAAAACAGGATAAAAATAGATATGAGCCTGGTGGAGTCAACAGATCTTTCACCGGAATCCACTGCTGCTGCTGTTGAAAAAATGCTGGCTTTAAAACCCAGGCCAACTGCCGTTGTTGCCATTAATGACTATGTAGCACTGGATGGCATTCGCCACGCCAAAAAATTAAACCTCCGGTTAAATAAAGACATAACATTTGTGAGCTATGCCAATATTCCTATTACATCTTTTTTGCAAGATCCGCCTTTCGCTTCCGCAGAACAATATCCCTATAAACAAGGCAGCACAGCGGCAGAAATTTTAATTAACCTGATGAATAATTCTTCTCCATCCGAAAACTTTCATAACGTTCTTATTAATGGCGATCTTGTAATACATGCAACCGGGGAATAACCACATGCATGAAAGTACAGCAACCGTTTGCGCATTATTTTGCATTAATTGTTTTATATGTTTGACCTGGGAAAAGATTTGCATCGCGTACTGCCTAAACTGAGATTATGATGAATGAAATTTTAAGGGCCTATGGTTTAAATGCACCTGATTTTATAAAACCATTTGGTGACGGTTTAATTAACCATACGTGGAAAATTGAAGATGAAAAAGGCAGCTTTATTTTACAAAAAATAAACACCGATGTATTTAAGCACCCTGAATATATTTCAGAGAATATTAAGGCTGTTTCCGGTTATCTTTCAGTTCATCATCCCGCATATTTTTTTTGTACGCCTGTAACAACGCAAGAACTTAACGATCTTGTTTATACGCATGAAGGCTGTTTCAGAATGTATCCATTCATTAAAAATTCCCATACAATTAATGTAGCGGAAAATGCACGACAGGCCTTTGAAGCGGCAAGGATGTTTGGTGAGCTCACCAAACTGCTCGCAGGTTTTCCGGTTGACAGGTTAAAAATAACATTGCCTGATTTTCATAACATCACGCTTCGCTATAACGATTTTCTGAAGGCTGTTATGCACGGTAACCAGGCACGTATTCAACAATCTTCATCACTTATAAATTTTTTAAAGAGCCGGCAGCATATTGTTGCAGAATATGAGCAGTTAAAAGCATCCGGCGCTTTAAAGCCAAGGGTTACCCATCATGATACGAAGATTAATAACGTATTGTTTGATCATTATAACAAAGGCATTTGCGTAATTGATCTTGATACTTTAATGCCCGGCTATTTTATAAGTGATGTGGGCGATATGATGCGCACTTATATTTCTCCTTTTGGTGAAGAAGAAAAAGATTTTTTGAAACTTGAAATGCGGGAAGATTATTTTACCGCCATTGCTGAAGGCTACCTGCATGAAATGCGCAACGAGCTAAATGAAGCGGAGTTAAATCATTTTGTTTTTGCAGGTAAGTTTATGATTTATATGCAGGCATTGCGATTTCTTACAGATTATTTAAATAATGATATTTATTACGGCCGCAAATATGAAGAACATAATTTTGTTCGTGCCGGCAACCAGGTGCATTTACTGCAACTGCTGATTGAAAAAGAAGACAGGTTTCAGGCAATTACCGACCGTATTGTTTTTTCTGAAAAAACTACCCAACAAAACCCTTAACAGCGCCACCTGCTACCTGATTTGTATATATAAAATTCACGTAAACCATAACTTTCAAATATCCGATACTTATATAGCCATGCCTTAAGTTTTAATCCTGTTAATGCAGTTGCTTTATTGCTTCACGATGATTTTTGAGCCAGCCTTATTTCCATATTGCAACCGCAAAATATACAATCCTTTTGCAAGGCCATCAGTCCGTAAGTCAAAGCTTTGTTTTCCTTTTATGCTTTTTGCAAGCGTAAATTCCTTCATTATGAAGCCGCCGATGCTGCATACCTGCACATGTATTGTGCCTGTACTGTCATTGTTTATCTCTATGTTGAATTTATCAGTTACCGGGTTGGGAAATACCTGGAATAATGTTGTACTATCCCGTGGAGGCATATTCAGTGTTTGTGCAATGGCTGCGTTTGGCCGCACAAATTCTATCCAGTTAATGTTCCAGTCTTGTGTTGCGGCAGAAACAATACGCAAGGTTTGCTTGCCCGAAGGAATAGTTATGGAGGTGCTTACTGTAACCCATTTTTGATAGCCGCCGGTTCTTGGAATATTTACCCCCGCCAATACAGTGCCGTCCGGCTTTCTTATTTCAAGCCTGGCTGAATAGTTTGATGTAGCTAATCTCAAATTTACATTGTATGTTCCCGCTGTGGCAGCATATACAGAATAATCCATCCAGTCGTTCTTGTTTATCCATCCCACATCAAGGCCACCGCCGGTATCTCCTGTAGGCTCCATTTGTATGCCTAACATCTGGCTGTAGTCTTCCGCCTGTACTTTAGAAGGTATGGGTATACCTGCGGATGCACCACGGGTAAATGACATCCAGTTAATATTCCAGTTAACAGCTTCCGTGGATATAACCCTCAGCGTTTGATAGCCCTGCGGAAGGGTTACAGTTATACTTCGTGTGCACCAGCCCTGGTAACTGGCTGTATTGGGTATAGCAACTGTTGCCAGCACAGTGCCGTCGGATTTACGCAGTTGCAGTTTGCCATTATTTAAGGGAGTTGCCACCCTGAAACTGGCTGTATAAATACCGGCAGAATCAACATATACACGATAATCCATCCAGTCGCCCTTATCAATCCATCCTACATCCTGCCCGCCACCGGTATCCTTCGTCGTTTCTTTTTTTACACCACTCATTGCACTATAACCTTCAGCCTCAATTTTTCCGGGAATTGTTTTATAACCTGTAAGCGCAGTCTTCACTACAATTGTTACATCATCGGCGGCAGAGTCCCCGCTATTATCAGTGACTGTTAATCTAAAAATATATGTTCCGGCAGTAAGGCCTGTTACGGTTGTTTTAGCCGCTTTACTATTACTGATAACATATTGAGCAGGCCCGGATATTTTTGCCCATTTATATGACGAAATCGTTCCGTCAGCATCCGTTCCCGACCCATTTAAGGTTACGGAGTTAGCGGGCAATGTCAGTGTTGTGTCGCGACCTGCATTGGCAACGGGTGCAACATTCTGGGGTTGCACTTTAATAGCAACAGTATCTTTTGTTGTAGCGCCATTATTATCAGTGGCTGAAAATTCAAATTTGTAATAGCCTTGTATTAAACCGGTAATGGCAGTTTGCAGGGAGCCCGGCTGCTTTATGACAGGGGAACCCGGCCCGGCAACTTTTTTCCAGCTATGCGCTGTTATTGTTCCATCAGCATCTGTGGCCGTACCTGTTACAGTGGTGGAATTAACCGGCAGTTTTAATGTTTGATCGCTGCCTGCGCTTACCACCGGAGGTATATTGGGTTTTGGCAAAACTATTACACTGGCCGTATCTTTAGCCGTAGCCCCTGAATTATCGGTAACTTTTAATTCAAACCGATAAGTGCCGGCAATGAGATTGGTTACAGTAGTTTGTGCCAACGTGGGAGAAGTAATGGTGAACTGGCCTGGGCCTCCAACTTTTGTCCACAGGTAAGCTGTAATAGTTCCATCTGCATCTGTGCCGCTGCCGGATAAGGTTGTTTTGTTCACCGGTAAAGTAATGGTTTTATCTGCGCCGGCATTGGCTGCCGGAGCTTTATTAACAGATCGATCTGAAGCGGCCCGCTGGTATTGCAGCATCCATTCATATATATTAAGATTGAAAGTATTACTTCGCCAGGAAACATCAGTCACCTTATTCCAGAGTGCTGTGTCATGGCCATACCCGGCAATGCCTGTGGCCACAGCAGGCACCAAAGGCGCAGGTGTTGCGGTATTGATAATATTTACATAAGGCAGTGAAACAGCATTGTAAAAAGCGTCCCTGGTACCGCATATCGTCCAAACCTTTACACCATATTTCCCGCTGATATATTGAATGTTTCCATATTCTTTGGTCGGGTTGTTTACGCCTGTGGGGCTTATAGGAACAATGGCGGCAATCTTCTTTGTAAAATTGCTGTCATTGGTAACGCATGACCATGTGCCTCCGCCGCCTGCAGATTCGCCCATTATATACACCTTTGTTGCGTCAACCCTGTATCTTTTTTCTACATCGGCCAATATATACACTACCTGCGCATAGGTATATGACCATCCACTGCTTGTTGACGCCTGGGGTGATACTACTATAAACTGATAATTTTTTTTATCGGAAGGATTTACGGCCTGCGGGTTCCAGCCTTCGGCTATTTTTTTAGGCAACCCTACTTTAATAAGATTATTCAACCCTGCAACACCATCGCCCACCTCCCCTGCCGCATGTAAAAATATAATAAGCGGATAGCTTTTGCTTGTTGAAGCATAATCTGTTGGCAGCCAGGTAAGCCCGTATGTTGTTGACCCCTTTGAAGTGATGGGATACTGATCAACGTTTTGCCTGCCAATAACTGTTTGAGCATTTACCGCATCATTAAAATGCAATAGCAATAATGCAGCAATAACATACATTTTCATAACGTACAGAATTATTACGGATGATAACTTTTAAGCGGTTGTTATTATTTGCTTCTATAAATATCGGGCAGATAGCTGCCCGCTCACAAAGTTTTATAAAAGCTCAATAGACAGGTAGTTTGATGCTAAAGTAAAAAATATGCGGCAATAATTTTGCTGTTTGTTCTAATTGCTGAAGCAGGAGGTGTGAGTTTTTCATACTAACAGCAGGGAAGATGCCATACTCAATGCGGGTGCTTGAAAAGAAATATGAGAATAAAGAAATTGACTGCCGCCGGAATTATTGCTTTTATTTTTAAAAAAACATAACAAGCACTTTCAACCCGTTTACCTGAATGGTTAGCCTAAACATTTTCCTTTTCCTGCTTACATTAGCAATATGAAATGTATATTATATTCTTTCTTTACGCTGATTGTACTGCAGTCCTGCGCACAGCCTAATACCGATAATGTTGCTTATATAAAGAACAACTATATCAAAAAAGAATTTCGCATAGCCATGCGGGATGGTGTGAAGCTTTTTACAGCCGTATATATTCCTAAAAACGCTTCGCAGCCATATCCAATATTGTTGCAGCGCACACCGTATTCTGTTGCACCGTATGGAGAAGATAATTACAGGAGAAGCCTTGGCCCGAATGCTTTATTTATAAAAGAACAATACATTTTTGTTTATCAGGATGTACGCGGCAGGCATTTAAGCGAAGGTGAATTCCGCGAAATGACGCCGGCCATTGAAAATAAAAAAGATAATACACAAGTTGATGAAAGCAGCGATACCTACGATACCATCGACTGGCTTTTGAAAAATATTCATAACAATAATGGAAAGGTTGGTATTTATGGTATTTCTTATCCCGGTTTTTATGCAACGGCTTCGTTGCCAAATGCACATCCGGCATTAAAAGCAGCCTCGCCGCAAGCGCCTGTTACCGATGAATTTGATGGTGATGATGCCAATCATCGCGGCGCATTTTTCTTAATGGATAATTTTGGTTTCCTGAATTTTTTTGATGCACCCAGAACCGGTCCACGGCAAAGAAACCCACCTGTTGATTCAACACTTGATATAAAAGATGTGTATGATTTTTATTTGAAGACAGGTGCTTTGCATAACCTCAACGATCTCTATTTTCATAACCGGTCAAAAATCTGGAATGAATATCTTGAACATTCAACAAAAGATGCATACTGGCAGGCAAGAAATATTCGGGCACATTTAAAAAATATAAAACCGGCCACACTGGTTGTTGGCGGCTGGTTTGATGCGGAAGATATGTTTGGTGCTTTAAATACTTATAAAGCAATAGAACAACAAAATGCCGGCAACGACAACCGTTTGGTAATGGGCCCCTGGACGCATGGCGCATGGGAAAGACCTGCCTGGAACCGTTTTGCAAGTTATAATTTTGGCGGTGACCTTAATGCAAAATACCAGCACCTGGAATTTGATTTTTTTAATTATTATCTGAAAGGCAAAGGTCATTTTAATGAAGGTGAAGCCACCATTTTTATAACGGGAACTAATGAATGGCAAACATTTGAAACCTGGCCGCCAAAGCATATCAAACAGGCAACATGGAGTTTGGATAAAGACCATAAACTTTTATTACAAAAAGCAAGCACTTCAGGGAAAGATGAATATGTTTCTGATCCTGCCAATCCCGTTCCGTATATTGATAAACGCAGCGATGACCGCATTAATGAATATATGGGCGCAGATCAAACCTTTGCTTCCAAACGCAGCGATGTTGTGTATTATACAAGCAATGTTTTAAAAGATGACATCACATTGCTTGGACCTGTTGCAGCTAATTTGTCTGTAAGTTTAAGCGGCACCGACGCAGATTTTATAGTGAAGATAATTGATGTTTTGCCGGATAGTAATGTGCAGCAATTGGTGCGTGCAGAAGTTATACGCGGCAAGTTCCGCAACAGCTTTGAAAAGCCTGAACCATTTGTTCCGAACCAACCAACAAAGGTTAAACTGGAATTGAATGATGTGGCGCATACTTTTTTAAAAGGCCATAAGATTATGATACAAATTCAAAGCTCGTGGTTTCCGTTGGTTGACAGGAACCCGCAGCAGTTCATTAATATTCCAACTGCCCGGGACAGCGATTTTAAGAAAGAAACGATTACCATTTTACATGATGATAAATATCCTTCGTTTATTGAAGTTGGTGAAGCGTTGGGTAAATAATTGTAAATTTAAAATCCTGGCTGACACCTGAAATTCAGCCGCAGTGAGTGACACAACCGTGATGCCATCTATTCTTTTGCCGGTAACAAAAACAATAACTGCGCAGTATTTAAAATAAAAATGCGCAACGCTTAACAGCATTGCGCATTCTCTTATTGAAATTAGTTTACCAGTTGCTGAACCTTAAACCAACTGTGTATGGATAATGTTTTGCATCTTCAAACAAAGTATTAATGCTATAACTGCCATATATGCGTACCGGGCCAAGGCCAACTTCAGCAACGTAAGCAAACATCCAGTCGTTAAGATCAAAAGCATCATGATTTTTTATTTTGCCACGTTCATCGCTTATTTGTTTTGAATGGGTAAATATGCGGTACCCGGCACTTACGCCTGCGCTGAAATTAAGTCCGTGGCGGCGATGCGGGAACGGGTTTATATTGAGCATGAACGGCACAGTTGCGTATCCGGCATACAGCTTGTTTTTTGAAAAATCAACCGTATCCATTATAACATAGGGCGCCTGTTCCTGGAAAGAAATATTGCTGTTGTAACGGTAATTATACATGTTTAGTCCAAGACCGTATTTTAAATTAAGCACATGTTTCGTTACGTTAAGCTTTTGCATGAACAGCCAGATATTTACATTGGATGACTTGCCTGTTATGAGTTTGAGGTCTTTCTTATCAATGCCCGGTGCTGCAAAGTCTGCGGCTTCAGGGCTGCCGTAAACAGTTTTATCATTATAGTTTGCAAAGCCAAGGTCGAAGATGAGATAATTAGTGCTGATGAGCCTGTTTGGACGTGCATTAACATATGTCCTTCCTTTTGGTATATTGATGATCGTATAATCTTCGCGCCTCGGCGGCAAACTATCGTTGTATGTATTCCTGTCTTTATTATTTCTTATGATGATAAAATTGCCTACAAACACCGTATCTTCTGTGGATGGCTTTGTGGTTGTATCGGTTTGAGCAAAGGTTACCAGCGATGACAGCATGATTATTCCTGCGAGTAATATCCGTTTCATTCGTACAAGTTTTATTTTTTAATAGTCTCATGGAACCTCGCTATGCGCATTTCTCTACTGTGAAAAAAATCAGCATGCTCGGTTTCATTCGTACAAGTTTTATTTTTTAATGGTCTCATGGAACCTCGCTATGCGCATTTCTCTACTGTGAAAAAAATCATCATGCTCGGTTTCATTGTATTGTTCGTTTTCGTTGTTATTGTTTTTTTGTATCTATCTCAAAATTGGCAACCTGCAGTTTGCCATCTTCAGTTTCGTTGTTATTTGATTTGCTGAATAAGCGGCCTGCTTTTTTAAAGAAGCCTTTTACTTTATCTTTATTAAGATCGAGCATGCCTATGCGAAGAGAGCGGTCTTCATCATTTGTATTAATTTCTTTATAGGCAACCTGGTATACTTTATAACCATTTTGAAGTTTGCCATCATCTTCTGCCGGCGCCTGCAAAGCAGTTACATCATTTTGTTGATGATTAAAGGTTGGCTGCAAACCGGTTGCAACATCATTTTTGTCAACAGGCGGCTCTTTTGGCTGCCGGGCAGCATTGTTATTGGTGCTGCGTTTAATTACCGGCGGCTGATAGGCAACTTCATCCTGTTTGTTTTGTATAATATCATCTTCAGAACTGTGCGTAACTGAATCAGCTTTTTTCTTTTTTACATGAATTGTTTTAGCAATAGTTTCTTTTCCAGTTTTTTCCGGCAAAGCCTTTTCTGCTATAACAGGTTCCTGTTTTACTTCTTCCTTAATGCTATCTGTTGTAACAGGTTTTTCAATTAAAGTATTTTGCGTTGGTTGTTTTGTTTGCGCCGGTTTGTTTACGGCAACCGGTTGCCGAATATTATTGCTATTAGTACTTTGCATCATCCATATACCAACGCCGCACAAGCCAATAAACACCGCAGCCGCAGCCCAATACAAAGTTTTTAAATAAACTATTCTCCTTTTTTCCGTGCGGTATAAATCTTCTTTATTACCATAACTTATTATTTCAGGGGCAAGCACGGCCTGTTTTAAAGTAATAAATTCATCCTGCAATTTGGGGTGCTGCAATACATACTTTTCAACTTCTTCCCGTTTGGCAGCGCTTAATTCATTATCAATGTATAGTAAAAAAAATTCCTCATAATTCGTCTCATTAATGTTATGCCCTTCCGTTCTTAGTAAGCCTTCTTTATTATTAAACGAAATATTTTCAGGGATAAGTTTTGTATGCACCAGCATTTCCAGTTCAACAGTAAGATCCGGGTTTTGCTGAACGAAATTTTCAACTGCATGCTGCTGTGCGGCGTCAAGTTCGCCATCTACATACAGTAAAAAGAATTCTTCGTAATTATTTCTGTTGATCGTTTGCATTTTAAAAAAATTTAAGCTTACAACACATTTTCAGGTTTTACCAAATAATTGCGCAGGTTTAATCTTGCACGGTGCAGGTAAACTTTTACCTGGCTTTCATTCAGTCCTGTAATTTGTCCAATTTCCTCATAGCTATAGCCTTCATAATCTTTCAGCAATACCAAGCTTCTTTGCGTTTCATTCAGCGTATTCAATGCATCCTGTAAATTTTTTTTCAGGTTCGACACCGGCTGGCTGTATGTTCTTGTTTCTGCACTAAACTCATCTTTTAAACTTATCCTTTTTACTTTTCTTATGTGGTCAATCATTTGATTGTATGCCACCGTAAACAAAAAAGCTTTCGACTTTTCTGCGTTCACGGTTTCAAGGTTACGCCATAATTTTTCAAAAGCAGTTTGAACAATATCTTTTGCATCTTCCTCATGCCGCAGGTTTTTCACGATAAAGCGAAAAACATTGTCAGCATATTGGTTAACGCACTCATTGTAGTCCCGTTCGGTCATAAATGCTCTTTAAAAAGCTGTAAAATTAATATTCGAAAATCTGAATTTATTATTGTACGGATAAACGGCTGAAATGTTACAATAGCTGATATTTTTTTCATTTGGTCACAAAATGACGTTTTTGTAAATAACAACCTGTGGAAAATTAACAAAACTGCCCCGCCATTATGCTTTTAACTTTGCAACATGGTTAAACCTTCACAGGCATATCTCGATAAATTGCAGCAGATACTTACTGACTGCAATTACACCATTCGTTACGAACGAGGCACATTTCAGAGTGGCTGGTGCCTGCTTGAGCAAAAAAGAATTGTGGTGTTGAATAAATTCCTTGATGTAGAAGGAAGAATAAACACCCTTTCTGAAATTATTCCACAGGTACAGGTAGATTTTGATAAACTTACGCTTGAAAGCCAGAAGCTTTATACAGAGATGATGAATAAGCAAACTTCTTTGGCTTTTTAATTCTTCTATCTCGTAATATTTTGCTGTTTTAAAACGGGCATTCCCGCTTATTACAATTACTTCAAACCCTAATCTTTTTACCTTTGACTATATTATAGTTGCTGTATGGAAGCTTATGGTAAAATTTTGCTGATTGCAATGCCTGCTTTTCTGTTGCTTGTTCTATTCGAAAAATGGTACGGCTGGTACAAAGGCAATGACACAGTTCGCGGCATGGATATGATCAGCAGCCTCAGCAGCGGCATTACCAATGTAACAAAAGATGTGCTTGGTTTAAGCATTACTATTCTCACTTACGACTGGCTTGTAAACAAGATTGCCATTTATCATATTCAATCAACGGTATGGACCTACATTATTGCATTTATTGTGATAGACTTCGCCGGTTATTGGGTACACAGGATTGATCATAAAATAAATATTTTCTGGAATAGCCACCTGGTGCATCACAGCAGCGAAGAATTCAATCTTGCCTGCGCCTTAAGGCAAAGCATTTCCGTGTTCATCCGGTTATTTACTTTTCTGTTAATACCCGCAGCTTTATTAGGCGTGCCAACAGAAGTTATTGCCATTGTTGCGCCGATACAATTATTTGCGCAATTCTGGTACCACACAAGGCATATTAAAAAAATGGGCTTTTTAGAGAAGATAATTGTTACGCCATCACATCATCGCGTGCACCATGCCCTCAATCCTGAATACATTGATAAAAACCTTTCCCAGATATTCATTATATGGGATAAAATGTTTGGAACCTTCCAGGAAGAATTGCCTGATAAACCGCCTGTTTACGGAATTACAAGGCCGGTAAACACGTGGAATCCCATCGCTATAAATTTTCAGCATTTAGGGCTATTGATAAAAGATGCCGTGCGCACAAAAAGCTGGAAAGACAAGCTGCGTATATGGTTTATGCCAACCGGCTGGCGGCCAGGCGATGTTGCTGAAAAATACCCGGTTTATAAAATTGAAGACGCTTACAATTTTGAAAAATATAATCCTGCATCATCAACATTATTATATGCCTGGAGTTGGGTACAATTAAGCGTTTTACTGCTGTTGATTAGCTGGCTGTTTGGCAACCTTGCACCAATTGGCAGCCCGGCCATGTTTATTTATGGCGCATTTATTTTTATTTACGTATATGCATTTACCGAATTAATGAACCGTAATAAATATGCATTGGCATGGGAGCTTATAAAATGCATTGCAGGTATTGGCATTATTTATTATTACGGTAACTGGTTTGGCGCCAATAAAGTTTTACCCTGGATAAACATCGCATTAACAGCTTATTTCATCATTGCATTCGTTGC
The DNA here is from genome assembly GCF_051953455.1 of Parafilimonas sp. NCBI lineage: Bacteria > Pseudomonadati > Bacteroidota > Chitinophagia > Chitinophagales > Chitinophagaceae > Parafilimonas > Parafilimonas sp. Next base: position 157,829 of record NZ_JBQCIT010000063.1, on the reverse strand, counting down.
CACCGCGTGGTTTGTTTTGGTTGATTTTAATAAGGAAGACGCAACCGCCGTTAAAACTATTACTGCACAGAATGTGTGATCAGTCCTTTGAAAAATATTCTATATCTTCTTCCAAATTCAAATAAGGGTGCCGTTGCAAAATATCTTTAGCTTTTTCCAGTTGCTGCTGCAAAAACTTTTTATGTAATGATGATTGCGGGTTGAAAGGCTTATGTTTTTTGGCAATAACAATTTTCTTTATTTCTTCAACTAATTCTTTTGTTGATTGATTAAAACAGGTTTCAGAAAATTTCTCGAGTACAAATTGTGTTGCCGCATAATTTGGATGCGCTAAATCCACATCGTAAAAACGATAATCCCGCAATACATCAATCACCAGTTCATAAGCCGGGAAATAATACAACTTATCAAATTTATTTACCAAATGATGCACGGCTTCTATCAGCCTGGCTTTGCTGCGGTTGTTGTCAACCACACCATCTCTTAAATGCCGTACGGGGCTTATGGTAAAAATTATTTTAAGCTTTGGGTTGAAATAAAAAAGCCGGTGAATTACGGTATCAAAGGTTGTTATGATTTCTTCAATGGTATTCAGGTGTTTAATAAAATTTTGTGCAGGCGCTTTATGGCAGTTAGCCACTGCATTTAATTCAACATAAAATGATGAGCCCTGTACAAGTTTATATGTAAATGCTGAGCCTAATGTTATAATGAGCCAATCAGCCTCTTTTAAAAAAGCATGCGCCTCTTGCTGGCTGTTATTAATAGCATTTAAGCATGCATCCTTATCAATATTTGAAAACCGGCTGTGATGCTGCCAGCTATTCCATGCTTCATTCAAATAAAACAAATCAGCTTCTTTATACTGTTTGTTTTGGATATAGGATAACAGGCTTGCGGAAACACTTTGCGGGTCGAACAAAATACCGTTAGGGTTTTGCAATGCATTAAATTTTGATTCAATCAAAAAATTGCCGATATGCTCTGTAAAGCACGAACCAGTTAATAAAATCTTATCCCTGTATGATATAGAAGGCTCAAGTGGTTTGATATTGATGTTTGCAAAAAACTGCATGTATTATATAAAAATTTCGTTTGCAATGGTGATGCTTTTCTGTAAAGCTTCTTTATTCAATTTAATTATCGTATTCTTCTGTTCAAAATATTCAATCATATAAAGTGTATCCATATTACCAACTAATTCATCCTGCGCCATTGGGCAACCGCCAATGCCTTTTAAAGCGCCGTCAAATCTTAAACAGCCGGTATTAAACGCGGCATCTAATTTTTCTTTTCTGTTTTGAGTGGATGAATGCAAATGCACGCCAGTTTCTATGGAAGGATATTTTTGAATTAAAGTGGAGCAAGCGGTCTTTATTTGTCCAGGTGTTGCAACACCAACAGTATCTGCCAGCGAAATAACTTTTATGCCTCTTTGCACTAACGCATCGGCCCAATGCAACAAAATTTCTTCGTTATATGCATCGCCATAAGGATTACCGAATGCCATGCTTAAATAAACAACCAATGTTTTGTTATGCTGAAGGCAAATGGATTGAATGGCTTCAATTCGCTGCAAACTTTCTTCAATGCTGCTGTTGGTATTGCGTTGCTGAAATGTTGGCGATATGGAAAAGGGAAAACCTAAATAAGTGATCGCATCATATTCAACAGCTTCTCTGGCGCCTCTTTCGTTGGCAATTATAGCAAGCATTTTTGTTTTGCTTTCGCCAAATTCCAAATGTCCAATTACTTCTTTTGTGTCGGCCATTTGCGGTATGGCTTTAGGCGAAACAAAACTTCCAAAATCAATGGTATCAAAGCCCACCTGCAACAAGCTGTTGATGTAATTTATCTTTTGCTGTGTTGGAATGAATGTATGCCATCCCTGCATAGCATCCCGCGGGCATTCAATAAGTTTTACAGCATTCATTTTACAAATGTAAAAGCATTGTCTTGATTGCGGCTGTAAACAAAAAAGCATCACACAAACTGCATGATGCTTTTCTTCAATATAAAATACAAATCTTATAAAATTTTAATGCCTAATCCAAATTGAAAGGCCTGGCTTTTCCATTTATCAGAATTGGTTACATCACTAATGTTATTTAAGCCAATATTATAGCGGCCATATACTTTAAGCACCCCAACGTTTAATTGTGCGCCCAAAACAGCGGCTACATCACCACCTTTAAAAGCATCAGTTATTTCGTCACCAAGTTTCTGATCTTTATTCATTAACACGCTAAACTGCGGACCAAGCTGGAAAGTAAGCAGCTTGCCTGCATTAATATTAAGTAAGACCGGTATATTAAGGTAATTGAGATGAACTTTATCCCCAGGCTTGCTTAGTATTATATCTGATGAATCTTTATAAGTTGTATTTGTTTGGCTGAAAAGCAGTTCAGGCTGTATGGCGATTGTTTTGCTTATGCCAAGTTCGGCATAGGCGCCGAGCACATAACCGAAATTATAGCCATCTTTAAATCTCTGCCCGTCAACCTTACCGAGGTTAGCACCTACTTTACCACCGAGGCTAAATGACTGGGCTGATGCTGCGGCAGAAAGGGCTACTATAAAACATAAAGACAAAATGATTTTTTGCATAGAATTGATTTTTGATTTTGGAATCTCTGCTAAAGAGACCGTATTAAAACGTTATAGGTTGCAATAAATTACTTAAAAAAATCCTAAAGCGGTTATTATTCTATCTTTTTATGAAGATCGCCTTTATAAAGGTCTCCACGTCTACGTTGTGAGTAAGCACTGATGGAATCAAATAATATTTTATTTAGTTCAGGATGCGTTTGATAATAATCGAAACTTTTAAAAAAATCATCTTTACTAATCTTATATAGCTGTAAAACCTGCGCCATATAAGCCGTATTGAATTGTTTAATCGAAGTATCTTTTTCTTTTTGTATGGTTGCATAATTACCGGCCTGGAGAAGGTCCCACATAACCAGTTTCATTTTGTCAACCGGCATTACATTTTCAGGAATTTTTTTATCCTCCGTACCACAGGCAATTAAACCAAGCATTAACATAACACAAAACAAATACTTCATTTTATTTCCTGTTTATACACACCTGCATTAGAAATATCAACCGACGCTAAAATTTGTGATGCCTGTGTGCGGCTTTGCGGATCGGCTTTTTTAAATATGCCTATATATTCCTGTGATTTTCCCTGCACTAAAAATTGTGCGATCATGGTGTTTGGATTTTGCTGGTTAAAATCCTGCAGTGATGATAAAGATTCCAGTATGCTTGCCCGTGCATTTTCTTCATCATCATACATTTTATCAAGGCCGTCGCGATAATAACTGTAAATAATATCGTGTATATTATTGTACTTGGTATTCACCATATTTTCTGAAAGCCAGTAACGGTTTCTTTGCCCGTCAAAAGGTTTCCATCCGCTTATGCCCTTTGCTTCGGGTGCATTGCTTACAATATTCTGCGCTTTTAAAAAAAAGGGATCGCCGGCTTTTGGTGAAAAGGAATCGTAATCAAAACCCAGTATCATATATGCATAATAAGCAAAGATGGCTGTGAGGTTGGCGCTTAATGCATCCGTACCCTGCACCCTGTTTTCATTAAAATTGAGTTGCTGGTATTGAACATATTTAAACTGTATATCTGCATCCTGGTAATTAACCAACGCTGTTTGATAAGAAGAATTAAATACCGGCCTCGCTGCCTGAATAGCCAGGCTGGCATTATAAACATTATCGGCATCAGCACTTTTTATGGTAAGAATAAAATTGCATTTTATTTTTTCCTGTGGCTGATATACATCCGAAGTCCATTTGCGGCTGTTCATAAAATTAGTGAGCTGGTTTTGCAAAGTGGTAAATACGGATTTATCAACCGATGTGCCCACCTGCTGCGCCAGCACAACCACTTTAGCCTGAAGTTCCTGGGCTTTAAGCAAAGTGCCCGTTATGCACATTAATAAGATCAATAAAAATTTACGCATGCATTTTTTTAATAAGGAGGTCAACAATTTTACCGGCAATTTCTTTCTTTGATGCAAGCTCCATTTCAACATTCTCGCCACCGGCTAAAAAAACGGATACTTTATTAGTATCAAACCCAAAGCCTGCATTCGCATCTTTTAAAGAATTTAAAACAATCATGTCTGCATTTTTCTTTTTCAGCTTGTCAAGTGCATGTTGTTTTTCATTGTTTGTTTCCAATGCAAAACCCACCAAAAACTGATTCTTTTTCCGGGCGCCTAATGTTGCCAGGATATCGTTCGTTTTAGCCAGTTCAAGCTGCAGGCTACTATCTGCTTTCTTTATTTTTTCTGATGCAACTGCTGTCGGTTTATAATCGGCAACAGCCGCCGCCATTATTTCAATATCCATTTCATCATGCAACTGCAAACAGGTATTATACATTTCTTCGGCTGTATTTACATGCACCACATTAATGCCTTTATATTTTGTTTGCTGATGAACAGGGCCACTTACCACGGTAACACCGGCGCCCTTTTCATATAAATCTTCAGCCAACGCAAAACCCATTTTACCAGATGAATGGTTACCTATAAAACGCACAGGATCGAGCGGTTCGTATGTGGGGCCAGCCGTTACAAGCGCCTTTTTGCCTTTCAATATATCCTGCCTGAAAAACTTTTCTTTCAAAAACAATATAATCTTTTCCGGTTCAGCCATGCGGCCTTCGCCAATTAATCCGCTGGCAAGTTCCCCGGATTCCACATCAATTAAAATATTCCCATATTCTTTTAATGCAGCCATATTTTTTTGGGTAGAAGGATGATGCCACATGTCTTCATCCATTGCCGGTGCCACTGCCACAGGACAGGTTGATGAAAGATATACGGCAAGCAGTAAATTATCACATTGCCCATGCGCCATTTTTGCAAGCGTATTACAACTTAATGGTGCTATCAGCATTACATCGGCCCAGCGGCCAAGCATTACATGATTAGCCCAGCTATCTTCATTAAAAATATCAATCAGTACTTTATTATGGGTAAGCGTTGAAAGCACAAGCGGCGAAACAAAATCTTTTGCTGCCGGCGTCATTAACACTTTAACTTCTGCGCCTTCTTTTACAAGCAGGCGTGCCAGCAGAATGGATTTATAAGCTGCAATACTTGCGCTTATCCCTAATAAAATTTTTTTTCCTTTAAGCATGTTTCTTAATAAAAAATCCCCCGATGTACCGGGGGATTAAAAGTACGACTTACAGGCTGTTAACGGAAAAGGTCGTCGTCATTCTTCCTGTAATAAATTTTTTCATCGAGGAATTCCTGTGTTGCAAGAATAGCAGGATTAGGCATTTTTTCATAAGCCTTTGAAATTTCTATCTGCTCCTTGTTTTCATGAATCTCTTCAAGGCTATCTGTATGGCTTGCAAATTCTTCCAGCTTATTATGTAATTCTTCTTTAATAGCAATATTTATCTGATTAGCCCTTTTAGCAATGATGGCAATAGACTCATAAAGATTGCCTGTTCTTGATTTAATATCAAACAGGCTCTTTGTTTCAACTGTATTCAGCGTATTAGCGCCGAGTTGTCTCCTTAGTTTGCTCATTATTTCGTGTTTGAAGTTTTTTTAAATTATTTTCTGCCTCTGTTTTATAGTTAACGGCGTCTTCAAGCAATTTGCTCTGCGGAAAACGCTGTTCAAAATCGTTTACATCTGCCACCACCTTCCGGTACCTTTCTTCCTGCTTGTCAACCACACTCATCTCCGCATATTTATAATATGATCTGATGGAGTTTAATGCATAACTGTCGCTGCTTTCGGAATCCGGATAATCATCCATTAAAACAGAAAAGGCAACGCCGGCTGCTTTAAAATATCCCAGGTCGTAATAAAGCTTGGCATTACTAAATTCTTTTAATTCAAGTTTTGCCCTGCATTTATCAATGATATCGTTTGCTTCAGCAACTTTTTTTGAATCCGGGTGCGTATTAATAAAAGCCTGCAGCAGCGCCATTGTTTTTATCGTATTTGTCTGATCAAGCTCATATTTTGGCGATTGTTTATAATAAGCCATACAGCGCATAAATTCCGTTTCTTCCACCTTGGCGCTGTTTGGAAAGTTTTCGCCATAGGTTTTAAAAAGATTCTCCGCATTCATGTAATCTTTCTGATAGTAGGCTGTATAAGCATATTTATAGTAAATATCTTCAAACCGCGGATCGCCTTTATATAAAGGCAAAAGATCGCTGTAAAGCTGTTGCGCTTTAGTGTAATCCTGCTTCACATAATATTGTTCGGCCATTTTAAGCTTGTACTCTTTATCCTTGCTTTTTATAACCTTACCAAACTTGGAGGCGCAGGAAGAAAGCAGCAATAAGCTTAATAAAATGCCAGGTAAAAATTTCATAAAACGTGCAAAGATAGTTTTTTCGGGCAAATTAGGCATCTGTTATTCAGTTTTAGCCAATATATCAGTTAATAAAAAGAAAAATAAGGCAAATCAGGGCGATTAAATCTTCCCGGCTAAACTATTGAAGCGCTTCCATGTCGAAATTTGTATTATGAAGAAACTTTTTCTTGTATTGTTTACGTTTTCGTTTTGCGCAGCATTTTCCCAAAATAATAATTCTGCAGAAAACATCCTGGATAAATCTTCGGCTAAAATAAAGTCTGCCAAAGGCATAAATGTTAGCTTCTCTTTAACACAAAAAGATAAACAAAACCAGGTGGTTTCAAATTCTAAAGGCAGTATGAAAATGAAGGGTGATAAATATTATATTAACCAGGATGGTAGCGAAATTTATTGTAATGGCTTGCAGATATGGAATTTCGACGGCCGGGATGAAGTTACTGTTGCCAAAGTTGATAAAGATGATAATGAATTTTCGCCACAGCAAATTTTAACCGGTTTCAATAAAAAAGATTTTAATATCAGGCTGGTTTCTTCAGCAGGAAATAATTACGAGGTACTATTAACACCACTGGACAAACGGCAGAACTTTAAAGAGATTACACTTTATATAAATAAATCCACCAGCCTTATATCCAAAGCATCAGTCGTTAGCAAAATGAATGAGACTATTGAAATTAATTTCAGCAGCATTGCATTAAATGCTTCGTTTGACGACAGCCAGTTTGTATTTGATGCAAAAAAACACCCCGGCATAGATATTATTAATAATTAAGCTGATTTTTCGTTGCAGTTTTTTTGCAGCTTTGCCGGATGAATAAAATTATCATTGCTATTGATGGCTATTCTTCCTGTGGCAAAAGCACGCTGGCCAAACAACTGGCTAAAGAGCTGCATTACATTTATGCCGACAGCGGCGCTATGTACAGGGCTATTACACTATACTTTTTACGCAATGAAATTCAACATACCAATTTAAATAAAGTAAAAGAGGCTTTAAAAAACATAAACCTGGAATTCGTTTTTGATATAGATGCAGGCCAAAGCATTTTATTCATGAATGATGAGAATATTGAATTGCCCATTCGTGATATGATAATCAGCGAAAAGGTGAGTGAGGTGGCGGCAATAAAAGAAGTGCGGGAATTTGCAGTGGCGCAGCAGCAGCGAATGGGTTATAATAAAGGTATTGTAATGGATGGGCGGGATATTGGTACAACCGTTTTTCCGCATGCTGAATTGAAAATTTTTATGACTGCAGATATTGCTGTTCGCGTTGAAAGAAGGTTTAAGGAATTATTTGCCGTAAACCCCGCCATTACAATTGAAGAAGTAAAACAAAACCTTGAAATGCGGGATTATATTGACAGCAACCGGGAAATAAGCCCGTTAAGAAAAGCTGAGGATGCGGTTGTTTTAGACAACAGCGAACTTACAATGGCACAGCAATTGAAAATAGCTTTGCAATGGGCCAGGGAAAAATTGATTTAGTATAAAAGATGGATGAGGATTTACAATATGCATGAGATAGAACCATTTTATAACTGGAGACATATATATACCTCGGAGGAAGACCCGAAATCGCCCTTTTACGGGCGTATGTACAGTGAATTTGAATATTCCCAAACGGTTTATAATTATTACATACATCCGCAATGGGATGAGTTTGGCAGCCGCACCTTATACCTGAAAATAATTTATGCAGATTATGAATTGGGCTATGCCATTATTGAAATGATTGGTGAATGGAATGATGCTATTGAAAATGATATAATGACATTAAAACGGGATGTGATTGATGTGATGATGGGCAACGGCATAAATAAGTTCATTCTCATTACAGAAAACGTTTTGAATTTTCATAGCGGCGATAGGGATTATTACCAGGAATGGGCGGAAGAAAATGAAGATTCCGGCGGATGGGTAGTTGCATTAAACATGAGTGAACCTGCCCAGTATGATTTTCACAGGAAAAAAATTGACCATTATATCGAACTGATAGAACTGCTTGAATGGCGTGTTTATAAGCCCTACCACCTGTTTAAAAAGGTTGACAATTTACTGCATAACAGGCTGCCCGGCTAAACCTGCAACTCATTATACAAGTACTTACATAATTTATATAACCACTTATATATTATCATTTTCTTCACGAATTAATGGCTATTTATACCAATAAAGTGCGTATATTTGCAGCGCCAACATAAAAATTAAATTTTATATGTTGGTAAGCATAAAATCAATGCTTTTTAGCTCTTTCGCATTGCCTGCTATATAGAAAGATTTTTTGACAAAATGAACAATTATGAAACACGAAACAGACAATTCGAAAGTGTATCTTGACCATGAAGAACTAAACACACTTGTATCACAGGTACAAGAAACAGTAGCAACCGGAATTAACAACGAAGTTAAAAATACATTCAGTGCTGCTGATCTCTGGAACATTCAAAGAATGAAAACAAGAATACAAAGAAGAAGAACATTATGGAATTAAAAAAAGAGGCGGTTTAAACCGCCTCTTTTTTTATCAGTTAATGGTAATGCGTCCATTAATTATCTTTATATAGTATAGCTTTTTGTTTTCAAGATAATCGGGTAAAAAAGATGTTTGAGTTAACCGAACAGGTTCAAAATTATAATCGTTTGAAACCCTGTATTCATTCCGGGAAACATTATTAATAAAAGAAGCCGGGTTTGCAAGCAGGAGCTTTACAAAATGATATATGGTTTCATATCCCTTATAAACCATATCGCTTGGTTTTGAATAGTACGCACGCATATAATTTGCCGAGATACTATCTATAAAAGCGCCGCCCCGCACATAGTTATAAGGCGTGGTTATCACAATTTGAATTTTATCAGATGCCAGGCCTGTTGTTCCATCCATACCATTCCAGGTGGGCATACCGGCTACAGTACTTGAATAAGTTTCTCCATTATCGTTCAGCACTTTTATAAGCGCCTGCCCAAAACCTTCGTATAAACTTCCGCAAAGAATAATATTTTGCGTTGTACTATCTAAATGGCTTAATACATCGGCGGCAGAAAAATTGTCCCGTAAAATAACCGTAGAAAAATTCAGTGTCCGTCTTGTATTCAGCGTCTTAAATTCTTCAGCAATCCTGTCTTCCAGTGAACCGCGGCGTGTAAAAAAAACAATCTTTTTTCCGCGGTAATTACCGGCGAGATAATTATATACCGCCTGTATATGTGTTTTCCAGGTTGGGTTTACCATTATAAAAAACGGGTTGTTTTCAAGGTAAATATCGTTGGGGAATGTTGCTGAGATCACCGGTATGCTGTTCTTTGCGGAGAACGAAGTAAGCGCCCTCTGTTCTGTTGAATTGGAAATAGAAGCAACTATAAGCGAAAAATTCATAGGCTGCATTTGCACAATAAGCTGTTCTATAGACTGGCTGGCTTTATGCGTATCATAAATCCACACTTCAATGTTGGCATTCTCTTTTTGCAAGGAATCAATAGCCATCATTACACCGCTGTAAAAATCAAGGCCCGATAAAAAATACTGGGATATTCTTACGTTGCTCAATTTGTATTCATAACCGTTAAAAGCAGAATCAAGATTTAAAGGCAATAATATTGCAACACGCAAAGGCGCCTGCACTGTATCTGCTGCTTTTGAAATACCGGTTATAAAAACGAAAAGCAGGGCAGGAAGAATTTTTTTAATAGCTGAATGCATAGATCGTAATCGCAAAATCAAATTTAATGCCTATTCCCACTCAATGGTGGCAGGCGGTTTACTGCTTATATCATATACAACACGGTTTATACCGCGAACGCCGTTTATAATTTCGTTTGATACATGGGCGAGAAAATCATAAGGCAAATGCGCCCAGTCTGCCGTCATTCCATCAACTGAAGTCACTGCCCGCAATGCCACGGTATATTCATACGTACGCTCATCGCCCATAACGCCAACACTCTTTACCGGCAATAATATAGCGGCAGCCTGCCATACTTTATTGTACAGGTTATATTCTTTTAACGACTTGATAAAAATATCATCCGCCTGCTGCAGCAGTTTAACTTTCTCTTCAGTTATATCGCTTAGTATTCTTATGGCAAGGCCGGGGCCGGGAAAAGGATGGCGGTTAATCATGTCTGGCGGAATGCCCAACTCAAGCCCTACTTTTCTTACTTCATCTTTAAACAAAAAGCGTAATGGCTCAACCAAAGAGAGATGCATTTTCTCCGGCAGGCCGCCAACATTATGATGCGATTTTATAGTTACAGAAGGCCCATGCACACTTATGCTTTCAATTACATCAGGATATATAGTCCCCTGTCCTAAAAATTTTGCTTCCGGGATTTTTGCGGCCTCTTGCTGGAACACATCAATAAATAATTTGCCGATGGCCTTTCTTTTTGCTTCGGGATCGGTTTTATCTTTTAAGGCGTCATAAAACTGTTGTTTCGCATCAATACCCGTTACATTCAGCCCGATATTATTATACGTTTCAAGCACGTTTTCAAACTCATCTTTCCGTAACACGCCATTGTCAACAAAAATACCATGCAGCCTTTCACCAATTGCTTTGCTGATAAGGGTTGCAGCCACCGTGCTATCAACACCGCCGCTCAAAGCCATAATTACATGTGCATCGCCAATTTGCTTTTTTAAAGCATCCACTGTTTCCTGTATGAATGATGCCGGCGTCCAGTCCTGTTTGCAGCCGCAGATATTTACGAGAAAATTTTTTATAATTTTTTTACCCTCGGTAGAATGATAAACTTCGGCGTGAAACTGTATGCCATATAAAGGATGATTTTCATTCGCATTTCTGAAAGCCGCAACGGGAATGCTCGCTGTTGTCGCCAGCAGTTCAAACCCTTCAGGCAGTTGTGTAATGGTATCACTGTGGCTCATCCAAACCTGTGAATCATCCTGCACATTGGCAAGCAGCACATCATCTTCAATCTGCTTATGCAGCTTTGCCCTTCCATATTCGCGCTTGTTAGATTTTTCCACTTTACCGCCATATTCCTTTGCAGTAAGCTGTGCCCCATAACAAACACCAAGTACCGGTACTTTCGTTACAAAAGAAGGAATATTAACTACCGGTGCATTTGCATCGTTCACGCTAAAAGGCGAACCGCTTAAAATAATGCCCTTAATGGTTTCTTCAATTGTAAAAAGTTTATTAAAAGGAAGTATTTCGCAGTAAACATTGGCTTCTCTTACCGCACGGGCAATTAATTGTGTGTATTGGCTGCCAAAGTCGAGAATTAAAATCTTTTCAGTCATAAGAATGCGCGAAGATAGCCGATTTTAAAAGATGCCGGCGGCAGGTTTGTAATCCATTGTACCTTTTATAAAATGTATAGCACTATTTTTTATTATGTGCTTATTTTAGCGGCATGAAAAAATTTTATCTATGAAAATATACCTTATACTATTTGCAGCTATTACTGTATTTGCATCCTGTTATAACCCGTTTAATAAAACCGTAAAGGGCAATGGCAATATTAAAACCGAGGAAAGAACCGTTCAAACCTTCGATGAAATAAAATGTTCGGGCAGCTACAATGTTGAGCTCACGCAGGGCAATGCGTCAGCCGTAAAAATTGAAACCGACGAGAACCTGCTGCCTTATATTGAAACAAAAGTAAACGGTGATGAACTGGTGATTCGCACAGAGGATGATGTGAATATACGCTCATCCGATAAGATAAAAGTATATATAACAACCAATAAGCTTGAAGGATTCAAGTTAAGCGGCAGCGGGGATGTTAAAACCACTAATAAATTTACAGGCAGCGATCATCTTGATCTTGATATTGCAGGCAGCGGCAATATACATTTTGATGTAAACACGCCAACTATAAGCTCGTCCATTTCCGGCAGCGGGGATATTTATTTAAGCGGCGAAACAAAAGATTCCAGGATTGATATTGCGGGAAGCGGCAACTATCATGCAGATGATTTAAAATCAGAGAATGCTTCTATAAAAATTGCGGGAAGCGGCGACGCCTGGTTATTTGTAGATAACCAGCTCGATATAAATATTGCAGGCATTGGCAACGTTTATTACAGGGGTAATGCAATGGTAAATCAGAAGATCGCCGGTACCGGGAAAATCGAGAAGCAGGATTAATGCTTTTTCAAAGTATATCACAAGAAATATTTTGAATGATATTAACCACAGCTATACGCCAGCTCATTCATATTTATTTTTCGCGGCTGTAATTCGATACCGGCGTAAGCTTTATTAATCTCATCCAATAAAGAAAAGATAGCTTCAGGCTCTTTTAGTGTTACCAGTTTTGTTCTGTATTCTTTAATATTGGGAAGACCTTTCAAATAATTGCCATAATGCCTGCGCATTTCAAGTATGCCGAGCGTTTGCCCTTTCCATTCAATGCTTTTCTGCAAATGTTTTTTTATAACACCAACACGTTGTTCAATGGTTGGCGCCGGTAAATGTTTGCCTGTTTGCAGGTAATATTTTATTTCATTAAAAATCCAGGGATAGCCAATGGCTGCGCGGCCGATCATAATGCCATCCACGCCATAACGGTTTTTATATTCCAGCGCTTTTTCAGGCGAATCAATATCGCCGTTCCCAAAAATGGGAATATGTATGCGCGGGTTGTTTTTTACTTCAGCAATCAATCGCCAGTCGGCTTCGCCTTTATATAACTGGCTGCGCGTTCTTCCATGAATGGATAAAGCTTTTATACCAACATCCTGCAGGCGTTCCGCCACTTCAACAATATTCTTACTTTCTTCATCCCAACCCAATCGTGTTTTAACGGTAACGGGCAGTGCTGTTGAATTAACACAGGCTTTTGTTAGCCGCTCCATCAGATCAATATCTTTTAAAACGGCAGCGCCGGCACCCTTGCTCACCACTTTTTTTACAGGACAGCCAAAATTTATATCCAGCAGGTCAGGATTTACTGCATCAACAATTTTGGCGCTCATGGCCATTGCTTCTTCATCGCCGCCAAAAATTTGTATGCCGATGGGTTTTTCGTAATCAAACACATCAAGCTTTTGCCTGCTTTTTATGGCATCGCGAATTAAGCCTTCGCTGGAAATAAATTCAGTGTACATTAAATCAGCGCCATTGTCTTTGCACACAGCGCGAAAAGGCGGGTCGCTCACATCTTCCATTGGCGCCAGCAGCAAAGGAAAATCAGGTAATGTTATATTGCCGATTGAAATCATTAATACCGGTTCTTGTAAATAATTGGAGCCGTGTCGTGCTGCTCCTATAAATTTGAAGCAACAAAATTAAGCTATAGAAATTTTATGTTTGATTATGATGCCCAACGCCCACGATATAACCCGTGGTCTCAGCTTTCAATCTTATTATTGCTTTGCGGTTTTGGGCTCATTGCCGGAAGCGTAGTAAGTTTTCTCATTGCCGATGCTGTTTTACATGTGCCTCTGCAGCAACTGCCCGATGCTTTAAAGAATGCAAAAAATGCAAACCTTTCAAGGCTTATGCAATTTGTAAGCACATTTTTCTTTATGGCGCTGCCTGCCTTCATTTTTGCAAGGATAATAAACAAACAGCCTTTTAAATATATTGGATTTAATGGCGCTATCAGCGGTAAGCAGGTTTTTTTTATTGTGGGTATTATGTTCATGGGGTTGTATGTGAGTGAAATGCTGGGCACAGTAAACGAGGTGATCCCCATTTCCAAAACGGCTGAAGATTATTTTAAAGCGCTGGAAAATGAATATAACCAGGAAATGATGGCAATAGCCAGCATGAAATCTGTGCAGGATTATCTCGTATCGCTTGTAATGATTGCCTTGCTGCCTGCCATTTTTGAAGAGATGTTATTCCGGGGGGCGCTTCAGCCGGTTATGATCAATCTTTCAAAAAATGTTTTTATTGGTATTTTTCTCACCAGCTTTTTGTTTAGCGCTATTCATATATCCTATTATGGTTTTTTGCCAAGGCTTGCTTTAGGGTTAATGATTGGTTATGTGTTCTATCTCAGTAAAAATTTATGGCTGTCATCTATAACCCATTTTTTGTATAATGCTTTTGGCGTGTCGCAGATGTACGTTTTAAGCATGCGGGGGCAATTAACGCCGGAAGCTATGAACGCCAATAATACACCTTTAATATATGGCCTGCTTGCGGCCGTATCTGTAATCATCATATTTCGCTATTTTAAGAAAGAAAGTGAAGTGGTTATTTCAATGTATAACTTTCATAAAAAGAAATTTTAAAAGATGGCTCAGCCATAATAATCTGAGTCATAAATTTCAAGTTTAAGCCTTGTTTCCTCAAGGTCTAATTCGCGTTCAATTTTGCGTAAAATTTCTTCGCTGGCACCTCCTTTTTTGTGCATCTGCTGAATGGTTTGGCGTTCCACTTTAAGCAGGTCAATCTGCAGTTGTGAATATTCATTAAAAACATTTCCGGCCAGCATTTTACCCTTACCAAAATAATTGGCAGGCAAATCTGTTTTCTGCAAACGGTTATATTTCACTTCATACTTGCTTTTAATATTATCGAGCAAATCTTCCTGCACCAGCGATAAATTATCTTCTATATAACTGATGGCAGTTTTTACAACAGTATTGCGCACATCGTATTCTTCGGCGACTAACGAATAGGGTTCAATCTTCAGCTTCCGCACAATCCATTTTAAACTGCCGCCCAGCAATAAAAGTGTAATAAGAATTACGCAGAACGACAGGTAAATAATAAGCTCCCTGTTTTTAAAATTTTCACCGCTTGCCAGTATTACCGGCAAGCCCAATGCCGCAGCCATTGATACCACACCACGCATGCCGGCCCATCCGAATATTACCATATTGCGGGGATCAAACGGCTCGTTTTCGCGTATGCGTTTGCTTAATATTCCGGGCATTAAAGCGGCGGGAATAACCCAAATGAACCTTACCAGTATTACAACGGCGCTTATAATAATCGCAGAAAGGGCAAGCGTTTGCCAGGGATAATCGTTTATACCTTTTATCACATCACGCAACTGCAAACCAATGAGAATAAATACCAATGCATTTAAAATAAAAATAACCGCCTGCCATACAGAGTAAGCCATTATCCGGCTTTCATTGCTGAATATTTCAGCGGAACGGAAAGAAAGGTAAAGCCCCGTAGTTACAACTGCCAATACACCCGAAACTTCAAAATGTTCTGCTATTAAATAAGATGCGAAAGGCGTAAGAAAAGAAAGGGTAACTTCTAATACAGGATCACAAAAAAACTTTTTATGAATGAGGTAAATAATATAAGCGATAAAAAGGCCTATAGCTATGCCGCATCCGGATACCCATAGAAAATTTAATCCTGCTTTCCATAATACAAATTCCGTAGTTACAGCCGCCAGCGCATATTTATAAGCTATCAGGCCACTGGCATCATTCACCAGGCTTTCGCCTTCAAGTATGGCGGTTATACGCGGCTGCAGGCCAAGGCCTTTTGTAACAGAGGTTGCTGCTACAGCATCTGGTGGGGATACAATAGCGCCCAGCAGGAAGGCCTCAGGCCATGAAAGATTTTCAATGAGTTCATGGGCAGCCCAGGCAACTGCCGACGTTGTAAAAAAAACCAGGCCGATAGCGGCAAGGCTTATCGGCCGTATAGCCGCTTTAAAATCGCGCCAGCTTGTATTCCAGGCTGCACTATACAATAATGGCGGCAGGAAAACAAAGAATACAACATTGGGCTTTAAAGATATAACCGGTAAACCCGGAATAAGGCTTATCAAAATACCGGATAATACGAGCGCTATGGGTAAAGGAAAATTAAATTTCTTGCTAAGCACACCTAAAAACGTAACACCAAATAGTAAAATAATTATGACATCAACATTTTCCATGTTTTAAAAATAACAATCTTGCTGAATTATTTAGAGATGGCCAATAGATTTGAACTAATGAAAGTTTAAAGGAGCATTTATAAACCCAATAGTTTAACCAGGTTCAGGATAGGATTAATTTGTGACCGCCTTTCGAAGGCGCATTCAAAATCATTTGGTTTAATCCGAATTAACGACACGACTGAGCAATTTCCGGAAATTACTTTACAGGCTTTTAAGTTCGCTTAAAGTTTTATCGCCAAGTGCCAATATAATTTCGGCATCCCTGCAGCAGTAAAGTGTTTTTTCTTCTTCTTTTGACACTTCCATAAACAAAGACGGGCTTTTACTGAATAATATCTGCAGCGTAATTATGTTATCGAGAAAAGCAAAAAAAGGGGAAGGCATGGTGGCATAATATACTGTTCCGCCGGGTTTAATTGTATTGGAAGCGAGAAACAGATTGCCATTTTTGTTTTCAAAAAGCTCAATGTAAATAAGCGGTGTATCAATTAATTTTTTCACAGGTATAAGATCTTTTCGTTCGGCTATTAGCATGGTTTCGGTTTCAAGCAAAACTATTTTTCACATTATTAAATCCCTGTGTCAAATGACACAAAAGACTTTAGTGTAAGTAGTAAACCTCGGGCAACAAGCTAACAACCATTAGCGTAAGCTCATTTATTCTACAAAAAATTTAACGCGTTTATATTTTAAACATTACTAATTTTACGCCCTCAAAAAATATTGGTTCACAATTTTATATTGAACTAACGTTGAAAAAGAACACAACACATAACAACATACATGTTTCTCATCATATCATGATGAGTGTTGGTTTATTGCCGAACCCGTTTTGCTTCCGCCTTGTGCGACGACCGAGAATTTGATATCCCCCCGCCACATGCAGCCTTGCAGTCGTGTAAAACAGTTACACGTAAACAACATCATTTTTATAATAAGCAAATCAAAGTGGAACAAAATCAAAATATTATAGTACGTATAGCCAATAGTGGAGATGCAGACTACGCAGAAACCATTACCAACGAAATGGAAGCAAGCGCCCAGGCAAGAGGTACCGGCATTGCTAAGCGCAGCCCGCAATACATTATTTTAAAAATGATAGAAGGCAAGGCGGTTATTGCATTTACAAAAGATGGCACCTGGGTTGGCTTTTGTTATATTGAAGAATGGAGTCATGGCGAGTTTGTTGCCAACAGCGGGCTTATCGTATCACCGGCTTTCAGAAAAACCGGCGTTGCAAAACAGATAAAGAAAAAAATATTCAAGCTCTCAAGACAGAAATACCCGAAAGCAAAAATATTTGGGTTAACCACCGGCCTTGCTGTAATGAAGATAAACAGCGACCTCGGTTACGAACCTGTTACTTACAGTGAACTCACACAGGACGAAACATTCTGGGCCGGCTGTAAAAGCTGCGTTAACTACGATATCCTTATGATGAAAGAACGCAAGAATTGCATGTGCACTGCTATGTTATACGATCCTGCCGATCATTACGAGCCGCAGGAAACCAAAGAACATTTTAAGGAAAAAAGCGAAGTGTATGCAAGGCTTTTGCGCAGGAAGAAAAACCGTTTTCTGAAAGCCTTTCAAAAAAAAGATAAGCAAAAGCCTGAAGTAAAAGAACAAAAAAAGCGACGTTCGCTTGTTTCCATGTTCTCCATAATTTTTTCATGAGAACTTTTTTGGCCACCGGCTTCAGCATAAGCATTAAGCACGGTTGTGTCACTCCCTTGTACAGTATATCATTATTCAGCATAATTTATAAAGCAAAACATATTCCAACAGCCTGATGTCATTAACTACCAATAATCAACAACCTAACAACTCCGCTTTAGTGGATAGCAGCGCCATTGTTCTCGGTTTTTCCGGCGGCCTCGATACTTCTTTTTGTGTAAAATATTTAGGAGAAGATAAAGGGTACGATGTGCACAGCATTATCGTAAACACGGGCGGCTTCAGCGAAGATGAATTAAAGAAAATAGAAGAACACGCTTATAAACTTGGCGTAAAAACACACACAACAATTGATGCCGTAAAAGGTTATTATGACCGCATTATCAAATACCTCGTTTTTGGAAATGTATTAAAAAATAATACCTACCCTTTAAGCGTAAGCGCAGAAAGGTTAGTACAGGCATTACACATTGCAGACCATGTGAAAGCTATGGGTGCAAAAGCAGTTGCGCATGGCAGCACCGGCGCCGGCAACGACCAGGTGCGTTTTGATATGGTGTTTCATATAATGATACCAGGAGTTGAAATTATAACCCCAATACGTGATTTAAAACTCAGCCGTGAAGAAGAGATTGAATACCTGAAAAACAAAGGCGTTGACATGAATTTTGAAAAAGCGGCCTATTCAATCAACAAAGGCTTATGGGGCACCAGCGTTGGCGGAAAAGAAACCTTAAAAAGTAAAGGCATTTTACCCGAAGAAGCCTGGCCAACGCAGGTATCAAAACACGATAGTGAAGAAGTAAAATTGCATTTTGAAAAAGGTGAGCTCACCGCCGTGAATGATAAAACGTTTAACCATCCTTCAGAAGCTATTCAATATTTGCAAACTATTGCAGGCGCTTATGGCATTGGCCGCGATATACATGTGGGTGATACAATCATTGGTATAAAAGGCCGTGTGGGTTTTGAAGCTGCTGCGCCAATGGTAATTTTAAAAGCGCATCACGCATTGGAAAAACATGTACTTACCAAATGGCAGTTGAGCTGGAAAGACAACATCGCTAATTTCTACGGCAACTGGCTGCATGAAGGACAAATTCTTGACCCTGTGATGCGTGACATAGAAGCCTTCCTGCAAAGCTCGCAACAAAATGTAACGGGCGATGTATTTGTGCAATTAATGCCTTACCGTTTTCAAATCATTGGTATAGAAAGTGAGCACGATTTAATGAACAGCAAGTTTGGCAAATATGGTGAAATGAATACAGGCTTTACCGGTGAAGATGTTCGTGGCTTCAGTAAAATTTTTGGTAACCAAACAGCGATGTACCATTTTTTAAATAAGGCGTAAGGGTTAGAGTATAAGGGTTAAGGCTTTACGCCCTTTACCTTATACCTTCTGCCTAAAATTATCATGCAGGTTCTTAATAAACATACTGCTTTGCATCATTATAAATGGGGAAATGATTGTGACGGATGGATTTTTGTTGACACAGATGCATTATCTGTAAAACAGGAATTAATGCCGGCGAATACTGCAGAAAGTTTACATTATCATAAAAATGCACAGCAGTTCTTTTTTATATTGAAAGGAAATGCAACATTTGAGGTGGAAGGGCAAATTTTTTCAGTAAAAGAAAATGAAGGCTTTCATATTCCGGCTGGCAAAAAGCATCGCATTGTAAATAATGCAAATACTGATCTTGAATTTATATTAAGCACTCAGCCTTCAACTAATAACGATAGATTTAATTGTTTTGAACATGAAGAAAATTAATATTGGTATTATAGGTGGCGCTGGTTATACAGGCGGCGAATTGATCCGGTTATTAATCAATCATCCAAATACTGATATCCGTTTTATTCATAGTAAAAGCAATGCAGGCAATCCTGTTTTTAAAGTGCACCAGGATTTAATTGGCGAAACAGAATTGAAGTTTACCGATACTTTAAGCGATGATATCGATGCACTTTTCTTATGTCTTGGTCATGGCGATTCAAAAAAGTTTTTATCAGAAAATGAAATTGCTGATAGCATTAAAATAATTGACCTCGCCAACGATTTTCGTCTTGCCCAAAGCTCAAAGCTTAAGGCACGCAGTTTTGTTTATGGTTTACCTGAATTAAACAAAGAGCAAATTAAGACAGCGCATAATATAGCCAATCCCGGTTGTTTTGCATCGGCCATTCAGTTGGGCTTACTGCCGTTGGCAAAAGCAGGTTTGTTAGATGATATTTATACCACAGGCATTACGGGTTCAACAGGTGCGGGACAAAGCTTAAGCGCCACATCACATTTTAGCTGGCGTGCAAATAATATACAGGCATATAAAACATTAACGCATCAGCATTTGGGTGAGATCATGCAGTCGCTCACGCATTTACAGTCGAGCCGGGATCTGCAACTATCATTTGTGCCCTGGCGCGGCGATTTTACAAGGGGTATTTTTATTAGTTCAACGGTGCATTGCGAAGCATCGCAGGAAGAACTGAAAATTTTATATAAAGATTTTTACAAAGGCAACCCATTCACTATTGTTAGCGATGAGCCTATCTTTTTAAAACAAATTGTAAATACCAATAAATGTTTGATACAATTAGAAAAAGTTGGCAGCAAATTAGTGGTGCATAGTGCGCTTGATAATTTATTAAAAGGTGCCAGTGGACAGGCCGTTCAAAATATGAATTTGATGTTTGGGTTGAATGAAACAACGGGGCTGAAACTAAAAGCGAATTACTTTTAGAAGGATTAAGGTGGAAGGTTTTCTTGCCTTACGCTTTAAACCTCAACTTTTAAAAAAGGATTAAGGTTTAGGATTTAGGAGGTATAAGGATTTGCTTACCTTACACTTTTTCCTCACACCTTGAACCTCATAAACATGAGAGACTACAAAAATTAGATATCTGGAAAAAAGCTCACAGTCTTTATATGTATGTGAAAAAAAATATAACGCCTAAGCTTCCTAAGGAAGAGCGATATGAATTAACGTCGCAGTTAGGGAGAGCGACACTTTCAATTGCTTTAAATATTGTTGAAGGATGCGGGAGATATACAGATAAAGATTTCACACATTTCCTTGATAATTCCTTGGGATCAACGAACGAAACAGATTATTGCTGTTATGCAGCATTTGAATTAAATTATATATCAGAAGAAGAATACCATATTGTAAATAAGCAGGTAAATGAAGTAAGGGCCATGCTTATATCATTCATAAAATTTTTAAGAAATGAAAAATTAGTGTAGCGGAGGCGCCTTACACCTTCTGCCTTACACCTTCTACCTCAGTTATGAAAATGTTTGATGTTTATCCTTTAAACGACATTACTATTACCAAAGCACAAGGTTCTTATGTGTGGGATGAAAATGGCGTTCAGTATCTTGATTTGTATGGCGGCCACGCAGTAATCAGCATTGGCCACACACACCCGCATTGGGTTCAGCGAATTGAAGACCAACTGGAAAAAATTGCCTTCTATTCTAACTCTGTGCATATTCCCATTCAACAGGAGCTGGCCGATAAATTGGGCAAGGTAAGCGGCAAGGAAGAGTACCAACTATTTCTTGTAAACAGCGGCGCAGAAGCCAATGAAAATGCATTAAAGCTTGCATCATTTCACACAGGCAAAAAAAAGATTGTTGCTTTTAATAAAGCTTTTCATGGCAGAACATCATTAGCCGTTGCTGCCACAGACAATAAGAACATTGTAGCACCGGTAAATGAAACGGGCAATATTGATTTTCTTCCATTCAATGATGAAGCTGCATTGAAAGAATATTTTCAAACCAACGGTGGCAAAGTTGCTGCGGTTATTGTGGAGGCCATACAAGGCGTTGGCGGCATAAACGTTGCCAGCGAAAGTTTTTTGCAGCTCATAAGAAGATTATGTGATGCCAATGATGCTTTATTTATTGCTGATGAAGTGCAGTGTGGTTACGGCAGAAGCGGAAAATTCTTTGCATTGGATCACGCTGGTGTAAATGCAGATATCTATACCATGGCAAAAGGCATGGGCAATGGCTTTCCGGTTGGCGGCATTTTAATTGCACCTTATATTAAACCAAAGCACGGCTTGCTGGGCACCACGTTTGGCGGTAACCAACTGGCTTGTGCTGCAGCGCTGGCTGTACTCGAAGTAATTGAAAGGGATAATTTGATTGAAATGACCAAGCAACGCGGCATGTATCTCATCAACAAATTAAAAAGTATTGATGGAATTGATAATGTTCGCGGCAAAGGTTTAATGATTGGTTTTGATGTGCCGGAAGATATTAAAGACCTGCGCAAAAAATTATTAAACGATTATTTCATTTTTACCGGCGAGGCAAAGCCAAACGTTATTCGTTTATTGCCTGCATTGAATATTACACGCAAACAGGTAGATGAATTTTTGGATACTTTAAATGAAGCTATTGCTGAAATGAAAGCTGTTGAAGCGCATGCTGAATAGGCCTGTCCAAATATTAAACATTAAAAATTTGAACCACGGGCCACAAAGTACTTAGTGAAGCTTTGTGTTCTCAGCGTCTCCGTGGTTTCACTTATAAACAAAGAATAGTTGAAACAATTTACATCCGTTCATGACGCAGGCAACATCAATGCTTTGGTTGAAAAGGCATTGATGTATAAAGCAAATCCGCTAAAAGATAAAACACTGGGCGCCGGTAAACGTATTGGCTTATTGTTTTTAAATCCAAGTTTGCGCACCAGGTTGAGCACGCAGGTTGCAGCCGGTAATCTTGGAATGGATGCTATTGTTTTTAATGTAGATAAAGAAGGATGGGCGCTCGAATTTGAAGAAGGTGCCATCATGAGCGGCAGTACGGTTGAACATATAAAAGATGCGGCACCGGTACTGGGAAATTATTTTGATATTCTCTGCATAAGAACATTTCCTTCTTTAAAAAACCGCGATGACGATTACAGCGAATTATACATTACCCAATTTATAAAATATTGTGGCGTTCCGGTAATCAGCCTGGAAAGTGCAACCCTGCACCCCTTGCAAAGTTTGACTGATGTAATTACAATTAAAGAAGCCATCAGCCATCAGCCATCGGTTACCAGCAAACCGAAAATTGTTCTCACATGGGCGCCGCATGTAAAACCTTTGCCGCAATGTGTTGCCAATAGTTTTGCGCAGTGGATCAATGCATGGGGCGAAGCAGATTTTGTTATTACACATCCGCAGGATTATGAACTGAAAGAAATGTTTACAAAAGGCGCAACCATCACCCATAACCAGGATGAAGCTTTGAAGGGCGCTGATTTTGTATATGTAAAAAACTGGAGCACTTATAACGATTATGGTAAGATATATGAGAATGATCCGGAATGGATGCTGACAGAAGATAAACTGAACCTTACCAATAATGCAAAGGTGATGCATTGTTTGCCTGTTAGAAGAAATGTTGAATTAAGCGATGAGGTGCTGGATAGTTCTAACAGCATTGTTACCCAACAGGCGGCAAACCGTGTGTGGGCAGCACAGGCGGTAATCAGCGAAATTCTCAATAGTAGTAAGCAGTAAGTTTTATATTGTAAGTATGGACAAACTTTTCGTTATAAAAGTTGGAGGCAATATTATTGATGATGAGAAAAAACTGGCCTCTTTTTTAAATGAGTTTTCAGAAATCTTTGGGGCTTCCTCACATCCCGCCAGGGGCCGGGGGCTTTTGGTGCACGGCGGTGGAAAAATTGCAACTGTAATTGGCAATAAGCTTGGCATAGAATCAAAATATATTAACGGCAGAAGAATTACAGATGATGATACGATTGATCTTGTAACAATGGTTTACGGCGGGCTGATCAACAAAAAAATTGTTGCACAACTGCAATCGTTAAACTGCAATGCGATTGGCTTAACCGGCGCTGATGCAAACATTATTCCTGCTGTAAAAAGGCCATTGAAAAAAATGACGAAAGAAGACGGCACCGAAGAATTGGTTGACTTTGGCTGGGTGGGCAATGTTGACACCTCACAGCTTGCAGCCGACAAACTTCAGCTTTTATTGAACAATGGGTTTACTCCGATAGTTGCGCCGCTTACACATGATAAGGAAGGCCATATTTTGAATACCAATGCCGATACAATTGCATCATCATTGGCCGTGGCTCTTTCTGCTTATTATAATGTTCGTTTGATATATTGTTTTGAAAAGAAAGGCGTGCTGGAAAATGTGGAAGATGAAAATGCGGTTATTCATCTTATTAATAAAGAGAAATACAGGCAACTGCTGGATGAGCAAAAATTATTTGCCGGCATTCTTCCTAAAATAGATAATGCTTTTGCAGCAATAGATGCAGGCGTTCATGAAGTATTGATCGGCGATGCAAATGACCTTATTCAAAATACAACCAATAATATAACCGGCACTTTGATAACACAATAATGAATATTGGAAACCTATACAATGCTGCCTTATCTCTCCTTCAGCAGTTGATTTCAATCCCTTCTTTTTCAAAAGAAGAAAATAAAACGGCTGATGCAATTGAGCATTTCCTTCAATCGAAAAATATAGTCACAAACAGGCTGCTGAATAATGTTTGGGCAACCAATAAATATTTTGATAAAAGCAAGCCAACCATCCTGCTCAACTCGCATCACGATACGGTAAAACCCAACAAACAATATACAAGAGACCCTTTTAAGGCAACTGTAGAAGATGGAAAATTATACGGCCTTGGCAGCAACGATGCCGGGGGTTGTTTAGTTTCGTTGATTGCAACATTTATACATTTTTATAATCTGCAGAACTTACAATACAACCTTATTCTTGCTGCAACTGCAGAAGAGGAGATCAGCGGTAAAAACGGTATTGAATTGCTGTTAAACGATGAAGCTTTTTTAAATACAACAACTACGTTGCAAACTCCCTTCAGGGCTGAAACTCCATGGGCTGCCATTGTTGGCGAGCCTACCTTAATGAATATGGCGGTTGCGGAGAAAGGCTTGCTGGTATTGGATTGCACAGCTTACGGCAGGGCTGGCCATGCTGCAAGGGAAGGAGGCGACAATGCAATTTATAAAGCCATAAAAGATATTGAGTGGTTTAAAAATTACCGGTTTGATAAAGTGTCTGAACTAATCGGCCCGAATAAGATGAGTGTAACTATTATTAATGCGGGCACACAACATAATGTAATTCCTCCGGAATGTAAATTCACGGTGGATGTGCGTGTGAACGAGTTATATACTTTTGAAGAAGTTATCGATATTATTCAGCAAAATATTCAATCTGAAATTACGCCGAGAAGTTTACGGCTGCGTTCAACAAACATTGCATTAGATCATCCTTTGGTAAAGGCTGGAATTGAATTAGGCAGAACTTATTATGGTTCGCCCACAACAAGTGATAAAGCATTAATGCCTTTTCCGGCATTGAAAATGGGGCCTGGTGACAGCGCCAGAAGCCATAGCGCAGACGAGTTTATTTTTGTTGATGAAATAAAGAATGGGATTGAGTTGTACATTGAGTTATTGAATAAAATAGTTTTTTAAACAGGTATAAGGCGTAAGGCATAAGGCATAGAGTTCAGGCTCTAACCTTAACCCGTAACCTTAAACCTTAAACCTTCACAATGAAACTCTGGCAAAAAAATACAACATCCTTAAAAGAGGTAGAAAAATTTACTGTTGGTAATGACAGGGAATTTGATTTGCTGCTGGCGCCTTTTGATGTATTAGGCAACATAGCGCATGCAAAAATGCTGGCTACTGTTGGCCTGCTTACAAACGATGAGGCTGATAAACTGGTAAATGAGCTCAAGAATATTTATACTTCCATTCATGATTCACGATTCACGATTCACGATAGCATTGAAGATGTTCATTCGCAGATAGAATTTTTATTAACGGAAAAGCTTGGCGATATAGGTAAAAAAATTCATTCGGCCCGCAGCCGCAACGACCAGGTTTTGGTGGATTTAAAATTGTTCCTGCGCCACGAACTGGAACAGCTTGTTTTAAACATGCAATCTTTTTTCGAACTGCTCATTCAGCAAAGCGAAAAATATAAAAATGATTTATTGCCCGGTTATACGCATTTACAATTAGCTATGCCTTCATCGTTTGGTTTATGGTTTGGCGCTTACGCAGAAAGCCTGGTGGATGATGTAAACACTTTAAAAGCCGCATATAATGTTGTTAATAAAAACCCGTTAGGTTCTGCTGCAGGCTATGGATCTTCTTTTCCAATTAACAGAACCCTTACTACGCAACTATTAGGCTTTGATGATTTGCATTATAACGTGGTATATGCGCAAATGAGCCGCGGCAAAACAGAACGCATTGTGGCATCAGCGTTGGCAAATCTTGCAGATACACTGGCAAGGCTTAGCATGGATATGTGTTTATATCTTAATCAGAATTTTGGTTTTGTTTCATTTCCTGCCGAGCTTACAACGGGCAGCAGCATTATGCCGCATAAAAAGAATCCTGATGTATTTGAACTTATCCGTTCGCATTGCAATCAAATAAAGGCGCTGCCCAATGAAATCATAATGATGACCACAAACCTTCCTTCAGGTTATCATCGCGACCTGCAGTTGCTGAAAGAACATTTGTTCCCAGCATTTACAACATTGAATGATTGTATACATATGGCTGCTTTAATGCTAAGCAATATTGAAGTAAAGAAAGATATTCTTGCCGATGAAAAATATAAATACCTGTTTAGTGTGGAAGAAGTAAATAAGCTTGTGAATAACGGCATGCCTTTCCGCGATGCTTATAAAAAAATTGGATTAGGCATTGAAGAAGGAAAGTTTGAATATTCAACAACTGTTCAGCATATGCATGAAGGCAGCATTGGCAATTTAATGAATGATAAAATTGCGGCAAGCATGCAAAAAGCTATTGATAGTTTTCATTTTGAAAAATATCATACGGCTATTGAAAAATTGATTGCCTGATTCTAATGTAAATACTGTTTAAAGAAATCAATCGTTCTCTGCCATGCAAGATCTGCGGCGGCTTTATCATAACGCGGCGTTGTATCGTTATGAAAACCATGATTCACGTTAGGGTAAATATAGGCCGTATAAACTTTATTGTTTGCCTTTAATGCGGCCTCATAAGCCGGCCAGCCTTCATTCACACGGGTATCAAGCCCGGCGTATTGCAACAACAATGGCGCCTGTATTTTAGGCACATCTTCCGTAGCAGGCTGTGCGCCATAAAATGGAACTGCTGCTGATAAAGTGGGGATGCGCACCGCCATCATATTGGCTATGCCTCCGCCAAAACAAAAACCAACTACGCCCACTTTGCCATTGCAATCTTTATGACGAACAAGATAATTATAGGCATCTATAAAATTTTCCAGCATTTCATTGCGGTCGCGTTTGCTTTGCATTTCACGGCCTTTATCGTCATTGCCGGGATAACCGCCCAATGGTGTTAAAGCATCGGGCGCAATGGATATAAAACCAGCCAGCGCCAGCCTTCTGCCCACATCTTCTATATATGGGTTTAAACCACGGTTCTCATGCACCACCACCACGCCGCCCAGTTTGTCTTTTGCATTTGCCGGCATACTTAATAAAGCTTTAATAGTGCCGCCACCCTTTGGCGATTCGTAATTGATATATTCTGATTTAATACGCGGATCATCCGGTTTAACCTGCAGGGTGTTTTGATAATCAGGCATAAGAAAACTCATCAGCGAGCTTACTGTAAGCCCGCCCACTGCATAAACAGAAAGCTTTTGCATAAAGTCGCGCCTGTCTATGCGGCTGTGCGCATAATCATCATACAGGTCAAACACTTCCTGTTTAATATTTTCTTTTTTGATGGTGTTCATGAGTTATTGTTTTAGATTACTAAGTTAAGTTAATCGTGATTTGTCAGTGGTGAATGGTGAGTAAGTAACCTTCAAACATGTGCACGCACAACTGACAACTCACCACTCACCTTGAATACTCCTGCAGCATTTGCCGTTCTTTATCCGTAAGGCTTCTCATGCCTTTCTTATGAATCTTTTCAAGTATTCTGTCTATCTCCTGCTCTTTGCTCCGCTTTTCTATATTGTATTTATGATCGATGGTAGCTGCATTTGAATGCTTATTGAAATAATAATTATCTATCAGCAGGCTATGCGGCCGGGTAATAATAATGTACATGAACACTACGGAAGGCAGCATAATAATTACAATGGGCCATGTGTTGGTAATTACAACAGACGGATGCATAATGATGGCAACGATAAGGCCAATTAATGCGCCGCCCAAATGCGCATCGTGACCAATATTATTTTTTCCTGAGCGGATGCCATAAATGGAATACAACACATAAATAAGCCCGAACAGCCAGCCGGGAATGCCAATGGGAATAAACAATAAACCAATCTTCATGCCCGGGAATAAAGCAATGGCTGCATATATCAACCCGCTTACACCGGCAGAGGCCCCCACTGAATCATAACTGCCATCGTGGCGATGGATGAAGAGTGAAAGCAGGTCGCCGCCAATCAGGCTTAAAAAATAAATAAGTAAAAACCTTACAGGGCCTAACGACATCTCAATTGAACCGCTGAAAAAATATAAGGCCAGCATATTGAAGATAAGGTGCATCCAGTTTACATGAAGAAAACCGGATGTTACCAGCCGTTTATAATCTTTATATAACAAAACGCCATCTACATTAAACTTGTATTTATTGTAGAAGATGCTGTCTTTAAAACCGCGGTAAGAAACAATTACGTTGGCGATAATTAATATAAAAGATAGAATGCCCATTTGTTACTGCAATGTACAAAGCTGTTTATTTGATGCAAAATGTGTTGCCGGAAATAACATGCTGTTCCTGCGGCGTTAATGTCCGGATATTTGCTGAAGCTGAAGGGAGTGACACCTGCCTGTTGGCAGACAGGCAACCGTGATGCCATCTGTTCTTCAGCTTATTCAACTAAATAAATAAAAAAGCCTTTGGCTTTTAACCAAAGGCTTTATAAAAATTTTTCGAAGTACTATTTGATAATACCGCAACCAATTCTGCCGCCGGCATTACCGGTTGGTTGTGTTGTATAATCATCAACACCGTTGTGCACAATAATGGCATGGTTTAAAACGCTGCTGGCTGTGTCTGAACCAAGCGTCCATAAATCTGTTGACATTTCAAGTGTGCCCTTACCTTCTCCATCTAATTTCACATTCCCTATATCTCCCAGATGAAAACTGGCACCGCCCCATTTGCCGTGTTGTGCTCCGGTTGGATTCCAGTGGCCGTGTGTAGCCATACCGTTATCACCGCAATCCGGATGCTCGTGTATATGAACAGCAACAGTTTTATTGGCCATTTTAGGTATGGTAAGATTGAGTGTTAATTTAACCTTGCCACTGTCTGCATCAAAGCTTGCCGTTCCATCAACAGTTGTATCTGCTTTTGTGCCTGAGATTACGGCTTCTGCATGTGTTACCGGTTCAGCAGGTGCAGCTGAATCCATTGATGACATAGAAGAACTGTCACTTGCTGTGTCTGAAGACGTGGAAGTACCGCAGGATACTAAAGCGAGGGATGCTGTTACAAGCATACACTGCAGTACATGTTTAATTTGTAGTTGTTTCATGATT
Organism: Parafilimonas sp.; assembly: GCF_051953455.1. NCBI lineage: Bacteria > Pseudomonadati > Bacteroidota > Chitinophagia > Chitinophagales > Chitinophagaceae > Parafilimonas > Parafilimonas sp. The sequence continues at coordinate 128,362 of NZ_JBQCIT010000063.1, read as the reverse complement.
AAGATTTTTTGAATAAGCTTAATTTATAATACAAATATCTTACCATGATGGTTATAATCAAAATATAACTGGGTTGCTGCAAGCTTCAGGCTGTGAGCTGCCAGCTATTTATTGTCATTACTCATTACTGATCACTCATCATTCATTTATTGCCGGGTATTAATAATCCGTTTTGATAGAATTGCCGAAAGGTATTTTTAAAAGGTCTTTTAAGTCTTCATCATTTCTGCCTTCTAAAACATCGAGACCATAATGAACATCTTTTACCGGTGTTGTGCAATATGTGCCAAACAGTTTATCCCAAAAGGGAAATATGTTGCCATAGTTCGTATCGGTTTCAGGGCGGATATAATGATGATGGATGCGGTGCATGTTTGGCGTAACAATAATATAACTTAATGCTCTATCTAACTTTTTATTCATTTTTATATTGGCATGATTGAATTGCGAAAGCACCACGCTTAAACTTTGATATAAAAACACTAACCATAAAGGTGCCCCGCAAATAAAAACAGCCATGGTTGTAAACACAGCACGAAAAACACTTTCACCCGGATGATGCCGGTTGGCAGTGGTTGTGTCAACATGTGTATCGGAATGATGGATGGTATGAAACTTCCACATCCATTTCACTTTATGTTCAATATAATGAATAAGCCATGCGCCAATTAAATCCATCAGCATTAAACCCACAATCATTTGAAGCCACACGGGCATTGCTATCCATTGTAACACACCAAAATGATGCTGCAAACACCAGTCGCTTGTAAATACAATCAGTAATGCAAATACAAAATTTATGGCAATAGTTGTGAAGGTGAAGAAGAAGTTAATGCCCGCATGTTTCCATTTATTGTATTGAAAAGTAAACAGCGGAACGGCGCTTTCCACCAGCCAGAAAATGGTAATGCCACCCGCAATAATCAAAGCACGGTGCAGGGAAGGTATATGCTGGAAATATTCAACAATGGCATTCATATAACAACCGCTTTTTTGCCATAACTAATGTAACACTTTTTACCGGCCCGGCTTTTAAAGCTTTATTAAAATAAAAAACAGGTTGTTTGTGCAACAACCTGTTTCCTGTTATTTAAAATAGATAAAATTAATTCCAGGTCTTCTCGCCGTTCTTCATTTTACTTAGCGTTTGTTCGTAAGTTGATTTATCGGCGCTTGTTTCTAAGTTCATTGCTTTTGTTTCCCATTCAATCGCTTCATCTTTTTTGCCCATTTTATATAAGATGTTTGCATACGTATCCATAAACATGGGTTCCTCATTATTATCAATGGAACGTTTGCTCCAGGCAAGCGCCTGCTCCACACAAGCCATATCGCTGCAATTTAAAAATACGTTCCAGGCAAAATCATTTAACTGCTCAGGCGAAGCATTGCTGCCATATTCCTTCATATAACTAACCACAGCAGGACCAAACTTATCCCAATCTTTTTTATTCTCATAAAACACTACCTGCGCATGGCTTATTACTTCTTTTGCCTGTGCAGGATAATTTTTTGCAACATCATTTTTCAGTTTTGTCCAATCAGGTTCGGCTAAATCTTTTGGATCGGAAATATTTCGCGGAAAGATTACAGGATAAACATTTTCGCGTGAAATAATATTTTGCACAATGCCGTTACTAACCTTTTTACCCATTGCCGCATCAACTTTATCCCCATTATGCAACAGCATATCAAACCCCTTGTCTTTGCTTGTTTCTGTAAAGCTGATGACAAAATCAAGATTATCTTTTGTATATAAATTCTGCTGTGTTGCCAGGTAAGCATTAGCCAGTTCAGAAGCCTGCTTCTTTTCGTAGGCATCCTGAGCTATTAGGGCAAACTTGCGAACAAATTCCGGGTCTTTTTCACCTGCATTATACTTATCAAGCAAAGTATAATATTGTTTATCGGGATCAAGCGCCGCATTTAATTTGGTTACAAAATGCTCACTTGTTGGGGAAGCGCCCACAAAACGGTGCACGATCTTTCCATTCTCGTCAAAAATCAAATAAGTTGGATAAGCTCTTACGTTATACTGCTTAGCAAGATCGTGTCCTGTTTGGTACCAGCTTTTTACTTCAGCATTATCATTATCTGTAGTATCCAGTTGCACTTTTACGTTGATGAATTTTTCATTCATAACATCTGCAACTACTTTTTGCGGGAAAATAGTACTGGTCATGTATTTGCACGGGCCGCACCAGGTGGTATAGCAATCCATAAAAATATATTTATGGGCAGCTTTGGCTTTTGCCTGCACCTGTTGCCAGCTTTGATTATGTTCAAAGTTTACACCTTCCTGTGCGCTGCAAAAAAGCGGCGCCAGCAATACAATCAGTAATAATTTTTTCATGATGTGGGTTTAAAATGTAATTAAATATTGTATTTCTTATTCCATATTCATAGCAATCAATTCTGCTATATCCAGCACTTTTACGCTGTCTTCTTTTTCTTTATTTTTTACGCCATCTGTAAGCATAGTGTTGCAAAACGGGCAGGCTGATGCTATAATTTCAGCACCGGTATTCATAGCTTCTTCACTGCGCTCAAAATTAACGCGTGTTGTGCCTTTTTCTTCTTCTTTAAACATTTGTGCACCGCCTGCTCCGCAACATAAGCCTTTGCTGCGGCAACGTTTCATTTCAACCAATTCGGCGTCTAATAATTCCAGTACTTTTCGCGGCGCTTCATAAATATTATTGGCGCGGCCGAGATAACAGCTATCATGGTAGGTGATGCGTTTCCCTTTAAAATTGCCGGCTTCTTTTAATTTCAGTTTCCCTTCATCAATTAATTGCTGAAGAAATGTTGTGTGATGAATTACTTCGTAACTGCCACCCAGTACAGGATATTCATTTTTTAAAATATTGAAACAATGCGGGCACGCCGTTACAATTTTCTTTATGCCGTATCCATTCAATATTTGAATGTTGTTATAAGCCATCATCTGAAATAAAAATTCGTTGCCGGCCCTTCGGGCAGGATCGCCGTTGCAGGCTTCTTCTTTTCCGAGAATGGCATATTTAATTTCAAGCTTGTTTAAGATAGCTGCAAAGGCGCGGGTAATTTTTTGGGCACGCTGATCGAAACTGCCTGCACAACCTACCCAAAACAAAATATCGGGGGTATCGCCGTTTGCCAGCATTTCTGCCATTTGCGGAATGTGCATATAATTCAATTTCGAATTCAAATGTAAGGCAAAGCGTTTTGTATTTAACAAACAAACCGTTGTAACATAGTCCATCACCCCTAATTTTGCGCCACTAAAAATGTAAGGTTGAAAAGAATCTTTAACTGGGAGCAATTGCCTTTCAGCGTTATTTATGCGCCTTTCTTTTTTCTTTGGCTATACTATTGGATAAAGGGCAGGCATTTCTGGTTCTTTTCAAACGTGAACCCAACCTTATATTTCGGCGGGTTTGAAGGTGAAACAAAACGGGAAATGTTTGAACAGTTACCCAACACATTATACCCAATTACTATTTATGTTGATCCATCTGAAAATATTGCATACACCATAAAACGAATGCAGGCTTCGGGTTTGCAGTTCCCGGTGGCCGTAAAACCAGATGTTGGCACAAAAGGCTTGCTCTTCAGGAAAATTGAAAATGCACAACAGCTTGCGGCTTACCATGCGTTATTGCCATTTACTTATCTTATCCAGGAAATGATAACCTGGCCGCTTGAGCTGAGCATTTTTTACGTGCGTTATCCCGGTTCAGATAAAGGAACAATAACTGGGCTGATTGAAAAAGAATATTTGCATGTAAAAGGCGATGGTGCATCAACATTAAAGCGGTTAATAGAACAGCATCCCAAAGCTTTCATGATTGCAGATGAGCAAAGGGAATTGCATAAAGAAAACCTGGATAATATTATTGCCAGGAATGAAGTTTACAGGCTGAATGAATTAGGCAACCATAACCGCGGCGCAAGGTTTATTAACCTGAGTAATAAAATTGATGAACAGCTTTCTGCCGTAATGGATAAAATTAATTTATTCAGCAAACAATTTTATTACGGCCGTTACGATATTAAAACAACTTCGCTTGAAGACCTTAAGCATTGCAGGAATATTTCCATACTTGAATTTAACGGCGTTGGCTCAGAACCCAATCATATTTATGATAATGGGCTAAGCTATATAGATGCTATAAAAATTATTGCAAAGCATTGGCGTTGTATGTATGAAATAGGTAAAATAAACTATAAGCAGGGAGCGGCTTATATTCCCTTTTTTAAGGGGATAAAAATGTTCAGGGCCTCTAAAAAAAATACTAAGTTCATGGAGCGGTTAAACCTGCAATGTAAACTTTAAAACTGCTTTATGAACGAATTGTTACCCATACTGTTTGCAGGATTTGGCGTAAGTTTTTTGGGACAGTTACCCCTTGGAAATTTAAATGTTGCCGCCACGCAAATAGGTGTTGAGGAAAGTATAAAAAAAGCATGGATATTCAGTATAGGCGTAGCACTGGTTGAAGTAATTTATTTACGCATAGCATTAAACAGCAGCGGCTGGATATTGCGTAATAAAACCATGTTTGTTTATTTAAGCTGGGCAACAGTTATTTTGTTTTTTGTGCTGGGTCTTTTAAGCATCCGCAAAGCGCTAAAACAAAACGAGCCTGAAAAAAAAGGACTGCTTATCGATAATAAAGTGCACCGCTTTTTACTTGGCATGATGTTAAGCGCCATTAATCCCATGCAAATACCGTTTTGGTTTTTCTGGGGTACTTATTTCATAAGTAACGGCACAGTAAAGCCGGGCATGTTAAACTTTAACCTGTTTACAATTGGTGCCTGCGCAGGCACTATCACAGGCCAGGCTATTTACATTCACGGCGGCAAATGGCTTATTAAAAAATTAAAGGCGAGCCATAAAATCCTTAATGTAATTATGGGCGCTGTATTTATAATTTCAGCAGCCATTCAGTTGTACAAAATTTTCTTTGGCAGCTTGTTTAAAGAATAAGTTTCTTCCTTAAGTCCATTGCTTTTATACCTGGAAAGCTATTCGCCTGCTGCTGCTTTTTCTAATGTTGGCAAGTCGAGTTTTACCATTTTCATCATAGCCTGCATAGCGCGGTTGGCTTTGTCTTTATCCGGATCGCTCAGTAATTCCAGCATGCGTTCCGGCACCACCTGCCATGACAGTCCAAACTTATCCTTTAGCCAGCCACATTGAGATTCCTTGCCACCATCTTTTAACAGGCTGTTCCAGTAATAATCTACTTCTTCCTGGCTGGCACAATGCACCACAAATGAAACCGCCTCATTAAATTTAAAATGCGGGCCGCCATTTAGTGCTGTAAAATGTTGCCCGTTCAAAGTAAAGCCAATTGTTAATACTGTGCCTTTTGGTACAGGCGCACCATCGCCATAATATGTTGTGCCGTTAATAGATGAATCTTTAAAAACAGATGTATAAAATTTTGCTGCTTCTTCGGCTTCTTTATCAAACCAAAGGAATGGTGTAATTTTTTGACTGATGTTTGCCATGACGTTATTTTTTATAACACAAACTTACCCATGCTTTATGGAACGTTTAATTGCTGAAAACGACATTAAAAGGGGCAAATACGAATTGTTTTAAACAAAAAAGCACAACTCTCCGCTGTGCTTTCCTGCTTCATTATTTTTAGCCTGTTAACCGGGAACCCTTGAAATATATTTTTCAATTTCTTTTATCTGGTCAACCACCTGTTTGGTTGTAGGCTTGCAGGCTTTGGCTTTTCTAAAAAAATCCTTTGCGGCGCGAAACTCACGTTTATTCATAAATATCTGGCACATGCTTAAAAAAGCAATGGCTTCACTTTCCTTATCCGGTATGCCGGCGCGAATGGCGGCCCGCATATAACCTTCGGCCGTTTTCATATCACCTTTTTGCATAGCCATCATACCCAACTGAAGTTTGTTGGCGCCTTCTGCTTCGGGCATTGGCGAGCCCAGCGTGGCGCTTTTCTTTAAATGCTTTTCCGCCGTATCAAAATCCTGCTTCATCATAGCCATATTGCCTTTCACCGTATAATAAGTGGAACGGATGGGTTTATACAACAAATTGGGAAACCATATACTATCGAGAATTTTTTCCACTTCTTCAATATTGCCGCTTTCCATTGGTTCCTGCAATAAACGCATGGGGCCGATAAAGAAATGGCTAAGAAACCCGATTAATCCGATAAAGTATAAAGGAAATACAGGCCAAAAGCCGGAAACCGTTAAATTTAATACAACCCCGATTACAACAGCGAGAATGCTAAGCCAGAAACGGTATTTAATTATCAAATTATAAAACTTCATACACGCATTTTTCGAGCGGCGAAGATAATAGTTTACAATTCACTATTCACCACCCGCCATTCACTGCTAAAATTTATCATCATTCACTTCTATCCAGTAACCATCAGGGTCCTGTAAATAAATTTGCTTGATGCCATCAGTCCTTACTTGAGGCGCAGTGCCTGTTTGGGCTGAATTACCATATTTAACATGAAGAGAATCAAGGTGCCCGGCAAAATTCTCAACCGAAGGCACACTGAATGCCATGTGGACACTTACATTGTGCGGCATTTTTTCTTTAGCTCCGGAAATAACATGTAATTGATCATGTTCGCCAATTTTAAACCAGGTGTGCCGGTTATCATGAAACGGTTCCGGTATCTGCTGCAACTGCATTACATCGCGGTAAAATGTGCTGCTTTTTTCAAGGTCAACAACGTATATGGCAAGATGGTTAAAATGTATTTGCGCATCTGCTTTCAACGCAGTAATTCCGCTCAGCAAAACCGTTAATAAAAAAGCCTGTTTCATTATAAAATATTTATTGCAAGATAAACCATTGTTTTTTCCGGCACCCGTTTGATATACAAATAATGAACATGAATTTTCGGGCAACCTTTTATATAAAGCGACAGTTTTTTTAATTAAAATTTTTTATGCAAAAGAAGACTATTAAACCTGCGCTTTTTATATCCTTGTTTATTTCAGCGTTCATATTTATTGGCTTTTATGCCTGTAACAAAGATAGCGGCAGCAATTATGGAGGAGCTAATAACAATAATGGCGGAAACGGAGGCGAACCTAAAAATGCTGTTTCAATTGATGGCATGACTTTTTCCGCCGGCAGCCTGAAAGTAGCTGCAGGTACAACTGTAACCTGGACGAATAATGACAATGTAACCCATACTGTAACAGCAGATGACGGGAGCTTTGACAGTGGCAATATTGCTGCGGGTGGCATTTTCAAACATACATTTTCAACTGCAGGCACTTTTAATTATCACTGCACCATCCATCCCGGCATGAAGGCTTCTGTTGTTGTAAATTGATAAATCGCAGGCAACGTAAATGCCCCAAATTAAATTGGTTCTGTTACTATTTTTGAAATATTAATTTGAAACATATAAGCATATAATCATGAGATGCTTTTTGGATAATCAAAAAACCAAAACTCTTTTTCTGCATCTTCAAAATCTTTCCACCTATCCGTTTTTATATGCAGTGCAAATACGGCACAGGTGGGCATATCATCAATATACGCGTTCATTAAACTATTAACAAATGCTGTTATGCCCGGGTTATGTGAGAATAAAGCAACTGAATTAAAGTCATCACTTAATGCTTCAACCGCTTTATAAAATTTGCTGATAGATGCGTCGTATAATTCAGGCCATTCAATAATATTCTCCTTTTTCACATCAAATTCATCGGCAAAGAACCTGGCTGTGGAAAGCGCCCGTTTTGCCGGGCTGGAGAGAATGGCGTCAAGCTTAACATTCATTTCATTGCGCACACGCCTCGCCATTTCAGGTGCATCTTTTTTACCGCGGTTATTTAGTGGCCGGTCAAAATCTTTTTGCGAAAAATCATCCCAACTGCTTTTTGCATGGCGAACGATAAGAAGTGATTTCATAGGTGGAATTTTAGAAATAACAGTTTATACTACTTATATATACGGATGATACATTGAAATCACTATACGTGTAAAACAAATTAAGATAGTTGTGAATAAATGATTATTGCGGGTAAAGAATAAGCTTAACTGATTAATTTCTCTGTAACAGATTGGTTTACCATTTCCCTTACGGCATCGGCAATTGCAGCAGCATCGTAATGGCATTCATTACGCAGTTCCTTCAAAGTTCCGTGCTCTACAATTCTGTCGGGAATACCAAGAATTTTTACATCAGCTTTATAGTTATGGGCATTCATAAATTCAAGTACAGCACTGCCAAATCCGCCAACAACCGTTCCATCTTCCACTGTAACTATTTTATCAAATTTGCTGAAAACTTCGTGCAGCAAAGCTTCATCAATCGGCTTTACAAACCGCAGGTCGTAATGTGCAGGATTAATGCCTTCTGCCTTTAATTCGCGTATGGCAGCCGTTGCAAAATTACCCGGGTGGCCAAAGCTTAAAATGGCAATGCCTTCGCCATCTTTCAGTTTTCTGCCCTTGCCAATTTCTATTTCTTTGAAAGGTGTTCTCCATTCAGGCATTACGCCTTCACCGCGAGGGTAACGTATAACAAAAGGATATTCATTTTTATCAAGCTGCGCCGTGTACATCAGGTTGCGCAGTTCGCTTTCATTCATCGGCGCACTTACAACCATGTTAGGTATGCAACGCATGTAAGGAATATCGTAAGCGCCGTGATGCGTGGGGCCGTCTTCGCCCACAAGCCCTGCCCTGTCAAGACAAAATATCACAGGCAGCTTTTGAATGGCAACATCGTGTATCACCTGGTCGTAAGCCCTTTGCATGAATGAAGAATAAATATTACAGAAAACACGAAGGCCCTGTGTGGCCAGGCCGGCGCTTAATGTTACGGCATGCTGTTCTGTAATACCCACATCAAATGCCCTGTCGGGCATGGCTTCCATCATAAATTTTAAAGAGGAACCGCTGGGCATGGCAGGCGTTATACCCATTATTTTATCGTTTGCTTCTGCCAGCTCAATAATGGAATAGCCGAAAACATCCTGGTATTTTGGAGGCTGGGGAAGATCGAATTTCTTCTTATAAATTTCTCCGGTTACTTTATCAAACAAGCCGGGCGCATGCCATTTGGTTTGATCCTGTTCTGCCAGTGTATAGCCCTTTCCCTTTACGGTAATAATGTGCAAGAGTTTGGGGCCAGGTATTTTTTTAAGATCGGCCAAAGTATCAACCAGCTTGGTAATATTGTGGCCGTCTATTGGCCCGAAATACCGGAAATTCAGCGATTCAAAAAGATTGCTTGTTTTGCTTACCATGCCTTTAATGCCGGTTTCGAGCTTGGCAGCCATATCGCGGGTAAACCTTTTTCCCACCGGCAGTTTTCCGAGGAGTTTCCAAACATCGTCCCGCACCTTATTGTAAGCAGGAGAAGTAGTAATATCAGTTAAATATTCTTTCAATGCACCCACATTAGGGTCTATGCTCATGCAGTTATCATTGAGGATAACCAGTAAATCTGCATCGGCAACGCCGGCATGGTTCAGGCCTTCAAAAGCAAGGCCGGCCGTCATAGCGCCATCACCGATGATGGCAACGGTTTTACGATCGGTTTCTTTCTTGTATTTGGCTGCCATGGCCATACCCAAAGCCGCAGAGATGGAAGTGGAAGAATGGCCCACACCAAAAGTATCATATTCGCTTTCGCTTCTTTTGGGGAAGCCGCTGAGCCCTTTGTATTTGCGGTTGGTAATAAAACTATCCTTTCTGCCGGTTAAAATTTTGTGGCCATAAGCCTGGTGGCCAACATCCCAAACCAATTGATCATAAGGGGTATTGTAAATATAATGCAGCGCTACAGACAATTCCACTACGCCAAGGCTGGCAGCGAAATGACCGCCATAAACGCTTACCACATCAATAATGTAGTGCCGCAGTTCATCACAAACCTCGAAGAGCTGATCCCGGGAGAGCTTTTTCAGGTCGGCAGGGGAATTTATCTGGCTTAACAAAGGACCGGCGGAAATTTCCATTCACAAAGATTAAGTGGCAAAAATAATAGTTTTGAAATATAAACGTTTTTTGCCGCATACCGGTTTAATGCCTTAAAAATTTCTTACAATTTTATAATATTCAGTTTCATCGCCTTCAAAGCTTTAGTATGTGCCACTTACTCCTTAAAATAACCATTGATAAAAATTGCATTCCGGCGCCTGTATAAGTTTATAAATTTGTAAAGCAATGCAGAAAAAACAATTAGCATATTGGTGGTGTCAGTTTGCCGGATGGACATTTTACGGAGCATCATTAATGTTTTTTATCTGGGTGTTTCATTTACAGCTTACTTCTATTTTTGCAGCCCGCATTTTACTGGGTATGTCTTTCGGTTTAATTTTCACACATTTGCTCCGGCTTGTTATTTTGCGTTTTAAGCTTACCCCTCCTATTTTTGGCAGGCAATGGCTGCAGCTTTTCAGTATAACATTAATTGTTTGCATTGCTTACAGCTATATCAGCAGCACAATTGTCGAGTGGCTGCATTTATATGATCCCGAAATAAAAGCCAGTATTCCGGAACGCTTTTTCCTGAACCTGGCCAATGATTCTCCCATTATTTTTGTTTGGCTTTCTATTTATTACCTGTGGCATTATATTGAAAACTCACGCAACACGAAAATTGACAGCGTGAAAATGGAAAGCCTTGTAAAAGAGCTGCAGCTTAAAACTATTAAAGCACACATTAATCCGCATTTTATTTTCAATGCTTTAAACAGCATTCGTGCATTGGTTGATGAAAATCCCGAACGTGCAAGAACCGCTATTACTGAATTAAGTAATATTTTGCGCAGCAGTATGCAGGCTGAAAAAACGGAAACAACCACGCTTGAAAAAGAATTAAGCATAGTAAAAGATTATCTTGAGCTGGAACAAATCCGTTTTGAGGACCGGCTGAAAGTAGAATATGAAATTGATGAAGATACCTTAGATCAGCAGGTTCCGCCTATGATGCTGCAGACGCTTGTTGAAAATGCTATTAAACACGGTATAAGCAAACAGATAAACGGCGGGCTGGTAAGGGTTATTTCCGATTTCACAGATAGCCATCATGAACTGATTGTTGAAAATACCGGCCATTTAAACGGTACAAAAAGCCTGGAAGGTTTTGGTATAGCCAGTACCATAAACCGCCTGAAATTATTGTATGGCAATGATGCAGGTTTTGAAATAAAAAATATAAACGGTAATACGGTAAAAGCAAGGGTGACGCTGCCGGTTACCGCCATTTCATTTTTAAAATAATATAAATGCCACTAAAAGCTATTATTGTAGATGATGAGCGTCTTGCAAGAGCAGAATTAAAAAAATTGCTGCAGGCATATCCTGATATTGATGTTGTTGATGAAGCTGCTAATGCGGATGAAGGCGTTGAAAAAATAGAATCGCAAAATCCTGATATCATTTTCCTTGATATTCAAATGCCGGGCAAAACAGGTTTTGATATGCTTTCAGACCTGGAAAAAGCACCGCATGTAATATTTACCACTGCATATGATGAATATGCTTTAAAAGCATTCGAGGTGAACGCGTTGGATTATCTTTTAAAACCCATAGAACCCAAACGCCTTGCAGATGCAGTGCACAAACTGAACGATGAAATAAGCAAGGAGCGCATTGGCATTAGCGGCAACAATAACCGCGGCCCGCTTACCGAAATTGACCAGGTTTTTGTAAAAGATGGCGAGCGTTGCTGGTTTGTAAAACTCAACGAAATACGGCTGTTTGAAAGTGTGGGCAACTATGCCAAGGTCTTTTTTGGCAACAATAAACCTCTTATTTTAAAATCGCTTAATTCACTCGAAGAACGTTTGGATGACCGTGTTTTCTTCCGCGCCAACCGCAAACATATTATTAACCTTCGCTGGATTGAAAAGATAGAACCTTACTTCAATGGCGGCTTATTGGTAGAATTAAAAGGCGGTGAAAAAATTGAAGTCAGCCGCAGGCAAACGGTTAAGTTTAAAGAAATGATGAGCTTTTAAAAGTATGGGCTATATTAAAACATCGGCCCGGTTTTTAAAACCGGGCCGATTTATTTATCACTGGCAAATTATTTCAGGCAGCAATTACGCTTTTACCGGCGCTGAAGAATGTATGGCGTCACTTAATTCTTTTATCAGCGAAGCATCTTTTTCAATTGCATTCCCCACTACAATAATATCGGCGCCGCTCTTGCAATTCATGTAAGCTCTTTCCGGATTATCAATACCACCGCCTATAATTAAGGGCGCTTCAATATGCGACGATACTTTTTCTATCATGGTGGTGGGCACGGGGTTTTTGGCACCGCTGCCGGCATCCATAAAAATAAGTTTCATACCCAGCATTTCTCCCGCCATGGCAGTGCACATTGCAATTTCGGCTTTGTCTGAAGGTAAAGGCGTTGCATTAGAAATATAAGAAACTGTGGTAGGTGCGCCGCCATCAACAACCATATAACCTGTAGGCATTACCTCAAGCCCGCTCTGCTTTACGGCCGGGGCGCTTATTACATGCTGCCCTATCAGTAATTCAGGATTGCGCCCGGATATCAGGGAAAGATATAAAAGTGCATCGGCATAGCGGCTGATCTGCGAATGCGAACCGGGAAAAATAACCACCGGTATAGAACAGGAGACTTTTATCTGCCTGATGCATTCATCAAGGTTATTGGAAATAACAAGGCTGCCGCCTACAAAAAAATAATCAATTTTGGCATCCAGGGCTAATGATACAAGCTGCTCGGTAGTTGCCTCATTGACCTTGTCGGGATCAACAAGTACCGCAAAGGATTTTTTACCGGTTGCTTTTCGTTCTTGTATCTGTTGGTACAACTTGTGCTTCATGCAGGCTTTTTAAGTGAGACCTTATTTGCAAAAATGCAAAAAAGTTTGCATTCTTAGCAATTTCATTGCTATTGTTTTCAATGGCTTACCGCCCACCTCATTTATATATTCATACGAAAAACAGCCATGAGTGTTAAAAGCAACAGCAATTTTTTATCCAAAAATTTATCTGTATAATGTATTTTGCGTGAAACATAATGCCCGGTTGAGCTTTAAAAAAATCCACATCCATTTTCCACAACATGTGCATATTCATAGTTTCTTTTTTCGGAGGTTAAGGATATTTTCGTCGTCTGTCTCTAACCTTTGCTTAGACAAGTTTAAATAAATTTATCACGCTTAAAATATTACCAATGGCAACAGGAAAAACCCACAAAGCATTGCTGTTTCAACGCCGCTTTACCAAAGAAGGTGTTAGCCCGTTTGATATGTTTGAGTACGATTACCGCACCAGCATTATTAAAAACCCAACGGGTGAAGTTTTGTTTGAAATGAACAATGTGGAAGTGCCCAAACAATGGAGCCAGATTGCCACCGATATCCTGGCTCAGAAATATTTCAGAAAGGCAGGCGTGCCCCAGCCTGACGGAACTTCAGGCCGCGAAACCTCTGCAAAGCAGGTGGCACACCGCCTGGCAAACTGCTGGCGGGTTTGGGGTGAAAGAAATAATTATTTCGATTCTGAAAAAGACGCCCAAATTTTTTACGAAGAACTGGTGTACAGCATTTTAAACCAGGCCTGCGTGCCCAATAGCCCTCAATGGTTTAATACAGGGCTGCACGAAAGCTATGGCATTACCGGCAAGCCACAGGGCCATTATTACGTGGACGGAAAAGACGGTAAGCTGAAAAAATCAACCAGCGCCTACGAAAGGCCACAGCCACATGCCTGTTTTATTTTAAGCGTTGATGATGACCTGGTTAACGATGGCGGCATCATGGACTTGTGGATTCGTGAAGCCCGCATTTTTAAATACGGTTCTGGTGTTGGTACTAATTTTTCAAGAATTCGTGGTGAAGGAGAAAAATTAAGCGGCGGCGGTACTTCCAGCGGCTTAATGAGTTTTTTAAAAATAGGCGACCGTTCAGCCGGCGCCATAAAAAGCGGCGGTACCACCAGGCGCGCCGCTAAAATGGTTTGCCTCGACCTGGACCATCCGGAAATAATGCAGTTCATCAACTGGAAAAAAGATGAAGAAAAGAAAGTAGCTGCCATGGTTGCCGCTGGCTACGACAGCAGTTATGAAGGTGAAGCTTATGCAACCGTATCAGGCCAAAACTCTAATAACTCTGTTCGCATTCCGAATGAATTTTTCAAAATTCTGGAAGAAGACGGCGATTGGGAATTAAAAGCCAGGACTAATGGCAAAACAATGAAAAAAATTCCCGCACGTGAAGTATGGAATCAAATTAATTATGCAGCCTGGCGTTGTGCCGATCCCGGAACGCAGTATGACACTACTATAAATGAATGGCATACCTGCCCGCAGGGTGGAAGGATCAATGCTTCCAACCCTTGTTCGGAATACATGTTTTTAGACAATACAGCATGTAACCTGGCAAGCGCCAACCTGATGAAATTCTTCGATACGGAGAAAAATATCTTTGATGTGGAAGGCTTTTCCTATACCTGCCGCCTGTGGACTACCGTATTGGAAATTTCTGTATTAATGGCGCAGTTTCCATCAAAAGAGGTAGCACAATTATCTTATGATTACCGCACACTTGGTCTTGGTTTCGCCAATCTCGGAACCATGCTTATGGTAAGCGGCATTCCTTACGACAGTGAAAAAGCACGCAATATTGCCGGTGCCATTACAGCAATAATGACCGGGATTGCCTACAAAACCTCCGCAGAAATGGCGGCTGTTTTAGGTGCTTTCCCCAGGTATGAAGAAAACAAAGCCGATATGCTGCGGGTTATGCGCAATCATCGCGCCGCTGCATATGACGCCTCAGATGCTTATGAAGGATTGAGCCTTCAGCCAGTAGGCATTAATGCAAAATATTGCCCCGATTATTTATTATCCGCTGCCTGCAAAGCCTGGGATGATGCTGTTGAGCTTGGCGAAAAACATGGCTACCGCAATGCGCAAACAACCGTTATTGCACCAACAGGCACGATTGGGCTGGTAATGGATTGCGATACAACCGGCGTTGAACCTGATTTTGCCCTGGTGAAATTTAAAAAGCTTGCCGGGGGCGGTTATTTCAAAATCATTAACCAGAGCGTACCGCAGGCTTTAAAAAACCTCGGTTATACATCAAAGGAAATTGACGCCATTGTAAAATATGCCGTAGGTGCGGCCAGCTTTGAAGGCGCTCCTTTTATCAATCCCCAAACTTTAAGTGAAAAAGGTTTCCTCGCAGAAGAAATACAAAAACTAAACAATGCTGCTACTTCAGCATTTGAAATAGGCTTTCTCTTCAATAAATTTATTTTAGGCGAAACCTGCCTCGAAAGGCTTGGTTTTACAGCTGAACAATACAACGACTGGAATTTTGACCTGCTGGATGCACTTGGTTTTACAGAAGAACAGGTTGAAACTGCCAACAATTATGTATGCGGGACGATGACCGTGGAAGGCGCTCCTTTCTTAAAATCCGAACATCTTCCTGTTTTTGATTGTGCTAATAGGTGTGGCAAAAAAGGCGAACGTTATATTCATGCTCATGGTCATATAAGAATGATGGCCGCCTGTCAGCCTTTCTTAAGCGGCGCTATTTCTAAAACTATCAATTTACCGCACGAAGCAACGGTTGAAGAAATCGCAGATTCATACATGTTAAGCTGGAAGCTCGGCCTGAAAGCCTGCGCTTTGTACCGTGATGGCTCTAAACTTTCTCAACCGCTCAGCAATAAATCTGATAAAAAGAAGAAATCTGAAAGCCAGGAAGACGGAAAGCCTGGTGAAAGTGCGCCTGTTATTGAAGAAGTAAATTCAGGCGCCAAACTGGTTGACCTTTCTGCCTTAAGCGCTGAAGAACTGTTGGAAGAAGTGCACAAGCGTATGCAGGCAAGTGAGGATACTTCTTTAAAAAGGCAATTATCAAAAATTGTAGAAAGAAAGACCTTACCGGCAAAACGCCGCGGCTTTACACAAAAAGCCAAAATAAATGGCCAGGTATTATTCCTGCGCACCGGCGAATATAATGATGGTACATTAGGTGAAATATTTATTGACCTTGCCAAAGAAGGCTCCACATTACGCAGCCTCATGAACTGCTTCGCCATTGCCGTTTCTGTTGGTTTGCAGTATGGCGTTCCATTAGATGAGTTTGTTGAAAAATTTGTATTTACCAAATTTGAACCTGCGGGCATGGTAGACCATCCGAATATTAAAACCACCACTTCGCTGGTTGACTTCGTGTTCAGGTGCCTGGCGTATGAATATCTTGACAGAACGGATCTCGTACACGTATTGGACAGGCCTGAACTAACCAATCTTGGTGATGAGGAGGATGCAGAAATTATTGGCAAACCTTCTTTAAGCAACCTGCACGTAAAGTCTGTGAACGCAGCACCCTCTGTACATATGCATAAGGCACAGAAAACCACGGCGGGTATACATGCAGCAACTTCAATGGATGCCGCCAATGCTGCCGCTAAAAATATGCAGAGTGATGCGCCTTCCTGCAATGTTTGCGGGCATATTACGGTAAGAAGCGGCACCTGCTATAAATGCTTAAACTGTGGTAATAGCTTAGGTTGCAGTTAATATGTATTTTTATATTGATTAATAAAAAAGAGGTTGCTGTAAAGCAGCCTCTTTTTGTATTATTTAAATGCTGTTAAAAATTTATCCCGCTGTCTGTCAGTAAATTATTCTACCTTTTCAACCATAGGCCGCAGCCATTTAAGCGCATACAGAACAAACACCGAAAGAAACAATAAAGAACTCAGATAAATTGCCCGTAAGGATAACTTCCGATCACCGTTACATCCTAATCTTTGTATTGCTGCCGGCTTTTATAATAAACATCTAACCAGCTATTGTGAAGACGCTTATATACATATTGATTGCCTGTATTACCGTAGCTGATTTGTATGCACAGGATGCAACAGCAGATTCACTGAACCTGTTGTTGCAATCTTCCAAGCAGGATACCGTACGCATAAATGCAAATATTGCTCTTAGTAATTTATATATTGAAGATAAGCCCCGTGCAGCTCTGTTGTATGCAATAACAACCTTATCTATCGCTCAAAGAATAAAAAGCGCAAAGCTTATTGCCAGGTCTTCGCACACAATTGGCGTTTGTTATGATTACATTGGAAACATAGACAGTTGCCTGAATTTTTTGAACAGTGCTGCATTTCTATATACATCGCTCAACGATAAAGAACATCTCTCCAATGTTATCAGCGATATAGCGCTTGCTTATTATGTAAGAGGCAACTATGAGCTTTCGATGCGCAATCACCTTGCTGCATTAAAGCTGCGGCAGGAAACGGGGAATAAAAGCTATGTTGCAAGATCGCTGAATAATATCGGTATATTATATCGCTCCAAAAAAGATTATACCAATGCTATTCACTATTACAGGCAATCACTTGTTATAAAAGAGGAACTGCATGACGAACAGGGTATACTAAACACATTGATAAACATCAGCAGTGCTTATAACAGTGAGGACAAATTTGACAGCACATATTATTATGCTTACCGCGCTATGCAGCTTGCAAAAGAAATTCACGCAGAAAAAGATATCTACGGTTCGCAGGTAAATATGGGCGCTGCATGGGTGGGCCAGCATCGGCTGGATGAAGCAGAAGTTGTGTTTTATGATGTAGAGAAAAAAGCTTTCACGCACGATGACAGAGATGTGCTGATAACAGCTTATGAAGGGTTAGGCGATATCTTTTCTTCACGTGAAAATTATGCAGCAGCAGAAAAATATTTTTTAAAAGGATTGGAAACATCAAAAAAGAACCAGCGTAAAGAAAGAATGGAAGTTTTTTACCGCAAGCTTTCCAAATGCAACCGTATGCTAACAAACTATGCCCTGGCATTCAGCTATGCAGATTCTGCAGCAGCGCTTCGCAATGATTTACTGAATGAAGAAAACCTGAGGCAACTGAACGAAATGGCTGCTGTGTATGAAACGGCAGAAAAAGAAAAACAGATTGACAAGCTGAATACGCAGAATGCGCTGGCCGCCGCAGAAGCTGTGCACAACAAAAAAGAAAGAAATTATTTTATACTGGCTTCCGTTTTAATGCTGGCGCTGGCAGTACTTGCATGGATTGCTTTTGCATCAAACAAAAAGAAAAAAGAACAGTTGGCCGCACAAAACGAACTGGTTGAAAAATCATTGCAGGAGAAGGAGATTTTATTGAGGGAAATACATCACCGGGTAAAAAATAATTTGCAGATAGTATCGAGCCTGTTAAGCCTGCAGTCGGATTATATAGCGGATGAACATGCGCTGCAGGCTGTGAAAGAAAGCCGCAACCGTGTGCTGAGCATGTCGCTCATACACCAGAACCTTTACCAGGAAAATAATTTAACCGGCATAGATATTCAGGATTACATCGGCAAGCTTTGCGACAATCTCTTTCATTCCTACAACATTCAACATAATAAAGTAAAGCTGATTAAAGAATTGCAGCCGATGAATCTTGATGTGGATGTTGTGGTACCACTGGGATTAATATTAAATGAACTAATTACCAACAGCCTGAAATATGCCTTTAATGACGGAAGAGATGGCGCTATAAAAATTATATTAAAAGAAGAAGACAACCTGCTGAAGCTTGGCGTTTATGACAACGGTACAGGCATTCAGCAAAAACCAAAAGATGAATATGGGTTTGGATATAAAATGATAAATGCTTTTCTGCAAAAGCTGAAAGGGAAAATGAATATTTATGCTGAAGACGGCACCAAGGTGGATATTGAAATAAAAAATTACAAGCTTGTATAAACATGAACGAGATAAGTATATTAATTATGGAAGACGAGCCAATAGTGGCTGAAGATATTGCCGGGGCGCTGCGAAGGAATGATTATATCGTTTCAGCAATTGTTTATAACAGGGAAGACGCGCTTGCTGAATTAAAGAACAATCTGCCCGATGTTGCCATACTCGATATAAATCTCAATGGTAAAATGGAAGGCATCGAAATAGCTGAAACCATTGCGGGCAATTATCAGATCCCATTTCTTTTTCTTACGTCTTATTCCGATAAAAAAACTCTTGCCAATGCAAAGGTAACAGAGCCTGCAGGCTACATTGTAAAACCGTTTACAGAAGCAGGGTTATACAGTTCAATTGAAATTGCCCTGCACAATTTTGCACAAAAGAGCAGACGCAATTTTCCGGAATTAAAGCTGTCAACAATTAATAAATTTTTACCCTCGCCTGTAAGTGAGCGGGAGTTTCAACTGCTGCAGTTAATTTATAATGGCTGCACCAATAAGCAGATTGCCGCTGAGTTATTCATATCCATCAACACCGTGAAAAAGCACATCAATAACCTCTATTTAAAATTAGATGCTACTTCTCATTCTTCTGCTATTGCACGTATAAGGCAACTGATACTGCAATAAATTTTACATCCGTTTTAAAAATCACCCGAAAGGGTAAATGAAAGCTCCCGCCCTCAATGGAATTTTGTTTTTGGATTGAGATGAAGAAGCAGTTAACAGATAGCAGATGATAGTTGACGGATGACTGCCACAGTTCATCAGCGATTTATTCACAATTAACTACTCACTTAAGCGGAGAACAAATAACCATATCATCCATCTCTCTTCTACTTATTTAATCAAACGCAAAACGAAGGCGTGCCTTAAAATTTAACTTATGAAAAAACGAATGCTTTTACTTACCGCATGTTGTACTTATGCATGCTTAAACCTCCATGCACAAAATTGGACAGTTGCCGGCAACACTTTGGATACTACCGGCAAACTGGGTTCCATTAACAGCGAATCCATACTGTTCATATCAAACAACAAAACCTACGGCAAGCTCACCACCGGTGGCTTATGGGGCTTTGGAAATACAAGTCCGAAAGCGCAGGTGCATATTAATTCAAAACAGGCTGGCAGAAATCCTTTGCAAATTGATGTGCTTGATACGGCTAAGATGATTGTAAACAGCAATGGCGGCGTTACTATCGGCGACACGCTTATGCCACCTGCTAATGGTTTATATCTTAAAGGAAAACTTGGCATTGGTATTAATACCCCTGATGTGAAACTCCAGGTTACAGGCGGCAGCAGCGTTCGGCTAAATAAAGGCGGCTCTATTGTAGTGGGGCAAATAACAGATGAAAATCTTGCAATAGACCACAATACCATACAGGCAAGAGATAACGGCAGCAAAACCACGTTGTTTTTAAACCGGTATGGCGGAGATATAAATATGCTTTCGAATGGAATACACATTGAAGGCAAGAACAGCTTTGTAGGCATTGGAACGCAAACCCCGGAAACAAAGCTGCAAGTTATAGGTGGCACAGATATAACTTCAGGTGGTGGCGGTTATATTGTTACCGGTGATCGCAGCCATGAGCATTTAGTAATTGACACAAAAGGAATACAAGCAAGGAATAGCAATATTCTCGCTTACCTCTATCTTAATCCTTTAGGCCCTGGGATTGTAACAAATAAAGATTTATTTTTCGGAGACCCGGCCAGTACTTCCAGTTACGGGGCCAGGTTAAATTTACTAAGCAAAAACATTTTAGGTTCAGAAGGAAGTTTTGTTTCTGCTATTGACCGTGTATTTGAACTTGGCACTTCCTCAAACAGATGGTTTGATGTATGGTCTATAGATGGCAGCATCAATACTTCTGATGAAAGAGATAAAAAGAATATCCGCTCCCTTAATTATGGCTTAAAAGAAATTATGCAACTGAAGCCTGTACGCTTCAACTGGAAAAACAGCATAGAAGATAATGACAAGATTGGACTGGTTGCACAGGATTTGCAAAAAGTATTGCCCGAAGTTGTAAAAGATCATGAATACAGAATAGACACCGCAGGCAAAACAGAAAAAATACCTGCACGGCATTTAGGCGTAATGTACGCCGATATTATTCCGGTACTTATAAAAGCCATACAGGAACAGCAGCAGGAAATTGACGCATTGAAAAAAGCAGCAGGCCTAAACACTTCAACATTATCCGGCGCTTCTTCATTAAATAAAAATCCCGGAGAAAAAAATATTACAGCTATAACGCTCAGCAACGCTTCGCTGGAACAAAATATTCCCAACCCGCTTAGCAACAATACAAGCATTCATTACAACAAGCCTGCAAATGCAAAAAATGCTTCCATTGCAATACATGATATGAGTGGAAAGCTTATTAAACAAATACTTATCGAACCAGGCAGCGGAATAATTAATATAGATGCATCTTCATTAAGCGCCGGCATTTATACCTACTCATTGATTATTGACGGCGTTACAACAATTACCAAAAAAATGCTTGTTGCCAGGTAGAGAGTTGTGAATCTGTCAACTGCCATCTCTCATCTGTCAACTTTATCAACTCATCTCTCATTAAAACATTTTTCAAAACTTCTCAAAAATAAAACCATGAAACACTTGCATTTCTTACATCTTAGCTGCATCGTTATTCTTTCTGCAGCTTTATTTTCCTGTCACAAAATTGGCGGCATCATACCGCATAATCCTCCGGAAACTTCCGCTACGGCAGATTCTTTATCGAATATTCTGCAGTTTAACGACGCCAGCAAAATTGAAGGACAAATTCCCGGCGGGCCATCAGGCAGTTCTTTAAAAATTTCTTTTGAAGACACTTTGTTTTTGGTTGACCAGGTGAAACTCCCCATTAAATTCCTGCATACAGATACCACAGAAAATGTATCCGGCGTATTCCTGCAGGTACTAGCGCTCGATGGCGGCAGTGCCGGCTATTATTATGATGTACCTGAAATAAAAGATTTAGACAGCAGTGATACGGTTTCGGTAATTATGATAGGCGTTGACCCAACCGGTTGGGAACCGCCGCTGAGCTTTAATATTGTGATTACGCCTTATGACATTGACAAAAAGCCCATTGACCAGGCCATACAACCTGTAAAAATAATGCCGCATAAAAATGATTTAGAAAGTGCATACGGACTGGAGCTGGCTAATAACGACACCTGGGATTGGGTGATGTCATATATAGATTCACCTGCCTATTTTTTTATCTCCACGCCGGAAAA
This sequence comes from Parafilimonas sp., assembly GCF_051953455.1. Lineage (NCBI taxonomy): Bacteria > Pseudomonadati > Bacteroidota > Chitinophagia > Chitinophagales > Chitinophagaceae > Parafilimonas > Parafilimonas sp. The sequence goes on along the minus strand of NZ_JBQCIT010000063.1, from coordinate 106,352 downwards.
AGTGTGGGGTGCAGATGGTCAGTTTATAAAGGGAAGCTGCTGCGCAGGCATTTCCATATATGGGACATGCCCAGGTTCCGACTCACCCAATACGCATCTTCATTTTAATACATTTTACCAGATTTCAGGCGAGCAAATCACTTTTTACAATGGCAACACATTCGATCGCCGCACAGTAGAACGCGGTGCTGTTCCACTACCTGACCAGAGTGATTTTTGCCTGCCTCTTGAAGGCATTACTGATTCTTACCAGAATGAAACATTATATCACGGCGCTTATACAACCGGGCCGGGATTTATTATGCCTGATATTAAAGCGTTGGGCGATTCTGTTGTGCTGAAAATGCAAACACAGTTTTCTGACCCGGCCGGAGGCGGTTATGGAAACGGCGGTGGCGTTATTCATTACCTGGATTGCCGTTCGCTTGTATTAATACAACAGGACCTGGAAGGTTTCGGGCAGCATCTGTATAAAATTTATCACAGCACTATCGCGGAAAAATGGTTTGACTTTAATTGAGCGGATGTTTTCTTAAACGCGGGTAACAGGGAGCTGTTCAAAAAGCAGCTTCCCGTTTTACAAACGCCCGCATCGCATCTGTTTCAAATCTTATTAAACCGCTAATACATGAACTTCTAAACCCATATTCCTGTATTTTTGCCGCGCTTTAAATTTTTACTATGCGACAAATTGCCTTTCGTGAAGCTTTACGCGAAGCGATGAATGAAGAGATGAGAAGAGACGAGCGTGTATTTTTAATGGGTGAAGAAGTGGCCGAATATAATGGCGCCTATAAAGTAAGCCAGGGTATGCTGGCCGAATTTGGCCCTAAACGCGTGATTGACACACCTATTTCTGAGCTTGGTTTTGCCGGAATTGGCGTTGGTGCTGCCCAAAACGGCCTGCTCCCTATTATTGAATTTATGACCTGGAATTTTGCTGTTTTAGCGCTTGACCAGATTTTAAATACCGCTTCAAAAATGCTTGCCATGAGTGGCGGGCAAATTGGTTGCCCCATTGTTTTCCGTGGACCAAACGGAAGCGCCGGCCAGCTTGGCGCCCAGCACTCCACGGCTTTTGAAAATATTTATGCCAATATTCCGGGCTTAAAAGTAGTTTCAGTTTCAAATGGTTACGATGCAAAAGGCTTGCTAAAACAAGCCATCCGTTACGAACGGGACCCTGTGATGTTTATGGAAAGTGAAATAATGTATGGCGATAAAAGCGAGGTGCCGGAAGAAGAATATTATATTGAATTAGGCAAAGCCGATGTAAAAAAAGAAGGCAACGATGTTACTATTGTTTCTTTCAACAAAATGATGAAAGTAGCACTTGGTGCCGCCGCCGAACTTGAAAAAGAAAATATAAGCGCAGAAGTAATTGACCTGCGCACTATTCGCCCACTCGACTGGATGACGGTTTTGGAAAGTGTAAAAAAAACCAATCGTCTTGTAATTGTTGCAGAAGAATGGCCTATGTGCGGCGTTGCCAGCGAGCTTAGCTATCGCATACAAAAAGAAGGTTTTGATTACCTTGATGCACCGGTTCGCCGCCTTACCAGCGCCGATGCGCCGATGCACTATGCGCCAAACCTGGTAACAGCCTACCTGCCAAGCATTAACGGCACAGTGAATCTTGTAAAGGAAGTAATGTATCTAAAGAAATAAAGTTCATTTTTAAACAGCAAAGACGTAAGAAATTTATCCCGATGTTTGCATACAACATCGGGATTTTTATTGTTATGAAGCCAGCATTCGTATTTCAATTCAGCACGGTTGTGTCACTCCCTTCTGCTGCATATTTTTATGGCAACAGTTGTTTCAATTCCGCGTCAGCAAAATATACCTTGAGATTTTCCTTATTTCTTATTTTTTCCTGCCTGCTGTCTGCCTCTGTCAGCGCTCAAACTGATTCCTCTAAAATATCTTCCGATACGGCCATCCTGGAACCTGTAACCGTTACCGCATTTGGCGGTGCCGCCAACTGGAAAGATGCTCCTGCCACCATATCCATTATTAGCAAACAGCAGTTGGAACGTTTTGATAATAAAACACTGGTTCCCGTTTTCAACGCAGTAGCCGGAGTAAGAATGGAAGAAAGAAGCCCGGGCAGCTACCGGCTATCCATCCGCGGCAGCCTGCTGCGCTCACCATTTGGCGTAAGAAATATAAAAGTTTACTGGAATAATATCCCGCTTACTGATGCCGGCGGCAATACTTATTTAAACCTTATTGATATCAGCCAGCTTTCTTCAGTTGAAATAATTAAAGGCCCTGCCAGCAGTTTGTACGGCGCTAATACCGGTGGCGCAGTTTTGCTGAAAACAAACCCCTCGCCCATGCAGAAAACTTTCAGTGCTAATGTAGAAACCGGCTCATATAATTTAATGAACGAACAGCTTGTTTTCAATCATCAGTCTAAAAAACTTAATTTCAGTGTGCAGCAAAGCCATTATCAAAATAATGGTTACAGGCAGCAAAGCGCTATGCGCAAAGATGCTGTACAATCGAGCCTGGACTGGAATATCAGTAATAAAGAACAATTATCCGCCCTGTTATTTTACACTGATCTTCATTATGAAACACCCGGCGGTATCACCAAAGCACAAATGGATTCTATGCCAACGCTCGCCAGGCAACCAACTGCCACCCTACCCGGCGCCGTTCAACAAAAAGCAGGCATTTATAATAAAACAGGTTTTGCGGGCTTCAGCCTCCGTTCCGCTTTCAATAACCTCTGGAGCAATTCTACTTCGGTAACCGTAAACCATACTGATTTTAAAAACCCGTTTATTACAAACTATGAAAAACGCAGCGAATTGAACTATGGGGCAAGAACAGTATTTGAAATGAATACTTTAAAAGTAAAATGGCTTGCCGGTGCAGAATGGCAGCAGAATATTTCAAATATCAACAACTACGAAAATAATAGCGGAAAACGCGGTGAGTTATTGTATAACGACAAGGTGCACGTGGCCCAATACCTGTTGTTTACACAAGTGAATGTAAAGTTTAGAAAACTGCTCCTGCAGGCAGGATTAAGCGCCAACCAGCAGCTATTGAAATACAACCGAATTTCAGACAGTATGTATAATTACTGGCAGCATCAAAACACAAATATGCTGTGGGCACCAAGGCTTAGCCTGCTTTATCCGGTTAATAATAATCTTTCATTGTTTGCAATAGCCTCAAAAGGTTTTTCACCGCCCACATTGGCGGAGGTGCGGCCTTCAACCAATCAATTTTATAATCTTCAGCCTGAATATGGATGGAATCTTGAAGCGGGTATAAAAGGTTCTGCATTACAAAAGCATATTGAGTTTAGTGCCTCTGTTTATAGTTTTAATTTAAAAAATGCCATCGTTGTACAAACCGACAGCACGGGTGCAGATTATTTTGTAAATTCAGGTGGTACACACCAGCCCGGCTTTGAAGTATGGCTGAATGCTTTCCCGGTTAAAAATAGCCACCGGTTTATAAAAACAGTTTCAATTTCAAACAGTTTTACCTATCAGCCTTACAAATTCAATAATTACATTTCCGGCATAAAAGATTTTTCGGGTAATCATCTTACCGGTGTTCCAAAAAATGTAAATGTTACTACTGTGGATGTTTATACGAAAGCGGGCATTTATCTTAATGCAAATTTCAATTTTACTTCAGCCATACCGCTTACAGACGCCAATGATGTGTATGCCGAAAGTTATAAATTGCTGCAGCTAAAGCTCGGGTTTAAAAAACTATTCGGTAAAGCCCTGCTTGATTTTTATTTTGGCGTAGATAACCTATTAAATGAAAATTACAGTTTAGGGAATGATCTGAATGCTATTGGCAGCAGGTATTTTAATCCTTCGCCGCTGAGAAATTATTTTGGCGGCGTGAAACTGGAATTGTAAAATACCCATCAATTAATTTCAATAATAAAGGCCATCCGCTGCGCAGATGGCCTTTATCTTATTTTGATTATTCTTATCTCTTTTGCCTTCTTTTCGGGAAGAAGTTACCTGTTTTGGTCTTGGTGGATCCAGACTCCGGCGCTCCATAATGCGTCATAGCACAACGGAAGCCAATAGTAGCGCTGCTTTCATATTCTTCATAAAAACGGCGGGCCCCGGGGCTGAGCCAGTAAGGCATATCAAGCCAGCTTCCTCCTTTTATAACCCTGCTTTGATCGCTGATTAAAGTTGTAACCCCATATCCATAAAATACACGGCTGGCAGAATCACCATCCAGGTAATCAATAGCATAAGAACGCTGGTAATTGCGACGGTCAGCTAAAGCAGAATCGTTTTCAGGAATCATTTTAATCCTGCCGAGGCTGTCTCTCATATTTCCTTCGCCGCCACTTTTGTCAACCTGCATAAAAACGTTACCGCGGTAAGGATTAATATCATCTACATCCAATAATGAATTAGGCCTGTAAACGTCAGCTACCCATTCGCTCACATTGCCACTCATGTTATAAAGGCCAAAACCATTTGGATAGAAAGAGGTAACAGAGGCCGGTATGGCAGAACGGTCGTTCAAGCCGCCTGAAACACCCATATAGTCGCCATTGCCACGTTTAAAGTTGGCCAGCATGGCACCCTGCATAGCACCTTTTTTTGTAGCGCGCAGGTTATCATAACCATCGTTTTTCCAGGCATATACCTGTTTGTTGGCAATCAGTTCTTCCCCTCTTTTCTTTTCATTTTTGCGCGGGGCAGGGTTTTCGCTAACAAGGCCCAAAGCTGCATATTCCCACTCTGCTTCAGTTGGAAGGCGGTAATCAGGAAATAAAATACCATCTTCAAAAGCAACGGTTGTTCTTGGTCTTCCCTGTGCATCTTTCAATGGATTCTTTTTCGGTTTGCCGGGAACGCCTTCATATTCACCCATCAAATAAGATTTCGTATTGAAGTTGTCCTGGCCGCCGCCATTCATTTCCTGCTTAATCAGGTTTTTGTTTTGGTAACCGGATTTTATTAAAGCAAGCTCATTCACCCTGTCGGTACGCCAGATACAAAAATCATGAGCCTGCCTCCAGGTTACGCCAACTACAGGATAATAATTATAGGAAGGGTGGCGGAAATAATATTCAACATAAGGCTCGTTATAGGCCAGCTCGCTGCGCCAGACAAGCGTATCGGGTTTTGCACCCTGAACTACGGCTTCGTATTGAGGATCGGAAAATACATTTTCAATCCAGTGAATATATTCCCGGTAATGCACGTTGGCCACTTCTGTCTTATCTATAAAAAAGGAATTAACGGTAACGCGGCGGGGAAAGTTATTGTTATCGCCCATTACATCCTCTTCAGTTGAGCCCATGGTAAAAGTACCGCCCTGTACAAACACAAGGCCGGGCCCGGTTTTAATATCTTTGGGTTTGGCCACGTAATAACCGCCCTGGTCCTTATCATTATAATGCCAGCCGGTTACATCACTGGTACCGTCCTTCTTTTTCCAGGAACTCTTGCTTCCACCCTTTTTGCACGAAACCAGCAGGCCTGCGAGCAAAAAAGTGTACATCGAAAATTTAAGCAGCCTTATCATTTTTGAAAATTAATCTTTAGAATCTAAAACAACGATATAAAATTTGAAATATTGCACACAATTATAAACAAATTTGCAAAGTATTCATACCTGCTTTGGCCTTTCATAGAAAAGGTTGAACTTATAAATCAATCACTTGTATAATTGTTGCTGATTTAAAACGTCAAATTTAATTCACCGGATTTATATTTTACGGCAAATATTTGTTTTAAAACTGCCGAAACTTCTGCAGCATTTTCTATTATCATTAAATGCCCGCCATTATTTATTACAAAGCTGGGCTTTACAAACCGCATCGGAAGCAGCCTGTCGTTGCTGCCATGTATATGAAAAACGTTAGCAGGCACCATTTTATTTTCCCAGGAGACGATAGCACCAATAGCCCATTTATAAAAATGCATATTAGCCCTGTCTATTACTGTTTTTTCGTATTGCCTGCTTAATTCAGAACCGGCGCCCAGGAAATATTCCTGTATGGCCAGCGTTTGTTTCACCAGGCTGTATGACAGGACCTTATAAAGCGGGATGCGGCGGAAAATTCGCCAGTAAAATGGCAGCTCCTTCCTGGTTTTAGCGCTTGAAATGATAATGACGTTTGCTTTGGGGAGCTGTTTTGCAATTTCTGTGGCCAGCATGCCGCCAAGTGAGAGGCCAATAATAAGCGGGTTTTCTTCACCGATAAATTTCTCTTTAAGGCGGCTGGCATACGCTTCCAGGGTCTCGCCCGGCAGCGGGTTTATCCACGTGATAAAAACAGGACGGGCAAAAGATAAATCAAGGTATTGAAATACCCTTTCATCTGCGCCCAGCCCCGAAATGCAATAAAGTTTTTGCATCAGCCAACTTTAACCAGGTAATAGTTTTTCTTGCCTTTCTGCACCAGCAAATATTTTTTATGCAGTAAAACCGAGCTGTCAACGTTCATCTGTAAGTCGCTAACTTTTTCACGGTTCAGGCTTACGCCTCCGTTCTGGATCATTTTCCTGGCTTCACCGCGGCTGGGGAAAATATTGGTTTCCGTGAGAAAAGAGATTACATCAATTCCGCTGTTTAATTTAGTTACATCATAGTCAATCTTAACAACGCCTTCCATTCCTTCGAGATCATCTTCGCTTAAGCTTTCAGCCGGCGCTGATTGATTGGCAAATAATTTTTCAGTGGTTTCTATCGCTTGTTTTAAACCTTCTTCGCCATGCACAAACAGCGTAACTTCTTTTGCCAGCGCCTTCTGCAGCAGGCGCAGAGCGGCATTTTCATCGTGTTGCTGTATAAGTGTTTCTATTTCTTCTGTTGGTAAAAAAGTAAAGATTTTAATCCATTTTTTAGCATCGTCATCCGCAGCATTCACCCAAAACTGGTAAAACTGGTAAGGCGACGTTTTTTCTGCATCCAGCCACACATTCCCTTTTTCGCTTTTGCCAAATTTTCCGCCATCTGATTTTTTAAGCAGCGGGCAGGTAAAGGCAAAGGCTTCGCCACCGGTTTTACGGCGGATTAATTCTGTGCCGGTTGTTATATTTCCCCACTGATCGCTGCCACCCATTTGCAGTTTGCAATTATGGTGTTTATACAGCCAGTAAAAATCGTAGCCCTGTATGAGCTGATAAGTAAATTCTGTAAAACTTATGCCATTCTCGCTTTCAATTCTTTTCTTCACGCTGTCTTTGGCCATCATATAGTTTACGGTAATGTGCTTGCCGGTATCACGAATGAAATCAAGAAATCGCATTTCTTTAAACCAATTATAATTGTTTACCATAACAGCTGCGTTGGGCATGCTTTCATCAAACTGCAGGAATTTTTCCAGTTGGCTTTTTATGCCTTCCTGGTTGCGCTGCAACACATCTTCACTTAATAAATTTCGCTCTTCGCTTTTGCCCGTGGGGTCGCCTATCATTCCAGTGGCACCACCCACCAATGCATAAGGTTTATGACCTGCTTTTTGCAAATGCACCAATAATAAAATAGGTACAAGGCTGCCAATGTGCAGACTTTCGGCCGTGGGGTCAAAACCAATATAGGCAGATGTTTGTTCTTTTAATAACTGCTCTTCGGTGCCAGGCATTATATCCTGTATCATTCCGCGCCAACGCAATTCTTCAATCAGGTTCATTCAAAAAATTTGTGCAAAAATAAGGGAGCGGGCTATTCTGTATGAATGTGATAAATAGCCTGCCGTTTTCATAATTCCAAATCACAGTTTATTTCTACGGTATTAATTACAGCACCGCGTTTTTTGTAAAACTCAATCGCCTTTTTATTCCAGTTCGATACCTGCCATCTCAGCTTTTTACAATTTGCATTTTTTGCGGTTTCAATTACTTTATCTAATAATTTACTTCCAATGCCCAAGCCACGATATTTTTCCATAACATACAGGTCATCCAAATAAACAGCTTTCCCCGTCCAGGAATAATAAGCAAAAAACCAGGTGGCAAAAGCAACAATTTTTTCATGCTCAACGGCAATAAAACAATTGAAACAATCTTTGTCCTGCAACATTTGTGCAGGCTTTATGGTAACTTTTTCAGGCGTTTGTATGAATGCTGAAAACGTTTTAATGAGCATATAAATTTCTTCAAAATCTTTAGGTTCGGCTTTTCTTATGGTTACTTCCATTTGTTTAATTCATTGCGGTTAATTCAGCAAAAACGTCTTTTAATCTTCCGTATAAACTGCTGTAAACAGCAAAATATTTTTTATATATGCGATGATTAGCCACTGAAGGCTTGACCGTTTTTACATTTTGCAGGAACATTTTGGCGGCAGTTATATTTTTCACTTTACCTAAGGCTTTCATGCCAATAAAAGCTGCGCCCAGCGCGGAGGCGTCCGCTGCTTCATTCAGCATTATTTTTTTACCAGAGATATCTGCCAGCAACTGCACCCACACGTCAGATTTTATAATACCGCCGCTCAGGTAAATATTATTAATGTTGCCACTGTTCTCCTCAAGCGCCCGCAATACATCAACCACAGCATAACAAACACCTTCCAAAGCAGCACGTGTGATATGCGCTTCGGTGTGGGTATCTGTTAAACCAATAAAGCACCCTTTAGCATTTTCATCCCAAACCGGCGCTCTTTCACCGAGTATATAGGGCAAAAAGATTAACCCGTTGCTGCCCGGCTTAACGCTGGCGGCGGCCGTAAACAAAGCATCCAGGCGGGTTTCCGTTCTAAAAGATTCTTTTAATATTTTTTCAACCAGCCATTGCAGCACAATACCGCCATTATTTAAAGCGCCGCCGGTTATATAAAACCCATCTCCAATGTAGTAACAAAAAAGTCTTTGCTTTTTATCAATTAAATATTTGTTTGAGGTTATGCGTACAGCACCGCTCGTACCTACAGTTACGGCAGCATTTTTTGCGTTTACAATGCCGCTGCCCAGGTTTGCTAAAGCGCCATCGCTGGCGCCAAGCACAAACGGAATCTTTTTCGTGATTTTTAGTTTTCTTTTTATGGAAGGAAGTAAGGCCGTTTCATAATACTCAACCGGCTTTAATTCAGAAAGCTGCTCTTCCGTAATACCGGCCAGTTTCAAGACTTCGCCATACCAGCAAATATTTTTTGCATCCAAAAAACCCGTGGCGGCAGCAATAGAATGGTCAATTATATATTTATTAAACAGTTTCAGAAAAATATATTCCTTAATAGAAATGAATTTATACGCCCGGCGAAAAACAGCTTTCTGCTTAGCTTTCAGCCACATTAGTTTGCATAGCGGCGACATGGCATGAATGGGCACACCCGTGGCTTTGTATAATTTCTTCCCAAGATTGCTCTTTTCAAGCGCCTGCGCATATTTTGCACTGCGTAAATCAGCCCAGGTTAGCATATTCATTAAAGGTTCGCCACTTTTATCCACGGCCAGTAAACTATGCATTGCGGCACTAAACGATACGCAGGCTACGTTTTCTTCCCCGCAAAAATTGATTGATTGCTGAAGCAGCTTTATTACTTCCTTAAAGATAGTGGTTGCATTTTGTTCATTCCATCCCTGTTTAGGTTTTATGGGACTTGTGGCGTATTCAAAAGTTTTAAAAACTTTTAAATCCATGCCGGTTATAACGGCTTTGCAGTTGGAAGTACCAATATCAATCGCTATTATATTCATATATATTTTTAAACGGAGATAAGCAAAGCAACAATCTTTCCCCTTAACAGGTTCTATTTAAATTCTACAACGGTTTATTAAAACGAAAATAAAAAAGCATGCGGTTAAAGAGTAATACTTATTTTAGCCTTTCCAACGAAAAAATCCAAAATAACAAGATGGGGACGCTCCAGATTAAGAAGAATCCAAAAAAATACGATGCCGTTATTGTTGGCTCCGGTGCGGGTGGCGGTATGGCAACGTATGTACTGGCAAAAGCCGGATTAAAAGTTTGTTTGATAGAAGCAGGGCCAATGTATGACCCGGCCAAAAACAGTAACCAGTTACAGCCACCATGGGCTTCGCCGAGAAGGGGCCGCGGTACTAAATTCCGGCCGTTTGGCGATTTTGATGGTTGCTACTGGGCCTGGGAAATTGATGGCGAACCGTACACGCATGTGGACGACACAAAATGGAACTGGTGGCGGGCAAGAATGCTTGGCGGCAGAACCAACCACTGGGGACGTATTACGCTGCGGTTTGGCCCGAGGGATTTTAAAAGACGCGATATTGACGGACTTGGCGATAACTGGCCGATCAGTTACGATGACATAAAGCCTTATTATGATAAAGTGGAATCGCTCATCGGTGTGTTTGGCACAAACGAAGGTTTGCCAAACGATCCGGATGGTGTGTTTTTGCCGCCGCCGAAACCGCGTTTGCACGAAATGCTTATTAAAAAAGCAGGCACTTCGCTTGGCATACCGGTAATTCCATCCCGTTTATCTATTCTTACCAAAAAAATAAATGATGAACGCGGCCAGTGTTTCTATTGTGCCCAGTGCGGCAGGAGCTGTAAAGTATATGCTGATTTTTCATCTTCATCCGTATTAATTATTCCGGCCTTAAAAACCGGCAATGTGGATTTGCTTACCAATTGCATGGCACGGGAAGTGATTACCAATAAAGACGGGCTGGCTACCGGCGTATCGTATGTGAATAAAGAAGATATGCAGGAATATGTGGTGGAAGGCAGAACAGTAATTCTTGCTGCCAGCGCCTGTGAAAGTGCAAGGCTGCTCCTGAATTCTAAATCACCGAGACATTCGGCCGGTTTAGCCAATTCAAGCGGAGTGGTAGGAAAATATTTACATGATTCCACGGGCGCCGATATGGGTGGCTATTTGCCAAACCTGTTTGGCCGTAAACGCTATAATGAAGATGGCGTAGGCGGCATGCACGTTTACACGCCCTGGTGGCTGGACAATAAAAAGCTCGATTTTCCCCGTGGTTACCATATTGAATACGGCGGCGGTATGGACCAGCCGGCTTATGGCTTTGGCTGGAATATTCAAAACATTAATGGCAAACAGGTGGCTACCAGAACGAAAAAAGAAGCTGGCGGTTATGGCAAATCACTGAAAGAAGATTATCGCTTTTTTTATGGTGCGTCAGTTGGCATGGCAGGCCGTGGTGAAGCCCTGGCATTGGAAAGCAATTATTGTGAAATTGATCCTAATACAGTTGACAAATATGGTATCCCTGTGCTTCGCTTCAACGTAAAGAACAGTGAATATGAAATAAAGCAGGCCAAGCACATGAAGGAAACCTTTAAGGAGATATTGACAGAAATGGGTGCTGTGATTACTTACGGCGATGATGGCCCGGAGAATAATTATGGCCTGCACGATCCGGGCGTTATTATCCATGAAGCCGGAACGGTAAGAATGGGAAGCAGTCCTAAAAATTCTGCACTGAATGAATGGTGCCAGGCACATGATGCTAAAAATGTTTTTTGCGTGGATGGCGGAGCGTTCGTTTCACAGGCTGATAAAAACATTACACACACCATTCTTGCTTTATCGTGGAGAGCCAGCGATTACATCGTTGACCAGATGAAAAAACAGAATTTATAACCACGATTGGCAAACTGACTTTTTTAATTTACCTGGAAGAACAATATCAACCAGGTAAATCATAACAAAATAGTTCTTGAATTTATTTATAGTTGTCCTGCTTAATCTAATCAATCAGGATAATCTTTTAAATCGCATAAAATCCAGGTCATGGACAGAAGGAAACATTTAAAAATACTTGGCGTGGGCGCTGTTACAACAAGCGTTTTGGTTGATGCCTGCAAAACAGACAAAAAAGAACCGCTTGCAAAACTGGCAGAACCGGCAATAGACCGCATGCCGGAAGAAAAAGCGCATGATGATGCCATCAAGAACGGGGATAAGTTTTTTACCCCGGATGAATTTGCCACTATTACCGTGCTTGCAGATATCATTATTCCAAAAGATGACGTGAGCGGCAGCGCCAGCGATGCTAAGGTTGCCGACTTTATAGAATTCATTGTAAAAGATGAGCCAAATCTTCAAACACCGTTGCGTGGTGGTTTAAGATGGCTTGATGTGCATTGTTTAAATGCCTATCAAAAAGCGTTTAGGGATTGTTCAGCACAACAGCAGATAGAAGTAGTTGATCAAATTGCGTATCCTGAAAAGGCAAAACCGGAAGTGAATTACGGCGTTTCGTTTTTTAACCTGATGCGTAACCTTACGGCTACAGGGTTTTATTCAACCCAAATTGGCTGGGATGATATTGGCTACATTGGCAACAAGCCGAATCAGTGGGATGGCGTTCCCGAAGATGTACAAAAGCAATACGGCGTTGCCTACACAGAGAAAGAATTAAAAGAATGCATCAGCTTTTCTTAAAGCGGTTGCCACTATTAAGCCTGTTTGCTTTTTGAAGTCTTTTCTTTGTGTAAATAAGCGAAGCGAATGCTGTTGAAACAGAAACGATTATGTTTTTAAGGTTTCTCATGTTCAATCCAGATACGGTTTTACGGATTTTCAAAAATGCTTAAACAATAAATTAAAGCTTTCAATGACAAAATTGGGCTTTTTGCCCAATGTGGCAAGATTAATTTGTTAAACTTTCCGGTAAGCCATGGTGTTATATCGTTCTGCAACGTGTAGCTTTGCTTCTTAAGCAAAATTCAGTTACCTTTGCCACCCCAAATTTTCAGGCATGAATTTCAGGAGAGAGTTTGAAATAGCGTTCGTTGGCCTGAAACCCGGACTTCATTATTTTGAATACCGGGTTGATGATAAGTTCTTTGCAAATTATGGCGAGCAGGATTTTTCAAACTGCAACGCAACAGTAAAACTTGAGCTTGACAAAAAAAACGGGTTCATGTTTTTAAAGTTTGATGTTGACGGAACGGTTGACGTGAACTGCGACCGTTGCGGTAACCCGCTTACGCTCCAGTTATGGGATGAGTTTAAAGTGATGGTAAAGCTGGTTGATAATCCCGACGAAATGAATGAACAGGAGGAAGATCCGGATGTATATTACATCAGCCACGGCGAAAGCCATTTACACCTGGCAGATTGGATATACGAATTTATAAACCTGAGCATTCCTTTGCAGAAAACCTGCCTGCCCGACGAAGAAGGCAATACGCAATGTAACCAGGAAGTGCTTGCGAAATTAGCTCAGGCAAAAGAAACAGATAAAGCAGCCAACCCTATGTGGGAGGCATTAAATAAACTTAAAGATCTTAAATAATTATAAACAATAAACTATGCCAAATCCAAAACGCAGGCATTCTCAGCAACGCGGCGCGAAGAGGAGAACACATTACAAAGCTGAAGAAGTAACTTTGAGCAAAGACAGCGCTACCGGCGAATTGCATGTACGTCACCGTGCACATGTGAGCGAAGGAAAGCTGTATTATAAAGGAAAAGTTGTTTCTGAAAAAGCTCCGCTAAAAGCATAAACCATTATTGCTTTAATGAATCTCGCTCTTGACATGATGGGCGGTGATTTCGCACCGCTGGAAGCTGTTAAAGGCTTACAACTGTACCTGCAGCATAATAATGCTACTGTTTATTGCATTGGCGATGAGCACCAGATCCGGGCGCTCCTAAGCGAATACAATTTACCGGAAGAAAAAACCATTGTTATTCCTGCTACGGAAGTAATCGGATATAATGAAAACCCTACACGGGCTTTAAAAGAAAAGCCTGATTCTTCCATTTCCAAAGGATTTCAGCTATTAGCTTCGGGCAAGGTTGATGCTTTTTTAAGTGCCGGCAACACGGGCGCCATGCTTGTGGGTGCCATGTTTTTTTTAAAACCTATTGAAGGCGTTTCCCGCCCTACCATCGCTTCTGTAATTCCCAAAATAGGCGGCGATACAGCGCTTTTGCTGGATGTGGGTTTAAACGTTGATTGTAAGGCGCAGCATCTTGACCATTTTGCAGTGCTGGGAAGCATTTATGCCAAAAGTGTTTTAGGCATTTCCAATCCCCGGGTAGGATTATTAAATGTTGGCGAAGAAGAAGGCAAAGGCAACACGCTGTGCAAAGAAACTTACCCGCTCTTAAAAGATAATTCCCGCATTAATTTTATTGGTAATGTTGAAGGCCGCGACATTTTTAACGCCGGCGCCGATGTAACGGTTTGCGATGGCTATACCGGCAATGTTGTATTAAAACTGGGTGAATCAATGTATGATATTGCCAAAAGCCGGGATATGCACAATGACGAATTTATACGCCGCTTTGCTTATGAAAATTACGGTGGCACGCCCATTCTTGGCGTATCTAAACCGGTAATAATCGGGCATGGTATAAGCAATGACGTTGCTTTCTGCAATATGCTGCTACTGGCCCAGAAAATGATTGAGACCGATGTATGCGGAACAATCAGAACCGCATTCCAGGGCACTGAAATTTCTGCCTCCTGATTTTTCATCCAAACAACTTCTTGTTTTTCATCTATTATTGCCGCATTGGTTTATTTACCAAATTATTTCCATTAAATTGCTAAAGGCCATCATTCTGTCTATGTGATTTCGGTCACTGAAAAAGGCCATGTGTCTTCCTAATTTTACATCATAAATCTTAAATTATGACAGTTGAACAAATCTATACGGGTTGCCTCGCACAGGGCACATATTATATAGAAAGTGAAGGTGAAGCTGTGATTATCGATCCTTTGCGTGAAGTGGAGCCCTATATAAAAAAAGCCAAAGAAAATAATGCGGTAATAAAGTATGTTTTTGAAACGCATTTCCATGCAGATTTCGTGAGCGGCCACTTAGACCTCAGCAAAAAAACGGGCGCTCCTATTGTTTACGGGCCAACTGCAAAACCAGATTTTGAAGCCATCATTGCCACAGACGGCCAGGAGTTTAAGGTGGGGAAAGTTGTATTTAAGATATTGCATACGCCCGGGCATACTATGGAAAGCACCTGTTATTTACTGAAAGATGAAAGCGGAAAAGATATTGGTTTGTTTTCGGGCGACACATTATTCATAGGTGATGTGGGCCGCCCCGACCTTGCACAAAAAGTAAATAACGAGCTTACGCAGGATAAACTGGCTGGCTATTTATACGATTCCCTGCACAATAAAATTTTACCGCTAAATGATGACATTATTGTTTATCCTGCCCACGGCGCCGGCAGTGCCTGCGGCAAAAACATGAGCAAGGAAACAACCGATACGCTGGGCCATCAGAAAAAAGTAAATTATGCTTTGCAGCCAATGAGTAAAAACGAATTCATAAAAGCTGTTACAAAAGATCTTGTAGCGCCTCCGGCTTATTTTCCGTTGAATGTAATGATGAATATTCATGGCTATGAAAGCATTGACAAAGTGCTTGAAAAAGGACAGCATGCTTTTGACCCCAATGCATTTGAAACCGCAGCCAACGAAACAGGGGCTTTGGTACTTGATACAAGAGACCCACAAACTTTTGCAAAGGGATTTGTTCCCAATTCCATTAACATTGGTATCGACGGTAGCTTTGCGCCATGGGTGGGCACATTAATTCCTGATATAAAACAGCAAATTCTGTTAATAACAGATGAAGGCCGGGAAGAAGAAGTTATAACCAGGCTTGCACGCGTGGGTTATGATAATACCATCGGTTATTTAAAAGGCGGCTTTGAAGCCTGGAAAAATGCAGGCAAGGAAACGGACAGTATCCGCTCCATTTCTGCTGATGAACTGGCCGATATTATACAAAAAGAAAATATCGAAATTGTTGATGTGCGCAAAAAAAGTGAATACGACAGCGAACATATTCTTGAAGCAGAAAATGCCCCGCTCGATTTTATAAACGACAGCATGGCGCAACTTGACAAGAACAAAACTTATTACGTGCATTGTGCAGGTGGGTACCGTTCTATGATATTCAATTCAGTTTTGCGGGCACGCGGGTTTGATAACCTTGTTGACATAAAAGGCGGGTTTAAAGCTATAAAGGAAAGCGGCAAATTTAAACTGAGCGAATTTGTTTGCCCGACAACACAGCTATAACTATAAAACCTAAAATGGTTTCTTATTAGACAAAGAGGCCGCTCCCAGAAATGAGAGCGGCCTTTTATTCGGATAATAACAACAAAGAATGGAGCTTTTTAATGACAGCTTATTGCATCAGCCTGCATTGCATTCGGTAAAACGGGGCTTATATATGGAATACCAAGACCTAAGCCTCTTAATATTAAAAGCATACCCATAACGGTAAGAAAATAAGGCACCGCCTGCTTCATCCGGTTTCGCACACCAACATTTATACTCATACCAAAATACCCAAACAGGAACATAGCAGGCAAAGTGCCCAAACCAAACAAAGCCATAAACAAAACAGCGTTCAGGGTTGAACCGGTGGCTACGGCGCCCATTACGGCGAAATAAACCAACCCGCAAGGCAATAACCCGTTTGCCATGCCTAACAAAAACAATTCGCTTATATTTCTTGCACGTAAAAATCTTCCAATAAGGTTTTGTATTAACAACTGAATTTTATTAAAACCGGGCAGATGCATTAAAGGCTTTTTAAAAATATATTGCAACACCGCAAGGATTATAATTATGCCTGCAATAATGGAAAACCATTGTTGTAAACCGGCTATGTATAATTGCCTGCCCATCAAACCAAATAATAAACCTATGGTACTATAAGTGGTTATGCGGCCAAGGTTATATAAAACAACGCCGGCAATTTTTTTAGCTTGCCCCAAATGTTTTACAGGCAGGGAAAATGCAATGGCACCGCACATGCCTACGCAATGAAAACTGCTGAATAAACCAAGCGCAAATGCTGATATAATTAACTGCCACATCATCTTGATATAATAAGCGGAAGCTCTTTATAATATTGCGTATTGCCGCTGCTCCAGGACAATTTGACTGTGTAATTTTCTCCCGGTATTTTTTTCTTATCAATTTCCATAATGCCATTGCCGTTGGCAAGCAGCGGCAGCTTAATATCATCAGCAGCCTTGGAGGCACAGTATAGCCATACATCACCTTTTAATGAAAGCCCGCTAAGTTCTTCAGGCATTTGAATAATTATATTATCTGTCGTTTGCGATATGGCTACAGCGCTTATTTCCGATGCTGCTTTACTGCCGTCGATTTTATCCTGGTATTTCAGTTCCTGCGTATAATAATCTTCCGATACAAGATCAAACTTTTGCTGTGTGCATTTATATACCAGTGTTCCTATTAATACAGCAAAGCCAACAAATACAATGGTTAATTTATGTCCCCAGTTCATAGCTTAAATTTTTATTGAACAGGCCCTAAAAAGCTTGTTGTTTCTGTAAGAATTTTTTTATCACCTTCATACAGCGCCAGCTTTAATTCTGTTTTCCTGTTATAAATATCTTTTTTAGGAAGAATTAAAAAAAACGATCCGGAACCCTGACCTTCTTTTGGCACATGTATGTATGGCTTACCTACAACCTGCACGCTTCCATTCATGCTCATAACCTTTATGGTTAAAGGAATATCCTTATCCGTTTTATTCATCACTTTTATGTTGTATAAATTCGATACGCTGTCTGCACCTCTTTCCTGGAACAACTGGCCGGGTGTGCGCATAACCGTTACATCAATATCTTTTCTTGTAAACAGCAATACACTTAAAAGCGTAAGCACCAACAGGCATAAACCTGTATAAATTTTCATGCGGGTTGTGTAATGCAAGGGCTCGCCCGTGGCAATGGAATTTTCAGATGCGTAACGAATTAAACCACGTGGCTTATGAATTTTATCCATTACATCGTTGCAGGCATCAATGCAAGCTGTACAACCAACGCATTCCATCTGCACACCATTGCGGATATCTATGCCGGTGGGACAAACACGCACACACTGAAAGCAATCAATACAATCACCCAACTGTAATTCAGCAGGCTGATTCTTTCTCTTCATCCCACGCGGTTCTCCTCTTTTATAATCATAAGCAACGATCATTGAATTTTTATCAAGCAACACACTTTGCAATCTTCCATAAGGGCAAACCACCGTACAGGCCTGTTCCCTGAAAAATGCATATACGCCATAAAAAACACCGCTGAAAATAAGTAAGGACGAGAGGCCTGCTATATGCTCACCCACCGGCTCTGTAATAATCTTTTTCAAATCGTCTATGCCAATAATATATGCAAGAAAAAAGTTGGCGATAATAAATGACAATACAAAAAACAATACATGCTTCAAGCTTAGCTTAAAGATTTTATTGCTTGTCCAGGGCGCGTTTTTTAAAGCTTTTTGCTCATTGGCATTACCCAGCACCATGAACTCAACTCTCCTGAACATCATTTCCATAAAATTGGTTTGCGGGCAGGCCCAGCCGCAAAACAACCTTCCGAATGCTGCCGTAAAAAGAATGATGAAGAAGATGAAAGTAATCATGGCTAAACCGAAGATGAAAAAATCCTGCGGCCAGAAAATTTTACCGAACACAATGAATTTGCCTTGCGGAATATTGAACATGAATAAGGGCCTTCCATTGATCTTTACAAAAGGCAACCCGAAGAAAATAATAAAATACAGGTAGCTTAACCATTTGCGCATGGTATAAAGCTTCCCTTTGGGTTTCCATGCATAAATCCATTTTCGCTTGCCTTCTTTATCAACCGTTGCAAGGCTGTCGCGAAAACTTTCGTCCGTACTCTCCCTATTTGTTATACCTGTATTCATTATGACTGTTTCACAAAAGCAGTTGCTGTTTTAACTGTACTATCTTTTACGGCGCTGCTGTCAGCAGCAGGCGCCGCGGATTCTTTGTATAAGCTTCCCTGCGGCTCCTTGGGCGTTGCTGGCTTTGTTCCATGCAGCGTCATTACATAACTTGATATTTGCTGAATCTGTAGCGGCGAATAATCATCTTTCCAGCTCTTCATGCCCTTGTCAGGCCAGCCGTAAGTGACGGTTTTAAACACATCTTTTATGCTACCGCCATGCAGCCAGTAATCATCAGTAAGGTTAGGCCCAACACCGCCACCGCCATCAGCGGCATGACAGGCTGCACACATGGTGGTAAAAATTTTTTTACCGGCATCAATATCTGATGCATCAGTTAACCGGGTAACCGTGTTTTCGTCAACATTATTTTTTGCTTTGGCAAGAAAACTTTCACGCTGTGCTTCGGCCTGGTGCATGGCTATTTGCAATTCCTGTATGGAAGAAGGGCCGGTATGCGATACATGGAACCGCCAGAGATAAATGCCCGCGAAAATGATACAGATATAAAAGCCATACAGCCACCATGGCGGAAGGCGGTTATCCAACTCGCGAATACCGTCATAATTATGGCCGGTGTCAATATCCGCTTCTTCCTGCACCGGTTTAAAATTGTTTAATTTACTCCATATGTTTTTAAGGCTGAATGATCTTTCTTTTACAACCTCAACAGATGCTTCGCTTTCTGTGACCTGCATTTCTTCATTGGCTTTCATTAAGGCTTTTACCTGGCCCATGATGCTGATAAGAATAAGTATCTCTACACCAATAACAGAAACGAGTACATAAAAGCTCGTGGAAGATAACGGGATGGCTGTTTTAACCGTTTCCGTTTTTGCAGTGGCATCATCTGTTGCCGCAGCATCCTGCGCGAATAATCCGCTGCTTAAAAACATAAAAAATAATACAGACAGCAGCTTTGCAGCCGTATCTTTTTTAATCTTTTTAAGGTTAATTTTTGCCTGTTGCACCAGCATTTTAGCGGCCACATAAATAGCCAGTGCAAGCAAAGCGGCGATAATGCATAAGGCAATCGCCTGTGGGCTCCTGGCTTCATTTAGTTTTGGGCCATCCTGCGCAAATGCGCTTAAAGGCAACAATGCTGCAAAAGCTATTATTAATTTTTTATTCCTGTTTTTCATGCTTTTCAGTTTATATCCTGGCTGTCATCCAAGGGAATATTGCTTAAAGTTTTTATAAGTTGTTTATCTGCTTTCCATGCCCACAACGACATTACTATGAAGAAGCTGAAGAATATGCCGAAAGAAATAAGCGCATATATAGATACTCCTGTAATGCTTTCGAGATAATGTATGAAGCTCATATTATTGAATTGCTGATTAGATTAATTATTTGTATTGTTACGGCAACACTGCAGCATCATCTGTTTTCTTTATATCAACGCCAAGCCTTTGCAGGTAAGCGATTAATGCAACGATCTCCGTGGTGCTGCTTGTTTCAATTTTATCTTTTTTAAGATTAGCTTTTATTTCATTTGCCTGTTTCATTAAATCCTGGTTGGCTATTTTATCATATCCTTCGGGATAAGGAACCCCGAGCTTTTGCATTGCCCTTATTCTGGCACCGGTGGATGAAGTATCCAGTTGCTTATCCAGCATCCAGGCATAAGGCGGCATAATGGAACCGGGGCTCATGATGCGCGGATCCATCATGTGATTATAATGCCAGCTATCGGGATATTTTCCGCCTACCCTTGCCAGGTCGGGCCCGGTACGTTTACTGCCCCATTGAAACGGGTGATCATAAATAAATTCACCGGCTTTGCTGTATTCACCATAGCGCGCCACTTCATCCCTGAACGGTCTGATCATTTGTGAGTGACAGGTATAACAGCCATTGGCCACATAAATATCCCTGCCCTGTAACTCAAGCGGCGTATAAGGTTTTACAGATGCAATGGTTGGCACATTGCTTTTTATAAGAAAGGTTGGTACTATTTCGAGAACGCCACCTATTGCTACTGCAATCAAACTGAACACCAGCATTTGAACAGGCCTTCTTTCAATCCAGCGGTGCCAGTGCTTATCACTATGTGCTATTATCTGGTGCCTTGCAAGCGGTGCGGCTTCTGCAGCTTCGTTGGCAACAAGATTGCCTGATTTAACGGTCTTGAATAAGTTGTAAACCATTAAAAATACGCCGGAGATAAAAACGGTACCGCCAATGCTTCTCAGCACATACATAGATTCTATATGGGTAACGGTTTCAAGAAACTGGTAAGTAAGTGTGCCTTCTTCGGTAAAGCTTTTCCACATGGTTGCCTGTGTAAAGCCGGCCCAGTACATGGGCACTACATATAAAACAATCCCTATTGTACCGATCCAGAAATGCGTATTGGCAAGTTTTCTTGAATACAGGGTTGTATTGAATATTTTTGGTATGATCCAATACAGCACACCAAAAGTTAAAAAGCCGTTCCAGCCCAATGCACCTACGTGCACATGCGCAATTGTCCAGTCAGTAAAATGTGAGATGGCATTTACGCTTTTCAGGCTCAGCATAGGCCCTTCAAATGTGGCCATACCATAACAGGTTACCGCCACCACCATGAATTTTAGAACAGGATCTTCCCTTACCTTATCCCAGGCGCCTCTTAAAGTAAACAGGCCATTCAGCATACCACCCCAGCTTGGTGCAATCAGCATTACGCTGAATACAACGCCCAGGCTCTGCGCCCAATCGGGTAATGCTGTATATAAAAGATGGTGTGGCCCGGCCCAGATATAAATAAATATCAGCGCCCAGAAATGTATGATGGATAAGCGATAGCTATATACCGGCCTGTTGGCTGCCTTCGGTAAAAAATAATACATGAGGCCGAGATAAGGCGTTGTAAGAAAGAATGCTACTGCATTATGGCCATACCACCATTGCACGAGTGCATCCTGCACGCCTGCATACCAGCTATAGCTCTTAAAAGCAGAGAAAGGTATTTCGAAAGAGTTTACAATATGCAGCATGGCAACGGTAACCCAGGTGGCTATATAAAACCAGATGGCAACATACAGATGGCTTTCTCTTCTTTTAAGAATAGTGCCAAACATATTGATACCGAAAAGCACCCAAACAATTGTAATCAGAATATCAATGGGCCATTCGAGTTCTGCATATTCTTTGCCGGTGGTGTAACCAGCCAGCAAAGTAACAGCGCCTGCCACTATGATTAACTGCCAGCCCCAAAAATGCACTTTGCTGAGCTTATCGCTGAACATGCGTGCCTTGCACAAACGCTGCAGCGAATAGTATACACCCATGAAAATTCCGTTTCCAACAAAAGCAAATATCACAGCATTCGTATGCACCGGCCTTACACGCCCAAATGTTGTTTCGGCCGTATCAAAATTGGCGCCGGGCAAATACAATTGTATAGCAGCAAGCAAACCTGCCAGCATACCAATTGCACCCCAGAAAATAGTGGCATAAGCAAACATTTTAACGATCTTATTATCATAATAAAACCGCTCAACAGCCAGTTTCTCCTGCACTTCGTGAGGAACAGAAATACCGCCCATTTTGTCTTTTTGTTCAAGCATAGAAATATTTTATTGATTGTTGTTTGAAGGTTTATCGTCGAACAGCATCCTTACCGGTGGGCTTTGCTGATCATCATACTGGCCCTTTTTTACGCTCCATAAAAAAGCCAGCAGGAATAATGTTGCAATCAGGATGCTCGCCGTCAACAATAAAAAAATTACGCTCATATAATTTTTTGAAAGCACAAAAGTATCCGGCGGCTTCTGACAGAATTATGACACAATTCAAGCAAAGGGCTGATTAAAATCAGCTTTGTATATTTCTTTATCTGGATAACAGGAAGTATGTTTTTGTAAGTAGGATATTTAGCCGCAATAACGGTTTCACCGAAGGACGAAAAGAACGGGCACAAATCCTGCAAATATCATCAGGCCGGCTGCGCTGCGCTGATGGGTTTGCACGTTTATTTCAATCTTAAAAATTTAGCGGCAATGCCGCTGCAGCCAAAGGTTAAGAGCAATATGCTAAGGCTGCTTGAAGGCATTAATATGGCGGCTATCATAGGCGAAAGTGATCCCTGCACGGCAAACCATATTCCAATAACATTATAAAGAACGGATACCACAAAACTTGCAATAACAATGTTTTTATTCAGCCTGCATAATTGTATAAACCTGTATAATAAGGGAAGTTTTTCCGCTTCAATAATTCCATCGCTGGCCGGCGTAAAATTGTTCGTGTTATCGGTAACGGCAATGCCTGCATCGGCCTGTTTTAAGGCGCCTGCATCGTTAAGGCCATCGCCTATCATCATTACTTTATGGCCTTCTTGCTGCAGTTGCTTTATAAACCGCAGCTTGTCTTCAGGTTTTTGATTGAATAATATAGCGGCCTTTAATCCAAACAATGTTTGCAGGTAATTTTTTTCACCGGCATTATCGCCGCTTAATATAACCAGCCGGTATTTTTCTTTTAGCTGTGTAATCAGTTTTGGCAAATCGTCACGGTATTCATTCTTAAAATAAAAACAACCAACTACTTTACCATTAATTGAAACATAAGTTGAAGATGCAGTTTCGGCATCCTCATCATTACATACAAATTCCTTAGAGCCGATTTTGATAAAATTGCCTGCAATATTTCCGCTGATGCCTTTGCCCGTAACGGAATTAAATACCCTAACCGGCAACCTGCTTCCCTTATCTAAATAGTTAACGATAGCCCTGCTCACGGGATGGTTAGACTGGGCTGCAAGCGATGCAATTTGCTGCTTCATTTCAGCCGTAATTACATCACCAGCCAACTCAATTGAATGGTTGCCGCCCGTGGTTAAAGTACCCGTTTTATCAAACACAATGGTGTCAATTTCCCCAATCTCTTCAATAGCCTGTGCATTGCGCAGATAAAAATGGTTGCGGCCTAAAATCCGCAGAATGTTGCCATTGGTAAAAGTATTACTCAGCAATAAAGCGCAGGGGCAGGCAATAATTAAAACAGCAGTAACGGCAGGCCATATTTTGGAAGTATCATAAACACTCCAGTACAGTGCGGTGCCCGCAGCAATGGCCAAAACAATCCACGTAAAATAGCGGCTGAGCAAATGCACAAACGACCTTTTGTTATCCTTTATGCCGGCATTCATTTCATCGCGGTTCCATAGTTTGGTAAGATAGCTTTGCGCTACTTCTTTTATAACCAGCAACTCAATATTACCGCCCACCTGTTTGCCGCCGGCATAGATTATTTCGCCCATTTCCCGCACAACCGGAATGCTTTCGCCCGTTACAAAACTGTAATCTATTAAGGCCCTGCCCTTTGTAAGAATACCATCTGCAGGAATTAATTCTTCGTTGTGAATAAGCAATGTATCATTCAGACAAATATCAGGCAATGCAGCAGCTTGCTGTATGTTATTTTTAATTCTTGTTACTGCTATAGGAAAGTAGGAAGTATAATCTCTTTCAAAGCTAAGTTGCTGATAAGTTTTATCCTGCAAAATCCTTCCTATGAGCATAAAAAATACAATACCGCTCATGCTGTCAAAGTAACCGCCGCCGCTATTGGTAAACACTTCATACAAACTTCTTATAAACGTAACAGCAACCGCCAAAACAATAGGCGCATCAATATTTAAAAAACGATGTTTTATGCCTTTCCACGCGCTGATATAGAACTCCGATGCGCTGTAAAAAAATACAGGCAGGCTGAGCAATACATTCAATATCCTGAATAGCAAAACAAGCGCATCCTCCTGCGCATCCACCCCCAAATATTCGGGAAAGCTCAGCAGCATGATGTTACCAAAACAAAACCCTGCGACACCTATTTTAAAAATCCTGGATTTATCAAGCCGGGGCTTAGCCTTACGCATATCGTTAAAGCTGATGTATGGCTCGTAGCCAATTCTTACCAGCAACTCCGTCACCTGGCGCAGGCTTGTTTCTTCATGATGGAAAATGATATCAACTTCCTTCTTTTCAAAATTTACCTTGCTGCTTATAACCGCTTTATTCAGTTTATGCAGATTTTCCAGCAGCCACAGGCAACTGCTGCAGTGTATTTGCGGAATATAAAAAGTGATAAAGGTTTGATGCGCATCTTTATAATTCAGCAGCGATGCACTTATTTTTTCATCATCCAGAAAAGCAAATTTGTCTTCGCGCACTTTTAGGCGCTGGCTGCTGCCCGGGTTTTGGCTAATGGCGTAATAATCGCAAAGGCCGTTTTTATTAAGAATGCCATACACCATTCTGCAGCCTTCGCAGCAAAAGTTTTTGCCATCGTGAACAATGGCTGTAGAAATACAGTCTTCGCCACAATGATAACAAGCCACAGCTTTACCTATAGTGTGTGCATTCATATAAAAGCCGCGAAACTATGGCCAGGCAAATTTTAAAGAGCTGACTACAGGCAAGCAAAGGCATGACTAAAATCAGGTTTTAAACAATACTCTATAAGCTCAATAGTCTTAGCTTTAATAAAATAATTTTGCACCATGGATGAAGCTTTGCTGAAAAAATTATTCCCCGGTCTTGAAGATGAATTGTATCAAGAAATGCTGCAACATGGTGTAATCCGCTATATAAAAGAAGGAGAAACTTTACTGCGTGTGGGCCAGCATATACGCTCTGTAATATTGATTATTGAAGGCATTGTTAAACTATACCGTGAAGATGATGACGGCAATGAATTCTTTATCTATCATCTTAATGCAGGGCAGGCCTGTTCTTTATCTATGGTTTGCGCTTATAAACAGGAAACAAGTGAAGTAATGGCAAAGGCCATTACAGATGCAACACTGTTAACCATCCCGCTGGCATTTATGGAAAAATGGCTGAGCCGTTATAAAGGCTGGTATGAATTTGTAATAACTTCTTACCGCAACCGTTTTGAAGAACTGCTGAAAACCATTGATGCGGTTGCCTTCTCCAATATGGACGAACGCCTTGAATTTTATTTGAAAAAACAGGTAGCGCAATTCGGCCCCATCTTAAAACTAACGCACCAGGATATTGCCAACGATCTTAATTCTTCCCGCGAAGTAATAAGCCGTTTACTTAAAAAAATGGAAGCGAAAGAGCTTATCCATCTTAACAGGAATTCGATTGAATGGATAAGGAAACCTACTATCCCTGTGTGATAAAAATCACTTGCGTGGTAAAAACATAGCCTCAATTTTGCTGCATGCACATTACCGGTTATATCGCTTCATTATTTATTGGAATATCATTAGGATTGATTGGCGGCGGCGGTTCTATACTTACAGTTCCGGTTTTGGTTTATCTGTTTGGCATTTCACCCATTCTCGCCACATCCTATTCTTTATTCGTTGTTGGCTCAACCAGTTTAATAGGTTCATTCAACAGCTGGCGCAAAGGTTTGGTTGATTTTAAAACAGCCTTATTGTTTGGCGTTACATCAATCATTACAGTTTTCATCACAAGAAAAATAATTATTCCGCGTATACCGGAAGAGATCCATATCGGCAACACCATCTTTCAATTTTCAATAGTTACAATGGTTTTGTTTGCTGTGCTGATGTTGGTTGCTTCCATATCAATGATGACGAGCAGGCAGGTTCAAACCGATGAAAACAATACACATACCAACTTTATCAAGCTTATTATTTATGGTGTAAGCATTGGGTTGGTTACAGGGTTTCTTGGCGCCGGCGGCGGCTTTCTTTTAATACCTGCATTAGTATTACTGTTACACCTGCCAATGAAAAAAGCAATCGGTACATCACTTTTTATTATCGCTTTAAATTCTCTTGCAGGTTTTATTGGCGATACAGGTCATTTTAAAACGGACTGGATTTTTCTTATAACCATTTCTGCCATTGCAATTCTGGGCGTTTTTATTGGCGGCTTATTGGGCAAGTCAATCAATAGCGCAAAACTGAAAAAAGGGTTTGGATGGTTTGTATTATTGATGGGCATTTATATTATTATTAAAGAAGTTTGGTTTCAATAATTTTCTCTTTTAACTGCAATAAAAGAGCAGCCGCTGTTGCTTTATATTTCATCGTTTTTTGTAAATAGTTTAAATGATGTTATGATTTTTTAATTCATCTAAATCATCTCATCATCGCTTTCTTGTAATCACTTATGCTGGTGATCAATTATCAAGACAGGAACAGAGGATATAGATAATGGAAGTAAGATAAATTAAGCAATGAATCGCAAATAAATTTCGTGGGCTTAAAAATAGAAAATGATGTTGAAATCTTTGCCCGGTGTGACTTTCGTCACAATAATCCTTAATTAATAAAATTAGGTTGCATGAAATATTTTTTTATGCGACATCATCAAATTCTCATCATCGGCGGCGGTAATGCCGGCATCTCTGTTGCAGCTCAATTGCTTCGCCATCAAAAAAATTTAGACATTGCTGTTATCGAACCATCCGAAACGCATTATTATCAACCTGCATGGACGTTGGTTGGCGCCGGCGTATTTGATGTAAACGATACAGTTCACAAAGAGGCAGATGTAATGCCAAAAGAAGTGAAATGGATCAAACAAAAAGCATCATCATTTCAGCCTGAACAAAACAATGTAACGCTCGATAACAATGAAGTAATCAATTATGATTACATGGTTGTTGCACCCGGCATTCAGCTTAACTGGGGCGAAATAAAAGGCTTGCAGGAAACGCTTGGCAAGAACGGTGTATGCTCAAACTATAGCATAAAAACTGCTCCTTATACATTTGAATGCCTTAAAAATTTCAAAGAAGGCAATGTTTTATTTACTAATCCGCACACACCTGTAAAATGTGGCGGTGCCCCACACAAGATAATGTGGCTGGCTGCTGATTATTTCAAAAAGCATCATGTTTTTAACAAGGCGAATATTCAATACTGGAGCGGTGGTACAAGATTGTTTGGCGTTGACAAGTATGAAAAAACGCTGTACAAAGTTGCCCGGCGTGATAATGTTGATATGCATTTTTATACAAAGCTTGTTGAGATTGATGGCAGAAATAAGTTTGCAAAATTTGTTGGTTTTGGACCTAATAATAAAGACAAGGAATATGAAGTACGCTTTGATATGATTCATGTTACACCGCCACAAAGTGCACCCGATTTTATTAAGCAAAGTCCTTTGGCAAATGCTGCCGGCTGGGTAGATGTAGATAAGAACACGTTGCAGCATATAAAATATAAAAACATATTTTCATTAGGTGATGCTTCATCATTACCAACATCAAAAACAGGTGCGGCTGTTCGTAAACAAGCACCCGTACTTGTACAAAATTTGTTGTCACTGATGCATCATGAAAAGTTAAGCGGATCTTACAATGGTTATACAAGTTGCCCGGTGGTTACAGGTTATGGTAAACTGGTTTTATGTGAATTTGATTATAACAACAAACCAGATGAAACATTTCCATTCGACCAAAGCAAAGAAAGATGGAGTATGTATCAATTAAAACGCAGAATATTGCCATGGTTGTACTGGCATAAAATATTGCCGGGCAAAATGTAGAACGATTTAAGTTTACCAGATTCAAACTATTTTATAACTCATCTTTTATTTTTGGACGAGCAAGAAAATCATACAAAAAAATGGCGGCAGTTTATAAAGACAAATTTTATAAATGGCTTACTGGTAGTTGCAACGGTTGTGCTCATTTTTAGCCCTGATGCAAAAGCTTTTTTGATTAAGGGTTTAATGCAGATTGGATTTTTCAAACCTGGTGTTGAAAAACATGAGGGTAGTTATCCGATGTCATCAAACGCTGTATTTACAGATAGTTCAGGAAAAGCAACAAGCATCGCATCACTAAATGGCAAAGTAATTTTTATAAATTTCTGGGCTACATGGTGTCCGCCATGCAGGGCTGAACTGCCATCAATCAACAAAATGTATCAACGGTTTGGCACCAATAAAAATATTGTGTTTTTATTGGTGGATGCTGATGGCAACATTGACAATTCAAATGCTTTTATGAAAGATCATAATTACAAGCTGCCGTTATTTATCTCTTCATCAAACATAAGCCAGGACTTATTTTCAGGCACTTTGCCAACAACAATCGTCATCAACAAAAAAGGACAAATTGTTTTTAAAGAAACCGGTGCTGCTGATTATTCAACAGCATCATTCACAGATTTTATTACGAAGCTCGCCGCTGAATAATCAATCGTCCTCTTCAACCGTATTCTTCAACTTTATTAATAATGTATAGATGCAGTTTTATTTTTTTGCAATCGTATGAATGATGCTGCTTTGCTTATTAAATTGATTCCTGTTTCTTCACAAACCTTAAACTTCCGCTTCTTGTCATACTTCGACGTGATATAAGTCACAGTAAACAATATTCTGCTAAAATAGCTTTGCAATCAAATTAGAAAAATGGACAGACGATTGAAAGACTATTTATACAAAAGCATTGTTTTATTTCTTCTTTTATTATTTCATCAGCTAAATGTTTTTAGCCAGGATAGCGCATCATTGAATTTGGATGATGCAATTAAAACCGCTGTCACCAACAATGCAAATGTACAGATGGCCAAAACTGATGAAGCCATTGCCGCTTCTCAATACAAAGAAACAAATGCCGTATTTCTTCCGCAGTTAGGTGTAAGTTATACAGCAATTACAACCAATAATCCTTTAAATGCATTTGGATTTAAACTTCAGCAACAATCTATTAAACAATCAGACTTTACTCCTGATTTATTAAACAATCCGTCAGGCACACCAGACTTTATGACGAAGGTTGATCTAAAACAACCCATCATTAATATGGATATGCTATATCAGCGTAAAAGTGCAGAGAAGCAAATTGAAGTTTATCAATATAAAACACAACGCACCAAAGAATACATTACGTTCCAGGTGCAGCAGGCTTATTTGCAATTGCAGTTAGCTTATGATGCAAAAAAAGTATTGGAAGAAGCTTTGCAAACAGCGCAAGCCATGTACAAATTCACCAGCGATCATTATGACCAAGGCTTGATTCAAAAATCAGATTTATTAAATGCGCAGGTGCAGGTTACAACAATAGAAAGCAATATTGCTGATACCAAAAGCAATATTGAAAATGTTTCTGATTTTTTAAGTCAGTTGATGGGAAAAGATAAAGGCATTATTTATAATGTGCCTGCGTCATCTGCATTCAATGCGATATCAGCTGCAGATAGTTTACCCGCTTCACGAGCAGATTTTAAAGCAACGGAAACAGCCATCAATTCTTATGATTTAATGATCAAATCAAATAAGATGAGCTACCTGCCAAAGCTGAATGCGTTTGCAACATATCAATTAAATGATAACAGCGCTTTTGGTTTTGGTTCGAATGCCTACTTAGTTGGGGCGCAGTTATCGTGGGATATTTTCAAAGGCACATCAACAAAAAATAAAATCAATACACAAATATTAGAACGCAACAAACTGCAGGAACAACTCGATAATCAGAAAGAAGAAAATAAAGTTGAACTGAATAAAGCATATCGGCAGTTAAGTGATGCACAGTTTAAAATCAATCAACAAAAAGCAGCAGTAGAACAAGCTTTAGAAGCTTTGAGAATATTGCAGGATAGATATCAGCAAGGCTTAGTAAACACTACAGATGTGTTGACGGCGCAAACACAATTATCGCAACAAAAACTGGCGTATGCACAAGCTGTTTTCAGCAGCAATATGGCGATTGCCTACATACAATTTTTAACAGCAACAAATAATTAAATCAAAAAAGAATAAAACCAGGATTATGATTTCAACAAGATTTATAGCATATATGTTTTCAGGTGCAATCATCACTTCGTTCGCTGCATGTTCCGGTGATGGTGGCAACAAAGAAATTAACATGCATGATAGTGTTGTTATGGTTTCTGTTGCAACACCATCGGGCAATACAACAGGCAACAGCATTAATATAAGCGGACAGGTTGAAGCAAAGCAAACAGCAAATATCAGCACCAGAGTAATGGGTTATATCAACAAGATTTATGTGAATGTGGGCGATCATGTAAAAGCTGGACAAATGCTCGTGTCTGTTAACAGCAACGACATTAGTGCGAAGGCGGCACAAGCCAATGCAATGATTGCACAGGCACAAGCTGCGTTAGCCAATGCACAAAAAGATTATGATCGTTTTACTGCTTTATATAACAAGCAAAGTGCTACAGCGAAAGAGCTGGACAATGCAACGCTGCAATACAAAGCAGCCCAGGCAAGCCTGGAAGCTGCAAAACAAATGCGTAATGAAGCGAACGCACAATTTTCTTATGCCAACATCACTGCACCATTTAGTGGAATTGTTACACAAAAGCTGATGGATGCAGGCAGTATGGCAAGTCCGGGCATGCCGATTTTAACCATTGAACAGAATGCAAGTTTCCAGGTAACAGCATCTGTTCCTGAAAGTGAAATTGGTATGCTAAAACAAGGCAGCGATGCAACCATGCAAATCAAATCAACCGGTAAAACATTAAATGGAAAAGTGAGTGAGATAAGTCAGAGTTCACAATTTACAGGTGGGCAATATCTGATAAAAATCAATATTCCTGATAATGAAAAAGATGGTTTATATGCAGGCATGTATGTAAATATTGTAATACCCGTTGCGCATGCTGATACCACCGCAAATGCAGGCACAGTGCTGGTTCCAAAGAATGCATTGATTATAAAAGATCAATTAACAGGTTTGTATACCATCGGTGCAAACAACACGGCGTTACTGCGTTGGGTGCGTTTGGGAAATGATTATGGTGATAAGGTGGAAGTGTTATCGGGTTTATCGAACAACGAACAATTCATCACACATGCTGATGGCAAATTGTATAACGGTGTGCCGGTGAAAGTGCAGTGAAGAAAAGCTATTGGCTGATATAAGTCATGCTCATCAATATTCCGAATGTTGAAGTGAGTGACACAACAGGCGATGCCATGAAATGCAACTGCTGGTAACATAAAAATAAAAGACGAAAAGCTAAAGGCTAATGGCTGATAGCTAAAAGCTAAATTAAAAACAATGGAAAAAGGTTTTGCAGGAAATATCGCAAAAGCATTTATACAATCGAAATTAACCATCCTATTAATGATTGCGTTTCTGCTCATCGGCGCTTACGCAACCATGTTGATACCACGCGAAGAAGAACCGCAAATCAAAGTGCCGATGGCGGATGTGTTTCTTGGTTATCCCGGCGCTGGCCCAAAAGAAGTGGAAACAAAAGTGGTGGAACCGATGGAGAAAATTATCTCGAACATTAAAGGTGTTGAGTATGTGTATTCCACTTCAATGAACGGACAAGCGATGTTGATTGTACAGTTTTATGTAGGCGAAGATGTTGAACGCTCATTGGTGAAATTGTATGATGAGCTGATGAAGAACATGGATAAAATGCCGCAGGGTGTTACGATGCCGTTGGTGAAATCGAGAGCGATTGATGATGTACCGGTGTTAGGATTAACATTGTGGAGCAAAAATTACAGTGATTATCAATTGAAGCAGATTGGTGAAGTGGTGAAGAATGAAATAAAGAAGATACCGGATGTATCAACGATAAATATTTTAGGTGGCAGAAGCCGTGAAGTAAAGGTGATTTTAGATAAAGACAAGATGGCGCAAAGTCATGTTGACTTCTTAAGCATCAGTAAACAGATACAGGCATCAAATGCAGAAATGCAGTCGGGAGATTTATTAAAAGATGATAGTGTGTTTGCAATAAAGACCGGCAATTTTTTAAGCAGTGATGACGATGTAAGAAATCTTGTTGTTGGTGTAAATGCCAATCAGCCTGTGTACTTAAAACAAATTGCGACTGTTGAAGACGGACCTGAAACACCAAACCAATATGTGTTCTTCGGTTATGGAAGTTCTGATACCGCTGCATTGAAAGTTAACAACTCCAACTACCCTGCAATAACATTGGCGATTGCAAAAAAATCAGGCGCTGATGCAATGAATTTATCAGAAAAAATTTTATTAAAAGTTGATGATTTAAAAAAGACGGTTATTCCAAACGATGTGCAGGTAACGGTAACACGCAACTATGGCGAAACCGCTTCTGATAAAGTATCTGAATTGCTTTTTCACTTGTTTATTGCGATTGTTGTTGTAACCGTTTTTGTAATGCTCGCAATGGGTTGGCGCGGTGGCTTAGTGGTGTTCTTATCAGTGCCGGTAACATTTGCGCTTACCTTATTCGCTTACTACTTCATGGACTATACGTTGAACAGGATTACACTGTTCGCACTTGTATTCATCACCGGTATTGTAGTGGATGACAGCATCATTATTGCAGAGAATATGCACCGGCATTTCAAGATGAAACGATTGCCATTTTTGCAAGCTGCAATCTTCGCCATCAACGAAGTTGGTAACCCAACGATTCTTGCAACCTTCACCGTTATTGCGGCAGTATTACCAATGGCGTTTGTATCTGGTTTGATGGGACCTTATATGAGCCCGATGCCGATTGGTGCATCCATCGCGATGATGTTATCGTTAATTGTTGCGTTAACCTTAACGCCATATCTCGGTTATATCTTTTTACGTGAAAAAGAAAAGCATGGTAGAGAGAAGGCGCCATTGAAATTAGAAGCAACAGGCATTTATAAAATCTATCGTTCATTCATTAATCCATTGTTGAACACGAGATGGAAACGCTGGACATTCATCTTAAGTATTGTGGTGATCTTGTTGGGTTCATTAATGATGTTTTATACAAAATCTGTTGCGGTAAAAATGTTGCCTTTTGATAATAAGAATGAATTCCAGGTGGTGATTGATATGCCTGAAGGAACAACATTAGAAAAAACACAGGCTGTAACGCAGGATATCTCGCAGTATTTATCAAGACAATCATTGGTGCAAAATTACCAGGGTTATGTTGGCACTGCAGGACCAATAAGTTTTAATGGTTTGGTAAGACATTATGATTTGCGCCGGGGCGATAATGTTGCAGACATTCAAGTGAACTTAGTTGATAAAAGTAAACGTGATGAACAAAGTCATGACATTGTGAAATCATTACGACCAGCCATTGACGCGATCGCCAAAAAATATAATGCCAATGTAAAGTTGGTTGAAGTGCCGCCGGGCCCTCCGGTGTTATCAACCCTGGTGGCAGAAATATATGGACCGGATTATAACCAACAAATAGCTATTGCAAAACAGGTAAAGCAATTATTTGATTCAACGCAGGATGTAGTTGATATAGATTGGATGGTGGAAGCTGATCAACCTGAATATCATTTCACTATTGATAAAGCAAAAGCCATGCGTTATGGCATAGCGCCGGCACAGGTTACAGCTACTGTAACTGCGGCTTTATCGGGTATGAATGCAGGCGTGTTGCATCTGCCTTCATCTTACGACCAGGTGAATATTAAGTTGCAGTTAAGCGATGCAGATAAATCAGGCATTAACGATGTGTTAGGTGTGAAGGTTGTTGGCCTGCAAGGCAATGCCGTTCCTGTTGGCGATTTGGTGCAGGTAACACAGGAAACAAAACCTAAAAGCATTTATCGCAAAAATCAAAAAGAAGTAGTGTATGTATTGGGCGATATGGCAGGCCGGTTGGAAAGCCCTTCGTATGCCATTGCAAAGATTTCAGACAGCTTAAAGAACATCAAGCTGCCGGTGGGTTATACATTGAATGAAGAGTACACGCATGCACCTGAAAGTGAAGATAACTTCAGTTTGAAATGGGATGGCGAATGGCAAATCACATATGAAGTGTTCAGGGATTTGGGTATTGCATTCGCTGCTGTTATCATCATTATTTACATGTTAATCGTTGGCTGGTTTCAAAACTTTAACGTACCGATTGTAATGCTGGCAGCTATACCATTATCATTGGTTGGTATTGTGATTGGTCACTGGATGGCTGGCGCTTATTTCACCGCTACATCTATGATTGGTTTTATTGCACTCGCCGGTGTAATGGTTCGAAACTCCGTGCTATTGATCGACTTCATCAATATAAGATTGCGGGAAGGCATTTCTTTAAAACAATCTATCATTGAAGCGGGTGCTGTAAGAACAACGCCAATATTATTAACGGCTGGCGCTGTTGCATTGGGTGCTGTGATCATTTTATCCGATCCAATATTCCAGGGATTAGCTATATCATTAATTGGTGGAACGATTACCTCAACGTTCTTAACGCTGCTCGTTGTGCCATTGTTGTACTACAGGATGATGAGAAAGCAATATCCTGAGCATAAAAATGTAGAAGAGACAGAAGAATAAGTGTTGCCATAGAACACACGGGGTTCACTGAATTATTATCTGTGTTTACGTGTTTTCCGTAGGAATAAAAAGATGAATAGCATTGTTGCAGTACAAGGGAGTGACACAACAAAAGCCTGATAGCATTACAAAAGCCGATAAACAAAAAAATATGAAACTATTAATTATAACAAGCATTAAAGAATACCAGCAAAGCGTTGCTGACATTCTGCGAAAAGCAGAGATAAGTGTATTTAGTGTAAGCGAAACCACCGGTTTTAAAAATAATGACGGCGAACCATTCATGAACGACTGGTTTGGTACCGGTGAAGGCAGTTTTGAATCTGTTGTGCTTTTCAGTTTTACCACTGAAGAAAAAGCAACAATAACTGTGAACATGTTAAAAGAATACAATCAAAAACAGGCTAAACACTTCCCGGTACGTGCTTTTGTGTTGCCGGTTGAACAATCAAGTTATCAACTTTAAAAAATAAATTTTATGTGTGAACGTATAGTACGCGCTGTTGCAGGCATTATTGTGTTAACAAGCATTACACTGGCTGCTCTGGTAAGCATCAAATGGCTGTTGCTAACTGCTTTTGTAGGGCTTAACCTGCTGCAGTCATCATTTACAAAGTTTTGCCCGCTCGAAAAAATGCTTAAGGCCTGTAAACCCGCCCCGAAAGCATTAGCTTCCTGATCAGTTAATAAAAGGCATCAATTTTAACCGAATGTAAAAATTTAAATACTTCAGATAATTTTGCTGCAAAAAGCAAGCAATGATAGAGGCATTAAAACAGCCCTGGCCCTGGTATGTATCGGGCGTGATAATTGGATTGATGGTGCCCGTTTTATTAATTGCAGGCAACAAATCTTTTGGCATATCGGCTAACCTGCGGCATATATGCGCAGCATGCTTTCCTGCAAAAATTCCATTCTTTCAATACAAATGGAAGAAAGAAATATGGAACCTGTTTTTTGCGGCGGGCATCGTAGGCGGCGGCTTTATTGCGGCACATTTTCTCACCGATACCAACTCTGTGCAGGTAAGCCCGGCGCTAATGGCCGAACTGAATAATTATAATATACACGATACATCCAGCCTGTTGCCCGCCGAACTTTTTAGCTGGCCGGCGCTCTTTTCTGTAAGGGGTTTTATGCTGCTTATTGTGGGTGGTTTCTTTGTGGGCTTCGGCACGCGGTATGCAGGTGGCTGCACCAGCGGCCATTCCATCATGGGTTTAAGCAATTTGCAGTGGCCATCGCTGGTTGCCACTATCAGTTTTATGGCGGGTGGTTTTATAATGGCTAACCTCATCCTGCCTTATATTCTTTCTTTATAAAAATGATTATGAACACGGTTGAAAAAAATAAAAACACGGTTATAAAAACCACACCGGCTGATCTCATTACCGATTATGAGGTGCGTTCTGAAGATACTACCTGCATAAATGAGAGCGAGCTGCAGCATCCCTGGTGGTTTAATTTCAAATACCTTATTGCGGGCATTTTATTTGGCATTGTGCTGGTGAAATCTGAAGTGGTTTCCTGGTTCAGGATACAGGAAATGTTCAGGCTGCAAAGTTTTCACATGTATGGCGTAATAGGCACGGCCGTGATAACGGGAATAATTGCCGTGTGGCTAATAAAAAAGCTCAACATAAAGACTATTTATGGCGAAACCATACATTTCCGGCCCAAAAAATTTAATAAAGGACAAATTTTCGGCGGTTTAATTTTTGGCTTAGGCTGGGCAATGACGGGCGCCTGCCCGGGGCCGTTGTTTGCACAACTGGGCGCAGGTTTTACGGTGATTGCCGTGGTAATTGCCAGTGCGGTGGCCGGCACCTGGGTGTATGGAAAGCTGAGGGATAAGTTGCCGCATTAATAGGATGTAGAGAAGAGAACCATTCAAATTTGGGATTGAAGAAAATGCCTGCACTGCAAGCCGGCTTAACTCCCCGGTTGCAGGGATTTTCACCCCCAGAAACCAGGAAATCTTCCCCAGAAGTCCGTTCATCCTCCCCAGAAAACTCTTTCTTTTCCCCGGAATTTTGAAAAAACTCCCCAGAAAACTCAATTTTTTCCCTGGAAAACAGGAAAAATTCCCCAGAAAATCGATTCCTTTCCCCAAAAAACCGGTTCTTTTCGCTGTTTTTGCGAAAATTCCCGCTGGAAAATTCATTTTTTTCGCTGTTTTTTGAGCTTTTTCGCTGTTTTATCCATCCTTTTCGCTGTTTTCCCGGGAAAAATCGCTGTAAAACACATTCTTTTCGCCGTATTTTTCAAACTTTCGCTAAAAGACCGGTTATTTCCCCGCTTTTTACGCCCTTTTCTCGCTGCTTCCATATAAACCCACCCCTGCTATTGAAAGAAACTTGTATAACAGGGCATAAAAAAAGCAACGACAGCCGCCATTGCTTTTCCTTTCGGAATAAGAGGTTTGATTTATTATTGAATATAACGTTGTACAATTTTATTATGAAGGTGAGCCCGTCACCCTGGCAACAGGAGAGGTCTCATGATTTTTTTAATGGTTGCTATCCGGGAGATTTCTCCTGTCGTCGAAATGACGTGCACTTCATTCCTTATCCCGAACGCACGTTAAAAACGTTTTTGCAGTATTTATTGCGACCATTGGGTAGGCTGCCTGTCCCAGCGGTGATTTTTCAATTCATCCAACAGGTTTTTGGTTAAACCCTTGCCATCGCTGGCCTGCATATTGGCCATAACATTCTTTAATTTACGCATGCCGGGGATGGTAGTGGAAACATCGGGGTTACTTAAAATAAACCGCAGCGCCATTTCGGGCATGGTCATGCCTTCGGGAATTAAAGGCTGCAACGCTTCCGCATGGTCAACGCTTGAATTAAGGTTTTCAGGTACAAAATAGGTGGAACGCCAATCGTTTTCAGGGAAAACGGTGTCTTTGGTGAGCGTGCCGGTGAGGGTTCCCTCATCAAAGGGCACTCGGGCAATAACGCCAATGCCCATTTTGCGGCAAAGCGGAAAGAGATTGTCTTCGGGCGCCTGGTCGAAAATGTTATAGATCACCTGCACCGCATCTATCAAACCGGTGTGCAGGGTTTTCAGGCTGTTATCGGGTTCCCAGCGGTTAATGCTTATGCCCCAGGCCCGTACTTTACCCTGTTGGGTTAATTTAATAATCGTGTCCTGCCATTCATCTTCATCGGCCCAGCCATCTTCCCACACATGAAACTGCTGCAGGTCTATTGTTTCCACGCCGAGGTTCTTAAGACTCTTTTCGGTGTATTCAATAATATAATCCGAAGGAAAAACATCTTTTAAAAGGAATTCCCGCTTGGAAGGCCACTTGCGGTTTTTGGGCGGAATCTTGGTGGCAACGTACAATCTTTTATCTGCATGCCTTTTTAAAACAGCGTTGAGTATTTGTTCGCTTAAACCATCGCCGTAGGCCCAGGCGGTATCGAAAAAATTACAGCCCATTTCAACCGATTTGTCAAGGGCACGGTTTACTTCTTCGCTCTCAGAGCCCGTCCAGCCAGCCATGCCCCACATGCCGTATCCAATTTCGCTTACCTGCCAGCCGGTGCGCCCGAATTTTCTGTATTGCATTGTAGTGTTTTAAGGTTTAAAGATAAAAACCTGCGCCCATGCAAACTAAATTTGTTTGGTGGGGTTTTTATCTACGTGCCGCACCCATTTGGACAAGACCGTTGTGTTATACATGAGCTGAAGCACGCCGTCCTGAATTTGATAGCGGTTTGTTTTAAGCAGGTTTTCCATAAATGCTTCTTCATTATAGCCGGGGCAGGCTTTTTTGGTAGAGATAAGTTTTTCATTAAACTGAAGGGCATCCTGCGAAAGCAAAAAAGCGCCGCTTATATTGTTGCAGCCGGTATTGCCGGTGAACCTGCCGGTTTTAACATTGAAAACAATGAATGGAATTTTGCCGGCGGCGGTGTCGGAGCTTAATACAGGCGATAATTCCCATTTGCCGCTGAGGGTGGCCGTATCGTTTTCATGAACGGCGGCGGCAATTATTCCACTGTTCATTTTTTGCGGTGTATACATGTGCGCATTCGCCTGGCCGGTTATCAGCAGCAGGGCAAGGTTTGCAAATAATAAATGTTTCATGTGGTTGAGTAAATCAATTTTTAAGCCATGCCGGTGTGTTAAGGTTTAGATTGAGTGAAGAATTTGCGTTTAAAAATTATTTTTTAACGTGAGGTGGGGAGAAGGAACGAGGTGCACGTCATTTCGACGATAGGAGGAATCTCCCGGATAGCAGCCATTAAAAAATTATGAGGCCTCTCCTGTCGTCGAGTTGACGGCTCACCTTCAGGATAACATTGAACAACTTTATATTTAAAATATATAAGCTTAAATAAAATGGGTTCGGAATAAGCCACGGGTTACACGTCATTTCGACGACAGGAGAAATCTCCCGGATAGCAGCCATTAAAAAAATTATGAGACCTCTCCTGTCGTCGAGTTGACGGCTCACCTATCCCGAACTCCTTTATTTTAAGTGTAAACATCTGCATTGCTTGATGAAGTAGATTTATTTTGCGTTATTTTAACCGGGTGTGTGGATTGAATTCATTTATTTTTGTCCGCACTTTAAAAATTAACAAAGCATAAAGCGGGAAATAACTGATTATAACCAGGATTTCTGCAACCAGCAAACTCAAATTATTAT
Source organism: Parafilimonas sp. (assembly GCF_051953455.1). NCBI lineage: Bacteria > Pseudomonadati > Bacteroidota > Chitinophagia > Chitinophagales > Chitinophagaceae > Parafilimonas > Parafilimonas sp. The sequence continues at coordinate 66,798 of NZ_JBQCIT010000063.1, read as the reverse complement.
GAACCAGATGAAAAAGTTTTTCCTGCTATTGTTTTCGATAGCTGCTTTTGTTAGCGCGCAGGCGCAGGTTAATACTGATACTTCGGCTTTATCCCGCGTTATGCCGGAACCGGCGCCGAAAAACAGGGAGTGGTCCAAGCTGGATTTGAGCACAAGGGCAAATGATCATTTTATGGTTCAGTATGGTTACGATATGTGGCCAAATGTGCCGGACAGCATTAATACATCTGGTTTTTCAAGGCATTTTAATATTTATGTAATGCTGGATAAACCTTTTCGCAACAGCCCGCATTTTAGCGTAGGCATTGGTTTGGGAATAGGAACAAGCAATATCTTTTTCTCCAATACTTATGTAAACCTTAAATCTGCAACGGCCACTTTGCCTTTTACCAATGTTACCAGCACCAATCATTTTGATAAATTCAAATTATCAACTGGTTTTATTGAAGTGCCGCTTGAATTGCGGTTTGCCGGCAACCCGGTTCAGCCCGATAAAGGTTTTAAAATGGCGCTGGGCATAAAAGGCGGTTTATTAGTTACTGCCCACACAAAAGGAAAGAATTATGTGGATGCCAACGGTAATTCCATCTATGCAAAAAATTATATCCAGAAAGAATCTGACAAGCATTTTATAAACAGTACGCGCTTTGCGCTAACCGGCCGTATTGGTTTTGGCCATATTTCCCTTGATGGTTCTTACCAGGTTACCAGTTTTTTAAAAACCGGCGCCGGCCCGGTTATTCATCCCGTTTCAATCGGGCTTACTTTAAGCGGCCTGTAATTTGCGGGTTGGATGAATTGGTTTAACTTTTAAAAAATTAGCTACAGCATTTGATTGATATTAAGCAACAGGTAAAAGCCGAAGAGCGGGCAGTGCTCGTGGGTATAGTGCAAAAAAACCAGGAAGAACGCGAGGTGCAGGAAAATCTTGATGAGCTTGCTTTTCTTGCCGAAACAGCCGGTGCCATTGCCATTAAAACCTTTACGCAGAAATTACCGCAGCCCGATAGCCGGACATTTATAGGAAAGGGGAAGCTGGAAGAAGTGGCAGCTTATATTAAAACGCACCCGGCAGATATCATCATTTTTGATGATGAATTAAGCGGCTCGCAGATTACCAATATAGAAAAAGCAACCGGCGTTAAGGCCATAGACCGCAGCGATCTTATTCTCGACATTTTTGCAAGACGTGCTAAAACCTCACGTGCCAAGGCGCAGGTGGAACTTGCGCAATACCAATATATTTTGCCGCGTTTGCGCGGTATGTGGAAGCACCTTGAAAGACTTGGCGGTGGTATCGGCACAAGGGGCCCTGGTGAAACGGAAATTGAAACAGACCGCCGTATAGTAAGAGATAAAATTTCGTTGCTGCGCAAAAGATTGCAGGAAATAGACAAGCAGGCTTTTACGCAACGAAAAGATCGTGGTGAATTTATACGGGTTTCCCTTGTGGGTTATACCAACGTTGGCAAAAGCACCATTATGAATTTGCTGAGCAAAAGCGATGTATTTGCTGAAAATAAATTGTTTGCCACGCTTGATACCACTACCCGTAAAGTTGTGTTTGAAAACACACCTTTTCTTTTAAGCGATACAGTTGGTTTTATAAGAAAGCTGCCGCATCATTTAATTGAGAGCTTTAAAAGTACGCTGGATGAAGTGCGGGAAGCCGATTTGTTGCTGCACGTGGTGGATATTTCACATCCGAAACATGAAGAGCAGATGGCTACAGTAAATAAAACCCTGCAGGAACTGGGCGCGGCTGATAAACCCGTTATAACTATTTTCAACAAAATTGATGCTTACGAGCAACTGAACTTCGACGAATGGCTGGACGCTGGCACAAAACAGGAAATCTTACACCAGCTTGAAGAAAGATGGCAAAAAGCTACAGAAGATAAAACGGTTTTTATTTCAGCCGTTGAAAAAAGAAATATTGATAAACTGCGGAATATTGTACTGGAAAATGTGCGGGCATTATATCGCCAACGCTATCCATATAAGACAGAATATTTCTTTTAACGCTAATTTTAAAAAAGGAGTTGGTAGGAATATAAAAACGATTATTTTTGCAGCCCCTAAAACATTCCTCAGTAGCTCAGCTGGTTAGAGCATCTGACTGTTAATCAGAGGGTCACTGGTTCAAGTCCAGTCTGAGGAGCTTTAAAAAAAGAAAGCGTTACGGAAACCGTGGCGCTTTTTTTATTTTTTCTCTTAAGAATTTCTTGCAGCCTAACATCTGAGCCATTAAAAGTTAATCTCACATTTATTCTTATTAAACCTTCTATGGCATAAATTTTGCCCGCTTGGGCGCTTTAACTACTTACTTTCCAATATCTTTTATTCCTAATTTTTGTAAATTTTTTCAATGAGAAAATTAAGCTCTATTGTATTGTTTGTAATGTTATTAATAGCTTCTCTTTCCTGTAAAAAGGAAAATGCGCAGTTCGACACAGTCTCGTCTTCCAGTGAATCTGATCTTTCTATTAAAAAGATTAGAAAGAAAACGCCAACAGGCCCCATTGTTGGCCGCCAGCAGCAAATAACAATAGCAACCGGCGACTATACATATCCCACTTCACAGGCATTATTATGGTTGCCTGCAGGTTACGATGGCATAAAAAGTATCAAGAAGAAATATCCTTTAATTATTGCACTTGATGGGGTGGGTGAGCAAGGCACAGATATTACGGCTCTGCTACATAGCGGTACCATTGCATACCGCATTTCAAAAGGATGGGATGCCGTTTCTAAAAATCCTGCGGATGGAAAAGACTATTCATTTATTGTATTTACACCGCAGTGCCCGGTAAGCTGGGGCTGGAGTGCACCGCAAATAAAAACCATGCTTGCTTCGTTAAAAAAGACTTACAGGATAGATGCTTCCCGTGTTTATTTAACTGGTTTCAGCGCAGGTGGCTGGGGTTTATGGAGCTGTATGACGGATGATGTGAGCCTTTGCGAGCAGTTTGCAGCTATCGGGCCGGTAAGTTCCGCAGCAGCAGATCATCCGGATAAAATAACCAACGTTGCCAAATACAATATTGCCTGCTGGAATATTTGCGGTACTGCTGATTCTTTTTATGGAAATGCTGTTAGCTATACCAATACTATAAACAATGCAAATCCTGCTATACCGGCAATATTGACTAGTTTGAAAGGCGTTGGCCATAGTGCCTGGAACCAGGCTTATGATACAAGCTGGCGCGTAAATAAGAAAAACTTCTTTGAATGGGCTCTGCAATACCGCAGGTAGAAAAAACATCAGCTAAACAATCTAAAATGCTTTGAACTTAAGTTTTAAAGCATTTTTTATTTAATTGAATGACATTTGCCCTTCAAAGCAGATACATGAAGCAGCATTCATTTGAAAAATTTATTAATAAAGAAAAGAACTCACGCAAAAAAGAGGGGATAAAACAGGATAAGCGCAGGTGGAAGGAAGAAAAGAAAAAACGATATGAAGAAAAGAAAGCTAATTATGAATTGCAGCCTTCCAAATCCGAAACCTCCAGGCAAGTAAAGCCAGGACATAAACCGTTAAATCCAAACACAAAAACAGATAAGGCCAATGGACCGAATCCGGGAGAAATACCGCTTAATAAATTTATTGCCCATGCAGGTATATGCGGCAGGAGAGAAGCGGCAACGCTGGTAAAAGAAGGTAAAGTAAAAGTAAACAACACCATAATTTACGAACCGGGCTTTAAAGTAACATCAACTGATAAAATTGTATTCAATAACAAACAGTTGCATGTACAAAAAAACCTGGTTTACATTTTACTGAATAAGCCGAAAGATTATATTACTACGGCAAAAGATACACATGGCCGCAAAACGGTTTTTGAACTGGTGCAACAGGCCACAGGCGAAAGAATCTACCCGGTAGGCAGGTTAGACCGCAATACAACCGGCGTTCTGTTGCTTACCAATGATGGCGACCTCACACAGAAATTAACACACCCATCTTTCGAAATAAAAAAAATATACGAAGCAAAGCTTGATAAACCTTTGCTGAAAAAGGATATGGAAGCCCTTCTTAAAGGCGTTGAGCTGGAAGATGGTTTTATAGCTGCTGATGCCGCCGGCTATGCCGATCCGAAAGATAAATCACTGGTGGGCCTCGAAATTCACAGTGGCAGAAACCGCATTGTGCGCCGCTTGTTTGAGCACCTGGGTTATGAAGTTAAAGCGCTCGACAGGGTATTGTTTGCCAATCTCACGAAAAAAAACCTGGAACGTGGCAAATGGCGTTTCCTGCATGAAAAAGAAGTTCGCCTGTTGAAATATATGAACCAAAGCTTTGTAAAAAAGAAACCGTCGCCAAAGAAAAATTAATACTGGATTAGATAATGAAGTTTGAAACAATTTTTGAAGACGATAAATTAATTGCCATCAATAAGCCGGCAGGCCTGCTTAGCATTCCGGACAGGGAGGGAAAAGAAGTTTCTCTTAAACAAATACTGGCGGACAAATACGGTGAAATTTTTACCGTGCACCGCTTGGATAAAAACACAAGCGGTGTAATAGTCTTTGCAAAAGATAAAGCCGCCCATGCAGAAATTTCGCAGCTCTTTGAAAGCCGCGCCACAGAAAAAATATATTATGGCCTGGTGCACGGAAGTATATCTCCCCAAAGCGGAAAAATTGAAGAACCTATCATGCAGCATCCGTCAGGCAACGGAAAAATGATTTTAAGCAGTAAAGGAAAACCATCATTTACCGAATATGAAATGCTGGAAGATTTCAGGCGTTTTAGCTGGGTAAAATTCAAAATCCTTACCGGCAGAATGCATCAGATACGCATTCATTCCCAATTTATCGGGCATAGCATTGTTTGCGATGATTTATACGGAGATGGCAGCCCTGTTTTACTGTCTTCCCTCAAAAAGAAATATAATTTAAGTAAGCATGAAATTGAGGAAAGGCCCATTTTATCAAGGCTTGCATTACACAGTGCTTCACTAAAGTTTGTGTTGAATGAAGAAGAATATTCATTTGAAGCGCCGCTGCCAAAAGACCTGAAAGCTTTATTGCAACAGTTAAGGAAACTGAATAATTAGTTCTTACTTTTTGCTGCATCTACAACAATTTTTGCTGCATTGGCCGAGGCATTACCGTCTGCAGATAAAATGTTTTTTAGGTTTTCATAATCATCCTTTAGCTGCTCTTTTTTGGCTTCATCAAAAAGCAGTTTTGATAATTCCTGTTTCAGGCTTTTAACGGTAAGCTCATTTTGAATTAATTCCTTCACCACAGGTTTATCCATAATTAAATTAACGAGCGCTATGTATTTGATTTTAATAAGCCGCTTTGCAATCTGGTAACTTATGTTACTCCCCTTATAGCAAACCACTTCGGGCACGCCAAACAAAGCGGTTTCCAATGTTGCCGTGCCGCTTGTAACCAATGCAGCTTTTGCTTCTGTAAGCAGTTGATATGTTTTATTGCGAACGGAAGAAACATTTGTGTAATTGCGTACAAAGCTTTCATAAAACGCATCTTCCAAACCGGGCGCTTTGGCGAGAATAAACTGGTATTGCGGAAAATGCCTGCTTACTTCCAACATAATGGGAAGCTTCTTTGCAATTTCCTGTTTCCTGCTGCCGGGCAGCATGGCAATGATATTATTAGCGGAAGGCTGCCGGCCGGTTACCGATTGTTTAAACTCATCAACCACCTGCACCAATGGATGGCCTACATAATCTACATCCCAGTTCCATTTGCTTTTATAATATTCTTTTTCAAATGGAAGGATAACGATCATTTCATCTATCGTTTCTTTCATTTTGGGCACACGGCTTTCTTTCCAGGCCCAAACCTGGGGAGAAATATAGAATACGATTTTAGCTTTGAGCCTTGAGCCTTGAGCTTTAAGCTGATGCGCCCATTCGGCAATGCGTAAATTAAAGCCGGGATAGTCAATCAGCACTAATACATCAGGTTTGAATTCGAGTATATCTTCTTTGCAGAATTTAAGGTTATTCAAAATGGTTTTCAGGTTCATTACCACTTCGGCAAATCCCATAAATGCAAGATCGCGGTAATGCTTTACCAACGTTGCACCGGCAGCCTGCATCAGGTCGCCGCCCCAGCAGCGGATATTTGGTGCTTCATCAAGTTTCTTTATTTCTTTTATAAGATTACTGCCATGCAAATCACCGCTTGCCTCACCCGCAATGATGTAATACTTCATAACTATATTCCGCCGGGCGGAAACATTTATTATTAAAAAAGATAAAGTAAAGAAAAGTAAATGAAGCGGCTTGCAAAATTCTTTATTGTATCTCTTTATTAAATGGGATCCTTTGTATCAGAAAAAATTTCGCTGGCATTTTTTTGAATTTCCTCCTGTTCAGGTATTTCCTCATGAGCGGTAATATCAACCCCAATATGATGACGCTGTACCATGGCCCATCCTTTAAACCCGGCATATAACATTATTAGAAAGCCAACGATAGTTAACAAACAATTCGATTGTACAGGTGGGTTTGCCGCATTGAGATTGGAATACATTACTACACCGTTAATAATGAAAAAGCCCAGCCAAACAATATTGGCAATCATGTGCTTCAATCCTGTTGATTTGGCATCAGTAAATTCAGGTACAGATAACCAATCAATTAAGCCCGGCAGCATTGCAATCGCACCCATGATTATAGCAGCGCAATTAGCAAAAAACCCCACCTGGTACCAGAATGGATTTTGATTATATGCATACACAATGCAACAAATCATCGTTACCGTATTAAAGGTAATGGGAAATGAAACCAGCATAGGATGCAGCGGGTGGCCCAATATTTTTACTCTGCTTTGCATACCATATCCGCGTAAAAAATGTGCCACGAAAATTATGTTCAGTATGGAAGACAAATTCCTGCTGAAATTATTCTCTTCATGCAAGTCAATTCAATACAGAAGAATACAATTAACCACAAGGGGCTTAAGGCATTATCAGGCAACATCTCCTTCAATATAATCAAGATCTTTATGATAAGTTTCATCGGTAAAAACCACGGATAATATGCCGATAATAAATACCACTATGCCGGTAATCCAGCCGGCCGTTAAATAATTACCGGTTGAGCCCTGCAGCCATACAAATAAAATAGAAACGAGGTTTAATGAGCCGCGGATCATATTCGGAACGGTAGTAGCAACAGTAGCGCGGATATTTGTGCCGAACTGTTCTGCAGCCATCGTAACAAATATGGCCCAGAAACCCGTTCCAAAACCAAGCAGCGCACACACCAGGTATAAATGAAAAGGCGTGGCATTATGCAGGTTAAAGAACCATACAATGCCAATGGCGGTTATAGCATAAAAAACATATAAAGCTTTCTTCCTGCTCATCAGCCATTTGCTTACAAAGCCCACAAGAATATCGCCCACTGATATAGCCGCATAAGCAAACATTACGCTTTTACCCGGATCGATAGCACCTTTTATATTCATGTGTGCGCCAAATTCTTTTGAAAAAGTAACAAGAATGCCAATGACATACCAGGTAGGCAACCCAATAAAAATAGCGGTTATATATTTCCTTAAGCGTGTTTTATTGGTGAAGAGCATCAGGAAATTTCCTTTGGAAATATTTTTGCTTTCAATGCTCTTGAACATGCCCGATTCAAGCACGCTTACCCGCAGCAGCAAAAGCAGGAAACCTAAGCCGCCGCCAATAAAATAACAGGTTCGCCAGGGAAACATTTCTTTTATAAAAAAGGCAACTACCGCACCCGTTAAACCAATGCCTGCCACAAATGAAGTGGCGATGCCGCGTTTTTCTTTGGGTAATAATTCTGTTACCAGCGTAATGCCTGCACCAAGCTCGCCAGCCAGGCCAATGCCTGAAATAAACCGCACCAGGGCATATTGATTTACCGTTTGCACAAAACCATTGGCAATATTGCCAAGCGAATACAGGATGATGGAAGTGAACAGAACTTTCAGCCTGCCCTTTTTATCGCCTAAAATACCCCATAAAATGCCGCCAATGAGCAGGCCCAGCATTTGAATATTAATGATGAACAAACCATCTTTTGCAATCTGGTCATCATTCAGGCCTAAGGATCTTAATGAGGGTACACGGATGATGCTGAATAAAAGCAAATCGTAGATATCAACAAAATAGCCCAGCGCTGCAACCAATACAGCAAAGCTGAATACAGATTGTTGCTGCTTATTTTTCATGCGTGCATATTTATTTTTTCAATTGTCTTATAGAACGCGCAGATAAACATTCACCTGTATATCAAAATTTTACATGGGCGTTTCACACAACCTTTTTTGAGTCTTTTTTGTCTTTGGCAAAAAAGAATTTATAAATGATCGGAAGCGTGGATACTGCCACAATAATAATTACGATCATTTCAAGATGCTCTTTAAGGTCAATCCCGAATTTACTCATAACCCATTTGTAAAGAAAATGGCCGGCAAAAAGCATAGCGCCCACCCATGCCACGCAACCTACAATATTAAAGTATGTAAATTTCTTTTTGTCCATTTGCACCACACCGGCAACAATCGGCGCAAACGTTCTTATGATAGGCACAAAACGTGCAGCCACAATAGCCCATCCGCCATATTGATTATAAAACTCCGTGGCACGCACCAGGTATTTTTTCTTGAACAACAGCGTATCTTTTCTTTGATATAAGAAAGGCCCACTTTTTCGCCCAAACCAGTAGCCAACAAAATTCCCGATAATACCGGCCAATGAAATTATTATCCACAAAAAGAAAAGATCAACCACTTCGTTTGTGGAAGGAATAACAGAAGAGGCAAGGTCGCGGCTGTAAATGCCGGCTACAAATAACAGGCTGTCGCCAGGCAAAAAGAAACCTGCAAATAAACCAGTTTCAGCAAATATGATGAACAACAATAACCATAACCCGCCAATTTGTATGTAAAACTCAGGATTAATAAGATCGTGCCATTGAAACTCCAATAAGTGAATCATTTTGTTTGTTTAATAAGTAATCAATCCAATGCCTTTTCCCATTTGCTTACCGCGCTTGTTGCCAATCCGTTGCCCAGCACATTGGTTGCCGTGCGAAACATGTCGCAAAAATGATCAATAGGCAATATTAAAGCAACGCCTTCCGGTGGAATTTTAAACATAGCGCATGTGGCAGTTACCACCACCAGCGATGCCCTCGGCACACCTGCAATGCCTTTGCTGGTAAGCATTAAAACCAGCAACATGGTAAGCTGGGTGCCATAGTCCATGTGAATGCCATAAGCCTGTGCAATAGCAAGGCTTGCAAAAGTCATATACATCATGCTGCCATCAAGATTAAACGAATAGCCGAGCGGCAAAACGAAAGAAACTATTTTTTCATCACAGCCAAAATCTTCCAGTTCTTCGGTAAGCTTGGGAAAAACAGCTTCGCTGCTCGTTGTGCTGAAAGCTATAATTAATGGCTGAACAATATGCTTTAAAAGGCTGGGCAATCTTTTATTGAGAATAATAAACCCAACAGTCAGCAGCAAAAGCCACAACAATGCAATGCCTATAATAAAGTATAAAAAGTAGTTCGCATAGAATAAAAATATTTTGGGGCCCTGCACAGCCATTACGCCTGCAATAGCGCCAAATACGCCAAGCGGCGCCGTCATCATAACATAATCCACCATTTTTAAAATAACATGGGAAACCGCATTAAGACCTTTTATTACAATTTTGCCTTTATCGCCCAAAGCCGCCGTGGCAATACCAAACATTACCGAAAACACTACAATCTGCAGTATCTGGTTTTCGGCCATTGATTCAATTACACTCACAGGAAAAACATGCTCTACAAAATTTTGCAGGCTGAATTGCTGCGTTTTACCAATAAGGTCTTTTGCACCGGCAGTATCAGCATTGCTTAAATCAATAGAGGCACCTGGTTTAAAAACGTTTACCAGCAGCATGCCTAATAATAAACTGGCCAGCGAAGCTGAAATAAACCACAGCAAAGCCTTGCCGCCAACGCGGCCTACTGTTTTGATATTTCCGAGCTTGGCTATGCCTACCACAAGTGTTGAGAAAACAAGCGGTGCAATTATCATTTGCACAAGCCGTAAAAAAATAGTGGAAAGAAGCTTTATTTTTATAGCAAACCCGTTTCTTGTTTCCGGCAAACAATACAGAAATACAAGATAGCCAACCACCACGCCCAAAGCCATCGCCACTAAAATATAGAGTGTAAGATTATTGCGTTTCCTCATCAGATAATTTCGTTTGCAATATAATATTAATAAAGTCAATCAAAGGCTTGTTTCCACGGGCAGCTTAAAACATTTTATCTGCAAAAAAATAAATCCTTATTTTTCCGGCTATTAATAACTAAATCTATGAGCTTATTCAGAAAAAAAACGCTGGCCTCTTTGCTGGCACAGGCAGAGGATGGAGAAAAAGGATTGAAACGCACATTGAATGCGGGTAACCTTATTGCTCTTGGTATTGGCGCAATAATAGGCGCGGGCCTTTTTGTGAGAACGGCTGCCGCAGCAGGCCAGCATGCAGGCCCTGCCGTAACCATTTCTTTTATTGTTGCTGCAATTGGATGCGCCTTTGCAGGATTATGTTATGCTGAATTTGCTTCCATGATCCCTATTGCAGGCAGCGCATATACTTATGCCTATGCCACTATGGGCGAATTAATAGCCTGGATAATTGGATGGGCGCTGATACTTGAATATGCTCTTGGCGCAGCCACAGTATCTATTTCATGGAGTGAGTATTTGAATATACTTGTGGGCAAAACGATACCGTATGAATGGTGCCACTCGCCGTTTGAATCTTTACAGGATGCAAATGGGGTAATGCATCATGGCATCATGAATATACCGGCATTGTTTATTTTACTGCTGCTGTCTGTTTTATTAATAAAAGGCACGCAGGAATCTGCCCGCGTAAACATGATTATCGTTATTATTAAAGTAGCTATTGTGCTTGTTTTCATAGCGATTGGATGGGGCTTTATAAACAGTGCCAACCATACGCCTTTCTTCATTCCCGAAGATGCAAAACCAGCCATACTGCCGGATGGATCTGAATACTCGTATTCGAACTTCTTCAGGCATGGGTGGGGCGGTGTATTAACCGGTGCAGGCATTGTATTTTTTGCTTTTATTGGTTTTGATGCTGTTTCAACAACGGCGCAGGAAGCAAAAAATCCAAAGAAAGATATGCCTGTTGGCATTCTCGGCTCATTGCTTATCTGCACCATTCTTTATATACTTTTCTCTTATGTTCTAACCGGTGTGGCACCTTATACCGATTTTGTAAAGTCTGGTAAAGAAGCTTCTGTTGCTTATGCTATTCAAACATACATGACCAATTATGGCTGGCTGGCAAAGCTTGTATCTTTTGCTATTTTATTAGGCTTTTCTTCAGTAATACTGGTAATGCTGATGGGGCAGTCAAGGGTATTTTATACCATGTCAACCGATGGGTTGTTGCCAAAAATATTCAGCGACCTTCATCCCAAATTCCGCACACCGTATAAAAGCAATATTGTACTGTTTGTTTTTGTGGGATTGTTTGCCGCTTTTGTTCCTGTTAATGTAGCAGGCGACCTTACTTCCATCGGAACTTTATTCGCCTTTGTGCTGGTTTGCCTGGGCATAATGATTATGCGCAAAACAGAGCCAACGATAAAACGTCCTTTTAAAACACCCCTGGTACCGCTGGTACCTATTCTTGGGATGGTAGTATGTACAGCTATGATTATTGGCCTGCCCAATGAAACTTTAGCAAGCGCTTTAGTATGGATGATTATAGGATTGGTAATATATTTTGGCTATAGTAAGAAGCATAGCAAAGTAGGCGCTGCTGTCGGTGAAATTTTGCCAAGCGCTTCAGATTTTGAAAAGAAATAGTTTATGCTTATCATAAGAAGAAGGCCAATCGTAACGATTGGCCTTCTTCTTTTCTATAGGATGACAAAGACGATAAATAAAAAGTGGGGCTTTTTATTTATCGTTTACTTTATACACCTGTAATGCGCTGCCTGCAGCGCCTGCAAATATGTATGAAGATTGATGAACATTCACTTGCAAAGCAGATTTCACATCGCCTTTTATGCTCATGCCTGATAATGTTTGCGGTATATAAATGAAGCCGCCTTTTCCATCCCCTTTTAATAAAGTACCATAAGAGGCATCCATAGCGCCAAGCTTTAACCTGTTATCTGTATGATTGCCGAATAACAATAAATCTGTTTTACCATCTTTATCAAAATCATCAACAATAATTTTTGATATATAAGTAAACTGCGCCTGTGAAGGCAATACTGTTTTAATAAACTTTCCATTTGTATTTATAAATGCACAGGTATGCAATTCATTCACTGTGAGGGAATCTGATTTCGCTATTTCATCAGGCGAGAAAATGTCCGTAATAGTTGCACTGGCATAATCCCTGTAGGTTGTAAACCTTTTACGCATGCCAATAATTTGATTGTTGAGTTCATCGCGGCTCACATAAGGATAGCTTTTACCCTGGATATAAAAATTGAAAATGGGGTCAAGTTTACCGTCGCCGTCAAAGTCGGCATAATACATTTTTGCCGGCTCATCAGATGACGCATGTATCTGCAAATTCAAACCAAGATTTCCTGCAATAACATCTTCCTTGCCATCACCATTTATATCAGCCACAGTAAGCGTGTTCCAGAAACCATTATTGTTTTCAGGGAAATAAATTGCCGTTGCATCTGTAAAACCATTAGCAGAATTGATGTAGGCTTTAAGCGGCATAAATTCTCCGCATACAACCAAATCTTTTCTTCCGTCATTGTTCAAATCAATCCACTGTGCATCTGTAACCATGCCGGCTTTTTCAAAGCTTGCTTTTATTTTGGTGAAATAGCCTTTGCCATTATTCTGCAATAAAAAACTTTCGGGCGTTGCAGGATATTGGCCGGGAATAACCCTTCCACCAATAAAGAGATCAATATCGCCATCGCTATCATAATCGCAAGGCTTAACACAGCTCTTACTGCTGGCGCTCATATCAGGCAAAGCATTTTGCAATATGGCAAAATTGTTTTTACCATCATTTATATACAATTCATCCTGCAAGGCAGGCGTGTTTGATTCGAATAATGAATAACCACCTTTGGCGATATATAAATCAGGATAACCATCGCCATTGGCATCAAAAAACGCAGCGGCTGCAATGGCTGAAGTGTTTTCATCACCAATATTTAAACCGGCAACAGGTTTGAATGAACCATCTTTTTGCTGCGTACAAATTTTACCTGGATTATTACCATCGCCGCTTATAAAAACATCATCCAGCCCGTCTTTATTAATATCTGATTTGGACATTACGGGTCCTGTTTTGGAAAGCATAAATAACATTAATGGCTGGCGCTTAAAATCATTTTCATCAAACTCTGTTCTTGAATATTTCAGTAGGTTTTCAGCCTTCGTAAAAATTGTTTTTGATGATTTGGCTGAAGGCTGATTGTACTTTTCCGTTGCTTCTTTTTCATCAATAACAAGATGCTGGTTTATATTCTGCTTTTGCAAAAGCATTGTTTTCTGATCAGGAAAAATAATGCGGATAGAATCGATAACAGAAGCGGTGCCCAGTCCAAAATTTAAAACAGCCGGCAAGCACGATAAATATCCGCGTGCAGGATTTACTTCCTGGTATTGTTCATTGCCGTTTGCATACACATATACTTTTGAACCAATAGCCAAACTGTTTTGGCCAACGCCTTTTAATTGTATTGAAATATAGGACGAGTTATCGTTTTCCCTGCTCATGTTTTGATATACAAATGCAGGTTGATTAACGTTATTTATAACCAGATCAAGATCGCCATCATTATCAAGGTCAGCATATACGGCGCCGCTTGATATGGAAGGTTCATTCATTCCCCAATCTGTTATTTTATTAGTGAAAGTAAGATCGCGGTTATTGCTGAAAATATAATTCGGCAGTTTGGTTGCAGGCATGGCTTTTACAAGATCCATTAATAAAACCGGCTGGCGCTCCACGGCTTTTTTCACTTTATAATCGCCCCAGTATTTCAGAAAATCTTTGTTGGTATAATCCCTTAAATAACCATTTGTAACGAAGAGGTCTTTATAACCATCGTTATCAAAATCGGCAAGCAAAGGCGTCCAGCTCCAGTCAGTATTTGAAACACCCGCAAACTGCGCAATCTCGCTGAAAGTGCCATCACCATTGCTTAATTGCAGGGCATTGTGCATGTATTGTTTGTAAATGCCCTGGTTTATCATTAGCTGGAACGATTCATAGTTTTCCTGCAACTGCAATTGCTTCTGCCGCTTATTATCTTCCGGCAGCATATCGAGGTTTATAATATCCGGCAAGCCGTCATTGTTATAATCTGCAACATCCACGCCCATTGAAAATTGTGCAAGATGCCGGAAACAGTTTTGCGTTTCATCTTTAAATGTGCCATCGCGGTTATTGATATATAAATAATCGGGCTCATTATAATCGTTGGTTACATACACATCCTGCCAGCCGTCTTTATTAATATCGGCAATAGCAATGCCCAATCCAAAAGTTAACGGGCTTTGATGAAGGCCTGCTTTGGCAGATACATCTTTAAAATGTCCATGCCCGTCATTCTCATACAACTTGCTGCCGGCAAGACTGTCAATGTCATTGCGATATTTTGCCAGCTCTTCGTTTCCAATTTTTTTATTGCTATGGTTAAGCAGGAACATGTCTAAATCACCATCATTATCATAATCAAAAAAGGCAGCCTGCGTGCTGTAACTTTTATCATCAAGACCATACTGTTTCGCTTCTTCTTCAAATTTCAAATTGCCTTTGTTTATAAATAACTGGTTTCTTCTTGTATCATCATTCACTATCCCTGAATAACATACATAAATATCAAGCAGCCCATCACCGTTTACATCAGCCATTGTTACACCCGTTTTCCATCCACCGGGCCTGCCACTTAACATGGGATTAGCCTCCTGCGTAACATCTTTAAATTGCATGTTGCCCAGGTTCAGGTAAAGTTTGTTGGGCTGCATGTTGGCCGTGAAAAAAATATCCAATAAGCCATCATTATTTATATCGCCAACGGCCACTCCGCCACCGTTGAAAAAATATTCAAAAGCCAGCACATTCAGATCTTCCGATTCAGTTAAATGATTGCTGAAATTAACGCCAGTATTAGCTGAATCAAGCAGGCGAAATAATTTTTGCTGCGCAGCAACATTTAAAAAGCAGGTTATGAATAAGAGGAAACAAACAGCAGTAATTTTTATTTGTTGCATCAGCTATATCTTGAAATGCTGCTAATGATCGCAGGCATATAAAAGTAAAAAAAAGGCTGCCCTTAAGCAGCCTTAAAATTTAATTATTTAAAGTTTATCATTATTCTTTATCCCACCAAACGCGGTTCGTCCAGGTGTCTCCGCCATTTGAGGTAACACCGGCATTATAATTTTCACCATTATTAGATGACTCTGTTGAAGGATAAGTTTCTCTTCTCGGAATTTGCCCGCCGGAGAAATTACCCGCATAGTTAACCGGTGTTAATACAGGATAACCTGATCTTCTCCAGTTATTCCATGCTTCAATAAAATTGAACAATGTGCCGGTGGTGGCCCAGAATTGTGTGTTGATCTGGGCAAGAGAAGCTTCAGTTGAAGTAGTAACAAGCGGATGGGTTGTTGCATAAGCTTCGGCCGTTGCGGCAGAAATTGCACCTGCGCTATTTAATGTTCCGATCGATTGGATAGCAGCAGATACCCCATTATGATAATGTGTTGAAGCATTTCCAACATTCCAGCCCCTTACAGCAGCTTCGGCAAAAAGCAATTCGGATTCAGCATAAGTAAGAATAAAACCTGGTGTACTCAGGCTTCTCGTATAAATTGCAGCGGTTGGCCTTGAGTATAAGCCAACAGCAAATGCAGCGTCTGTATATTTATCTGTATTGGTAGTAGGATCAGCAGGTGATGCACCTGGATAATTTGGTTCTTTACTAATATCGGTTGCACCGCCATTCTGATCGTATCCGCTTGGCATGCCTACTTGCTTGGCAAATGTATGATCACCGTCAAGGCTTTTATTATTGTTGTTAGCGGTTCCGTTTTTTGGAATTTCGGCAATAACAGAAACTCTTGGATCGTTAGTTGCTTTTAGAAAATCCATAAACGATTTGCTCCATCTTACCTGCGAAAAATCTTCTGGTGTTTGCAATGCAGCAACATTGGCATTATTATACCCATTTGCATTATCAAAACTAACATAAGCATTGTCATCAACACTGCTAAAAGCGCCGCCTGCATATGCTTTTTCAGCATATTGCTGCGCGGTTGCTGCATCTATTTTTGTTAAACGCATTGCCATACGAAGCATTAATGAATAGCCAAACCTTTTCCACTTCGCAACATCGCCATCATAAATCAAATCATTCATTGGTGCATCGCCAGAAACATCTAATGTGCTTAATACCGAATCAAGACTGTTGAGCATTGCCGGATAAATATCTGACTGCTTATCATAGGCAGGCAGCGGGATTGTTTTTGCCTGCAGTGCCTGGGTATAAGGACAATCGCCATACACATCAGTTACTAACTCAAGATTTAATAACTGAACGATTAATGCAATGCCATTTAAATTAGGCGCACTTAACCCTTTTTCTGCGATCAGATTCTGCACTTCTTTAGCTCTGGCTGCGGCCTGGTACGCATTATTCCAGATGCTGGCAGCATAAGTTAATATGTTACCGGATGCAACATATTTATCACCATTGCTATAGTATGTTGGATATTCTGCATTCGCAAAAATTTGCGCCCACATACTTTGAAATAATATAGCACCGCTATACCCCTGTATTGTGCTTGCATAATTTACTTCGGCGGTAGCAAGCAGCAGGTTTGGATCGAATTGTTCGCCGGTAGCCTGTGTAGGGTCTGTATTTATTTTATCAAAATCTTTGGTACACGATGCCGCCAGCATAATCGTTGCCGCACCAATATATATTAATATCTTCTTCATGATAGCTTAATTTTTAAATTTGATGTTTACATTAAAGCCAAATGTTCTTGTTGATGGAAGGCTGGTGCCTTCTATGCCTGCGTAGTTTACATCTGCCCTGAAGCCGCCCTCAGGATCAATGTTATCGCTCTTCTTCATTAGATAAAACAGGTTACGGCCAACCAGTGAAATTTGCAGTGTGCGTATAACAGGAACTTTTTTAAGCATCTCTTCGGAGAAAGTGTAACCCAATGTTACCTGCCTTAATTTAATGTAATCACCACTTAGCACATTTATTTTTGAAATCGTTGCCAGCCTTTGGTAATAAGCCTGCGCATTTGCAGCAACAGTATTGGCAGTGCCATCGGCATAAACACCGGTTGTAATACCGCCTTCTCTTCCTTCAAGCGTCATCTTATTCAAACCACGATAAATAGAATAATAATTGGTGGCAGATAATACGTTATTTCCATAATTATAATCAACCAGGAAAGACAGATTGAAATTTTTGTAAGTAAATGAGTTATTCAATCCACCATAATCGGTTGGTAAAACACTGCCCATAGGAATGAGGCCGCCCTGTATTGGCAAACCATCTGCATCTACAACTACCTGGCCTTTTGAATCATAGGTATAATCATGTGCAAGAATTTGCGGGCCTGCCAAACCAACTACAAATGCAGTATTGGCATTAAGCGGCCTGTAAGTACCAAGGCCTATGTTGTTATTTGCTTCATCTGTTTTAAGTATCTTGTTTTGCACATGGGTGTAGTTTAAAGTGATATCCCAGTTAAAATCTTTACCTCTTACCGGCGTGCCTGTTACTGCAACCTCAAGGCCTTGGTTTTGAACAGAGCCATTAGCCACTACCCGGCCGGTATAACCACTTGAAGCGCTAAGGCTTCCATTCATAATTTCATTCCTGGTTTTTTGCGTGTACCAGGCAACATCCAAACCTAACCTGTTGCTGAAGAATTTTAATTCGGTACCGACTTCAAATTCTGTTTTTGTAAATGGCTTTAAAAAGAGATTGGGCAAAGTAGAATTAAAATTGCCGGTTGGTGTTTGGTTGATTGAGTTTCCTACACTATAATAAACGGCTGTTTGATAAGCAAGGGCTGGTTCGCCACTTGTTTGAGCATAAGATGCTCTTAGTTTACCAAAGCTGAGAACAGGACTGTGAAGCAATTGGGAGAATACAAAACTTCCTGATACCGATGGCGTAAAAATATTTCTCTGATCTTTTGGAATACCGGAATTGTATAAAGTTGAAAACGCATCATATCGGCCCGTAGTAGATAAAGTTAATATGTCTTTATAGCCAAATTCAATTGAATAATAGGCAGAATGAACCTCTCTATTTGTAATATCAAAACTTCTGTTAAAGCTCACTACATTGGAAGGAGTATACAAATATGGTACAACAAAAGGACCACCACTTACACCAATGGTTTGAAACTTATTCTTTCTGAGGTTGGCGCCTAATGTTGCATTAAAAGAAACATCTTTTGTAATTGAATGATTAACGCCAACAATACCATCTACATTCAATTCTGATGTTTGTGCATTGGACTGGTTAATGCTTCCGGACTGGCCTGCCGAATTATAGGAATAAGAAGTTCCTGTTGGAGTAACATTCAGGTAATCATCATTCTCATGATCATAACCCACTCTTGCCATAGCATAAATCCAGTCAGTGAAATTATATTTAGCGCTAAGGCTTCCAATTAAACGTTTTCTGCCGGTATTGTTTACCCAGTTATTTACTACAAACCAGGGATTGGTTACATAATTATCATCACTAAAAACAATTTCTGAGCCATCGGCATTAACGCCTGGCTTAAATATTTCATTGTTCACGTTGCTTGCCAAAAACTGGAAGTTGTTAGGATTACCGGGGCCATCACTCAAATATTCCCTGTTCCGGTCTTTTTGATCGATATAGTTGGCAATTACAGCAACATTCAGTTTTTTAGTAACATTCTGATTTAAGTTTAAATTGATTGTTTTTCTGCTGATGCCGCTTTTGAGCGTAACATTATCATTGCCTAAAGTGGAAGCAGAGACCCTGTACGAACCATTATCGCCGCCACCACTTACAGAAGCGGTATTGGTAAGCGTATAACCACTGCGGTAAAAATTGCTGAAGTTATTTTTATAAGGACTATATGAATATTGATTACCGTCGTATCCTATTACCTGGCTTCCATCCAGTTTTGAACCCCAGCTTAACCTGTTTGTACCCAATGCACCGGCAGCCGTAGTTGGTTTTTCTCCATTCTGACCCTGCCCATATACATACTGGTAATCTGTAAAGTCAATTGGTTTATCTGTAACATAGTTAACATTATATTCAACTGTAGGAGAACCCTTTGATCCAGATTTGGTAGTGATGAGAATAACACCATTGGAAGCACGGGCGCCATACAATGCAGAAGCCGCCTGACCTTTCAAAACAGTCATGGTTTCAATATCATCCGGATTAATATTACCAATACCATCGCCTGCATCGGCGCCGCCCCATTCACCGGAAGCACCCCTGTTTGAATTATCCATTGGCACACCGTTTATTACAAACAAGGGCGAGCCGCCGGAATTCATGCTTGGCATACCTCTTAAAAGTATCCTCGCTGTACCGCCGGGCCCGCCGCTCGTACCTGTAACTTTCAGGCCGGCTACCTGGCCACTGAGTGATAAAGCCACGTTTGTTTCCCGCGCTTTATTCAGTGCGTCCCCGTTTACGGTACTGATGGCATAACCCAGCTTGCGCTCATCTTTTCTAATACCCAGCGCCGTTACTACCACATCGCTGATTGTATTAGTGCCGGACTGCATTACAACCGACACATCTGCCTGGTCTGGCCCTACAGACACAGACATTGGGTTATAGCCTATATAACTCACTTCAAGCGTTACATTACCGGCGGGTACGGCAATAGTAAAGCTGCCATCTGCAGCAGTGGTAGTAGAAACCTTGCTCCCTTTTACAGTTACCGTAGCGGCAACCAGGGGCTGGTTAGCGGAGTCTTTTACAACCCCGGTTAAAGATCTTGTTTGTGCAGATAAATTCATTGAGCAAAAGATCAGCACAATAAATAACACAAGCATTTGTGGAGGAGGATACTTTCTCATTGAGATTTGATTTTTAATTAAGAGATTCAATAAATACAAGCATTTCTAATTTTGATCTGATATTATAAGGTACTTATCTATCAGAGATGTTTTTTATCAGTTGAGCGCTGCTTCTTTGTAGAGAAACAGATCGTGAAAATTAAACAGCAGCAGTGTCTTTCTTTTCTTTCTGCACAGAGTGCAACTCAGGTTTACCTTTGCCTGTTTTCTGAATAAAATCCTTATTCAAATTTTCCATTACCAAAGCGGCTGCACCCATTAAACCGGCCTCAACACCCAGCAAAGAAATTTCCACTGTGGTATTTTCTGCCAGCCTTGGAATGCAGTAGGTATTTAAAGCCTGCTGCAAAGGCGCAAGCCATAATTTCCCGGCTACGGTTCCTCTTCCTGTTATTATTATTTTACCCGGATTAACTATATGTATAAGTATGGATACGCCGCGGCCTATATTGAAGGCACTTTCTGACAATAGTTCCACCGCAAATTTGTCGCCCTTAACAGCAGCAGATAAAATCTTGTTCGCTGTTTCCTGCATCTGGTCCAGCGAAAGGTTTTTCAGCATGGTGGTTTTGCCTTCTTCTATTGCTTTTATGGCCCTTTCGGCCATTACATAGAGCGAAGCTTCTGTTTCCAAACATCCTGTTTTACCGCAGTCGCAAATTTTATTATTGGTAAAAAGCGGGATGTGGCTGAACTCGCCTGCAAAACCATTATCTCCCCTGAATAATTTATTGTTGATAATCATTCCAAGGCCTATGCCCCAACCCACATTTATAACCATTGCATTTTTGCAGTTGCGTGCTGCACCCATACGCAGTTCAGCCAGGCCCATAACACTTGAATCATTATCAATAAAAACCGGCAAGCCTGTTTTATCGCTTATGTATGCGCTGAGCGAACTTTTGGCGTTCCTGAAAAAAGAATAATTAATTCCCTTGTTGGCATCAATAAAGCCTGGCATGGCAATGCCAATACCTGCAATTTTATTAGTGGGAATGTGTGTGTTTTCAATAAAGGTGTTAATGAAATCGATCAGCGTATTCAGGGCGGCATCATTGTCTTTCAGGTTTAACCCTACAGTTTCAACTTCACTAACTATATTTTTATTTACATCTATCAGTGCAGCCTGTGTTACATGCTGGTCCATGGATATGGCAGCTATATAAAAATTATCAGGCGCCAGGGAAAACATTTGCGGCCGGCGGCCACCCGTTGACACGGCATAACCGTTCTCAATTATCCATTTATCATTAATAAGTTCAGCTAATATCTTTCCTGCAATGGGAAGGCTTTTTTTAGTAATTGTGCTTATATCAGCGGCAGATAATTCACCTGAGAAAAAGAGTTCTTTTATGACTTCCTTTTTATGCGCAGTTAACTTATCCAATGTTTGTTAGTGGCTTTATTATTCATCAATATTAATAAATAATTAATGAATGTAACAAATCTTTTGAAAAAAATTTAGAAAGTTCCTTTTGCCCATCTTCCAAAAATTAAATAGCGGGTTCTTATTTTGCCAATACCTGCACTGCCGCCCCGTTTTTAGCAACAATTATTAAAGAACCGTTTTTATTTTTTATCTCAACCATCGCCCTCACATCTCCATCAATATAACAATTGGACTCTGTGGGGTACATTGGTTGTAGTTTGCGGTTAACAGTGCCTTTCAGCAGCAGCCCAAGGCCGGCATCATTCTGTCCGAGCTCCGTTTTATACACATAATAGTTACCAGCAATGAGAATATCTTTTATCCCATCTTTATCAAAATCGTCTGTAATGCTTCCAAATATTTTTGAAAATTGAGCTTCGGGAGGAAAGGGTTGAAATTCAAAATCATTATTGCCATTATTATACAATATACCCGATGCAAGGTTATTGCAGGTGTACACTAAAGCTTGTTTGATTTTATCTTTTGAAAAAATATCACTGATGCGGGCACCGGCATAATCGCTGTACCTGGTAAATTTTTTCCTGAGGGAAGGTATTGCGTTTAACAGCTCATCCCTGGAATAAATGGGATAACTTACTCCTTGTATATAACTGCATATAAGAGGGTCTATTATTCCATCATTATCAAAATCGGATGCATACATGGTAAGTGGCGCTTTGTCGCTTACTTTAAGTTGGTTGTTATAACCGCTATTGCCTAAAATAAAATCTGTTTTACCATCATTATCAACATCTGCAGCCGTAACGGAAGCCCACATACCGTTCAATTTTGGCAACCTGTCTGAAACATCTTTAAATTTTCCATTGTTATTAATAAAAAGCATTACGGGCATCCAATCACCGGCAATTAATAAATCAGGGTATGTATCATCATTTACGTCTGCAAAACAGGCGGCAGTAACCATGCCGGGCAAACGCAGGCTTGTACAAATATCATCCGTTACATCCGTAAAAGTTACAGTTCCGTTCTTTGAATTGTTATGCAGCAAATAGCTTTTGGATGCCAGGGGAAATGAGCCCGGAATTCCTCTTCCTCCTACAAACATATCTATGTAGCCATCTTTGTCAAAATCGCCGACGGCAATGGCGCATTTACTGCCTGTCATTATGGGTAAGGCATCAATTGTTTTTATGAAATTCCCTTTGCCATCATTCATGTACAGCCTGTCCTGGTATTCGGGTGAACCATCTTCATATACGTTTCCGCCGCTTACAACGTATAAATCAGCAAAACCATCATTATTTGCATCAAAAAAAACAGCGTTTACATCTTCATCGGCTGCATCGGTATTCCAGGGCTGGGACGGTGATGGCTTAAACTTTCCTTCGCTTGTTTGCAGGTATAATATAGATGACTGGTTAATATCGCCTCCTAAAAAAACATCTTCCAGGCCATCCCCGTTTACGTCAGCTTTTGCTAATGCCGGGCCTTGTTTCGATAATTGATATGGTATGAATGGCTCTGATTTAAAATCTATAAAATCATTGGGCTTATGTATAAAATTCAGTTGGGTTGAATCCGTTACATCGGCAAATATTTTTTTGGAAATTGTTGGTACCTGCTGCATATACCGGGCATCCGCCTGTTTTAACTGAATCACCTGATCAGCTTCCACATTGTTTAAAATAACTTGTTTTCCACCAGGCCACACTATTTTAATTTCCCTGATGATTTTATTTTGGGCTATTCCAAAAATCATATCCTGCATTACAGTTGACTGGTAACTTTTTACCGGATATAATTCCTGGTATTGACTATTGCCATCGGGAGTTGTTACGGTAACTTTTGCACCATAAGCCCCTCTGTTAAGGCTGTCTCCTTCTATCCGCAGCTTTATATAATGATTGAGCAATGCACCGTTATTACGGTATAACATAGCTGGTTGGTTATTATTGCAAACAATAAGATCAAGTGTACCATTATTATCAAAATCTGCATAAGCTGCTGCACCGGATATTGTTTGCGTGTATAAACCCCAATCGTTCGTTTTATTGGTAAAAGTTAAATCATGATTATTTTGAAAGAGATAATTACTGAGTTTAGTTGCATGCATTTGCTGAACGAGGTCATAGGATTGAAAGTTTTGATTACCCCTTTTTGCAGCCTCAATTTTTGCTGCGGCAACCGAAAATTTCAAGAAATCCATATTGGTAAAATCCCGGAGGTAACCATTGCTTATAAAGAGGTCTTTCCAGCCATCGTTATCAAAATCTGCCAATAATCCACTCCAGCTCCAGTCGGTATTTGAAACGCCTGCCAACTGGCCAATTTCGCTGAAACGCATATTGCCTTTTTCATCTGAACCCTGGTTCAGATGCAGCATATTGCGCATTTCCTGGTAATAAAAACCGCTATCCACAATCAATTGATGATGTTCGTAATCATCGGGCCCTCTTAATAATTTCCGGCGGTAATTATCTTCCGGCAACATATCAAGCGTAAATACATCCGGCCTTGTATCGTTGTTATAATCGGCAATATCGGCGCCCATTGAATTCTTGGAAATATGGGCGAAAGATTTTTCGAGCGATTCTGTAAAGCTGCCATCCTTATTGTTTATATAGAAACAATCTCTTTCCGTATAATCACAGGTGGTATAAATGTCAGGCCAACCATCTTTATTTATATCGCTAATAATTACACTTAGGCCAAAATTGAGCGCATTATTAATGATACCGGCTTTTAGAGTAACATCTGTAAAATGCATATTACCGGCAGCATCGCGGTCGTTACGGAATAATTGATTTCCATAATTCGCGTTAGGCGTTGACCGCTGTTTGCGTGTTTGCATAAAAGGATCGAAGCCATGGTTAGAATGATTTAATAAAAACATATCCAGGTCGCCATCGTTATCGTAATCAAAGAAAGCAGCCTGCGTGCTTTGTGTGCCGGGTGCATCAAGGCCATATTCTTTGGCCATTTCCTTAAAAACAGGAATACCGTTTTCCAATCCGCGGTTAATGAATAGCTCATTGCAAAGCTTTTGCGGATTGGTAAACTTTCCTGAATGGCAAACATAAATATCAAGCAATCCATCACCATTCACATCGGCAATGCTTACACCGGTTCCCCATGTGCCATTGCCTTCCACGTTTGCCTGTTTGGTAATATCATTAAATTTAAAACCGCCTTTATTGAGAAATAATTTTGAAGAGGATGTATTGGACGAAAAAAATATATCGGGCAAGCCATCATTATTAAAATCGCCAATACCTGTACCTGCACCGTTGTATAAGTATTCATAACGCAGCACATTGAGCGAATCGTCTTCTTTAATATCGTTTTCAAAATAAACGCCTGTTTCTTTGGAGTCCATTAAAGTGAATAAGGGCAGTGTTACATTTTGAGCGTTTATTAAACCGGTAAACCCACAACAAAAAGAAATGAAAATCACCCTTTTCATAAGCAATATCATTTTTGCAGCTTTATATTTTCATCTCCGTTTTGATAAGGCAAAAACACCATCATTAAGGTAAGCATTTCATCGGTAGAGCGCATGTCGCCAAAAGACCATATGGTTCGCGGCGGACTGAATGGGTTGAATGGGTTATCTGCGGTATTATCATACCTGCCTGTAATATGCAGTGTTGAACCTTTTGGCACATGAACCAGGCGCTGGAAACGATAGATTTCCTGCCAGCGGAAATCCCAATCCGGTATATGCACCAAATTAATGGTATCGTTTTGCAGCGTTGTTAAATATGCCGTAAACTCTTTACCAATGTAATGCATGTGCGGCCAAACATCCATGAGGGAAAAATCTTCGCCTGGATTGGTAACTTCAAGGCTGAAGGTTTTGGTTTGGCCCGCCGGTATATAAAATGGCGAAGGCTTTATTGCCTGCTGGCCAATACCGCCGGAACCAAAACTGATAACTTTTACAGGCCGCTTTACCGGTGTATTTTTAAAGAACAGATTAATGCCGCATATGCTGGGAGTATCTTTTACAGCGGGTGCATAATGCACGGTTAACAGAATAACGCCACGTTTAGGCATTACCCATCCAATATCGCCGGGAAAAGATTCATAGCTTGAGCCAGGGATCCAGCCACCATAATACGTTATCGTTTTTCTGTAAGGAAGATATTGATCATACTTCTTGCGGTCATCATCGGTAAGATTGATAAAATCAGCCGTTTTATAAATATCAATAGATGTGTCTGCTACTTCATGAAATTCATAATTGGCATGATGCACAAGCTTTTCATTATTGCTATAAAACTCTATGGCTTCAACATTGGCAGTATCTTTTAATTCAAAAGGAATTTTAAAAACAATAAACCGCTCCAGCCCATCGCCTTTTACGGTAAAAGGTTCCTGTGTTTTTAAAACAAGGTCTGGTTTGCGGTTATAACCCGTGCCTTCAACAGCTATGTTAACCGGTGCAGCCTTCTTTTTCCCTTCCGGCGCCTTGTTATCCACCCATTCGGAAATAAGATCTATTTGCTGCTGCGTTAAGGAACGGTCATTCACAAAGTGAACATAATTATTATCTGCTTTCCATGGTGGCATATAACGGGATTGTACCACTTTCTTTATAAACGTTGCCCGTTTGGCTACATCATCATATGTTAACAAAGAAAAAGGCGCCGCTTTACCAGGCTGATGACAAGGTGCACAATTAACTTGAATGATGGGCTGCACATCTTCATAATAAGTAATTTTTTGTGCAATTACATTTTTTAAAAGCAGTAGTAAAAGCAATGAATTCAACAATTTTCTCATGTCAGTAATCGTTTATAATACAGCCAACTGCCTTTGTCCGTTTTATTGTAATTATTTTGTTTGATAAACTCGCCTGCAAGGCATCATTTAAATAAAAAGCAGTAGGTTTTAATCTTTGCTTGCCCAGCGATTGCAGCCTGTTGTCAATAGCGCCTTTATATAGAAGCCTGTATTTATTATCTAATAAAATTACCTGCGGCGTTACCGTGGCCTGCAGGTATTGTGTAAGCTCTTTATGGGAGTCTGTTAACAATGGAAATGGTATATGATAATCTTTCTGAAAAGCTTTTACATCTATTGCCGAATATGCTTTGCCGGGAATGATCCCATAAATGTTCACCCTGTCTGAATATTGCTTATATAAATCGTTTAAGACAGGAGAATAATTTTTGCATAAAGGACATTCCGGTGATAAAAAAATTAAAAGTGTTTGAAAATTTTGGTTGTTTTCTCCATTCAGATAAAAGCTTTTTCCGTCAGTTGTATTCAATGCAATTTTTGAAATAAAAACGGCATTAAATACCGAGTCATTTTTTTGCTGCGCAGCAACGCTTTGGGCAAGTAACAGAAAAAATATAACTGTAACTATACCAAAACTATTTACCCGAAATTTTATTCGCTTGCCTATAGAAATCATGTTTCCCATTTATATATCTGCCATGCAAAACGGTTAATAAAGATTGTAAATTAAAAAACTCCCTGCCAATAACAGGGAGTTTGCTTGTAAAAAATCAAATCAAAATCTCTGCTATGGCGCATCCCACCAAACACGTCCGCTTATATCGCCAGGGCCACTGCCATAATTAGGGTCCTGGGCCATTTCGTTATATGCATCCGTTACATTCTGATAGTTTATATCTCCCGTGTTAGGAATTGTCCTCGGCGCCCTGCGCGGTATTGCGAGCAATTCACCATTATAATATAAATTTTCAAGTTTTAAAACAGTTGAATTATTTGGTAAACCTGTTCTCTTCACCAGTGCCCAGGCTTCATTCCATTCTTTAAATGAATTAAGGAATGATTGAGAAGCAATCTGATCCAATGCTTTTGCCGGATTGAATTTAACATCAGGCTGGGCCAGGTAATCTGTAATTTCAGACTGTGTTGGCGCTGCCACCTGTGTGCCGGCATCTGTTTCCAGGTAATAATCCAGCACCTGATGGCTAACTGCCATTTCGCCATAATAATTGAGTGAGGCTGCAACACCCGCTGTATAAAGATCTTCAACATTACCCGGAACAATACCCCTTGCAGCAATTTCAGCACGCATAAAGAGGAAATCAGCATTCGTAATTAAAGGAAAATACTGAATACCATTGCCGCCATTGAATGCTGTTTGGAACATACGCGGGTTGATATTGCTTAATGTATCCAATACAAGATTGGATGAACCCTTGGCTATGGTGCGGGTTCTGTAATATTGATTGGTAATTTTTGTATTAGACGAAGAATCAGGCGAAGCATAGCTGCCTACATAACGCTGGTCAACAAATACGGCCGAATTGCTGAGCAAACCCTGCGCTTTGGCAAGATCAAAGTTTTCTTTGCTGTAAGAATTTTTTGTAAAGAATATTCTTGTGCGCGGATCATTGGTTTTCAGCATAAAATCCACCATTCCTTTTGCAGCCCTTAACTGGTCGGGATTAAAGTTACCGCCGGAAGTAAGGCTGCTTGACGCTTTGAAGGTCCAGCTGTCATCGTTTGCATTCATAAGTTCTGATGAGGGGCTGGCGAGCACTTCTTTTATAATGCTTTCGGCTGTTGACTGGTCTTTTTTCAGCAAACGCATGGCGATGCGCAGGCGTAAGGCATTGGCAGCTTTAACCCACTTAGAAACATCACCATAGTAAAACTGGTCATAATTACCTATATCAAACTGGCCTGCAGGAGCATTCTTGATTTCCGCAATTGCATTTTTAAGGTCTGCATCTATACCGCTGAAAATAGTTTGCTGGTTGTCGAAAGGCACTGTATAAACCGAGTTATAACGCCCTTCAAAAGCATGTGTATAAGCAATGCTGCCATAAATATCAGAAACATAGAAATATTCAAAATCGAGCAATATCCTTGCTATGGCGCCAAGCTGTGCATAAGAGTCTTTTTTTACACCGTCGGGCATTTTGCTTATAAGTACATTGACGTCGTATAAATATGCACCGCCCCCTCTTCCAAACAAATTGTCGTACCTGCTAAAAGGATTTGATGCTTCGGTAAAGTTTTTTGCATTCCCATTTAACGGTGTATTCAATTGAAGCCAGGGCATTATATTCCTATACACTTCGTAATACGCTTCAAAATCGTTGGCAAAAATGGTTTTACTGCCATTCAAAAACTGATTTTCCGGCGGAACAGAATAGACCACCGTGGGGTCTATATTGGCATCTACAAAATCCTGCTTTTTACAGCCTGTAAAAACCGCCAATGTTATTATTATTAATAAAAGCTTATTCATATTAAATTGAGTTAAAAAATTAAAAATTAGCATTTAGCGAAAACCCTAAACTTCTAACATAAGGCAGACCACCATATTCTGCGAAAGCTGCTGCATTGTTGCTGCTTAACCCTTCAGGGTTTATACCGCCCTTGGCATTTTTCCATATATAAGTTAAGTTTCTGCCTATAAGATTTACCCGCAGGTTGTTCATTTTTAATTTTGAGGAAATTTTCTTGGGGAGATTATAGCCGATAGCTACTTCCCTTAATGCTACCCATGAATTATCAAATACTGAATACTCACGTATGCCGGATGACCACTGGGTAAGATCCTCATAATATTGCCATGCCGGTTTGGGTTTAACGTAGCCGCTTTCATAAGCCTCCTGCCATGTAAGGCCGGCAAGATCAATAGTTTGGCCGTTTACATTTGCAGTTACGCCCTGGCCAAATACACCGTCGGGTATTATACCGTCGTGCTGTACCACACCCTGGTCATCGGTGTATTCAATACCACCATGTGCTGCATCCCTGCCCGGAAGTGAATAAGTAAATGAACCATTGGAGCCGCCATATTGATGAGTGCCGGATGCCATTAAGCCGCCTACTTTTGCGTCAACCTGGAAGCCGAGTGTGAAATCTTTGTATGTAAATGTTTGATAAGTACCGGCAATAAATTTCTCCATTATAGTACCAAGATATTTATCGTGTACGAGGCCTGGTCCATAATCCTGGGCACGTAAAAAGGTAAGCCCATCGGAGCCGTTAGGCGCATTACCTATAACTTTCTTTCCGTTATTCGGATCATCAATTGGCTTGCCGTCACCATCTGTAGCCTGGTAATAGGCAAAAGAATAACCGCTGTAAACAGCGCCGTATTGTTTGCCGGGTTCTGCAATTGCACGCACATCAGCACCGAAGGCCGTTAGCAAATTATACTGAGCAATACCAGGCGCCAATGATATTATAGTGTTTTTGTTAGTTGAGAAATTGGCAATAAAATTCCAGGAGAAGTTTGTTCGCTGTATAGGTGTTGCATTCAGCAATATTTCC
Organism: Parafilimonas sp.; assembly: GCF_051953455.1. Lineage (NCBI taxonomy): Bacteria > Pseudomonadati > Bacteroidota > Chitinophagia > Chitinophagales > Chitinophagaceae > Parafilimonas > Parafilimonas sp. Next base: position 37,030 of record NZ_JBQCIT010000063.1, on the reverse strand, counting down.
AAACCCTGGTTACGTACCTGACCCACATTAAATATGGCATTGTTACCGCCTGTTTCTGCAGGAATAGTCAGCGCTAATATCTGGTTATAGGTATTCTTATTATAATAGGATACATCTATCCCTAAACGGTTATTAAAGAATTTCAAATTCGTTCCTATTTCAATTTCTTTGGTTTTCTCGTTTTTGAAATCTTTATTGGGTAAGGTAAGATTAGTAAATCCTGCATGCGGTATTGTGGTTACCGACCCGTCCGGGCCAACGATTTCATCTGCGCCCTGTAAATTATAATTGCCAATTTGGTTTAATGCAAACGGATCATAATCTTTACCGGTAATACCGTAAGAAGCCCTTAACTGTCCATAGCTAAGAAAATCTAAAGCAGATGAATTTTTAAGCAATTCTGTAAATATGAAAGATGCCCCCACAGATGGGTAAACGAAAGTATATTTCCCGGTACCATCTGCATAAGTAAGGGTTGAATTATAATCCTGCCTCACACTATAATTCAGGGTTAACATATTACGCCATGTGAAATCGCCATAGGCGTAAATGGCATTTGTAAGCCTTGACGGGCTATATGATTGTGTTGTAGAAATCGGGTTTACAGAATTACTTAAATTAAAGAAAAATGGATTGTTGGTTGATAGCCCACCGTTTGTATTTTGGGTAAGCACCATGCCAAGCTTATCTTTATTTTTCTCTGCACCAAGTGTAAGGCTGCCTGTAAGATCATCTGTAAGATTCCGGCTTGCAGTTAAAAGTGCCTGAAATCTATAATTTCTCGTTTGAGAGTTTTGAACATAATAATACCCGTTAGCATAACCTGCGCCTGAACCTAAAAATTTCTTTTCAATACGAACATCATAATTATTAAGATTTGCCCTTGTTAACAAAGTTAACCACGGGCGTATATAGGTTGTAAAGTCAATATTCGCCCTTAAATTATCGTCGTAACTATACTGGTTATTTTGGAAAGTTGTCCATAAAAATGTATTCACGCCATAAGGGTCTGCTGCACCCTGCACCTGCCCGCCGTTTACGGTGTCCATATAGTTTTTAAGGTAGTAATTCCAGTCCGTTGTATTGGCCCTGTAATAAGTAAACCTGAATAACGGGTTATAATTACTTACTTCCCTTGTTGGGTTGGTATTTTTACTTTGTGCATAAGTGGCACTAACATCCACATTGAATATTTTACCCAACTTCTGGGTTCCTCTTACAGTAAATGTGTTCCTGTCAAGTTTAGAGCCATTTGGTATAAGGCCTGTTGAAATATTCTTGGAGAAAGACGCCCGGATTGAGCTGTTTTCTGTAGCGCCGGTTAAAGCCACATTATAGTTTTGCTGTCCCCCTGTTTGAAAAAAATCCAGGAAATCATAATTCTTCCATGGCCTCATGTGACCATCAAGGTCTTTCACCATAACATTTGGATCTATTTTAGGGCCAAAATTGTAATAAGGGCTCCAGTCGGGATCCAATATATTATTACCATCCGCATCTTTTTCAAAAGTTGGAGAGATACCGCCGCCATATTCTGTTTGGAAATCCGGCGTTTTGTAAGCTTTGTCCCACATCCCGGTTATATTTACGCTAACGCCTAAGCCACGGCCTGTTCCTTTTTTCGTTGTAATAAGTATTACACCATTCTGCGCACCGGAACCATACAAAGCGCTGGCTGCTGAACCTTTTAAAACAGATATGCTCTCAATATCATCTTCATTGATGTTTTTAAGAATATTTCCAAAATCAACATTGTTATTGTCTGACCAGGATTCCGGGCCTGATATGCCCGGTTTAATTAAAACGCCATCAATTACAAATAAAGGAGACTGATTACCGGTTAAAGATGTATTACCGCGAATACGAATACGCGAACTTGAACCCGCACCGCCTGTGCCCTGGTCAATACGCACACCGGCCAATTTACCCTGGAGGGAATTTAAGACATTTGGAGACGGGGCTGTTTGCAGCTCCGTAGCTTTAATTTCCTGGGTGGCATACGATAACTTCCTGGTATTTGTTCTTGAACCGAAACCTGTTACTACCACTTCATTCAAAGAATTGCTGGCACTTTTAAGCGTAACTGAAACGTTTGAACTATTTCCCACAGCTACCTCCTGCGCTTCATATCCAATTGAAGAAAATTGCAGTACATCGCCTGCACCGGCAGCTATTCTAAAATTTCCCTGGCCATCAGTAACAGTACCTGTTTTACTGTTTTTTACATGAACAGAAACGTCAGGCAAGCCTTTATTAAGGCTGTCATATACAGTCCCCGTTATAGTTTTCTTTCCCTGTGCATTTGCGCCTGCAGTCATCAGCACAAGCACGAGAAAGAATAAAAAATGGAAGCGTTTTTTCATAACAACAGTTTGATTAATTAGAGATTTGTTTTTGATTTTATGGATAGCGAGCAGTTTTGTTTTGAAAATGCTTTGGACTAATTAAACCCTGAACCAGTCATATTCAGATAATGTAAACACATATCCCGGATAATATAATTGCAAGGCCCCTTTAAGCATCATCGATACAGTTTTTAGTTAAGCAGCTCGTTTAACCAATAAGCTTAGTTGTTCAGAGGCCAAAATAAACGAATTTTTATAAACTTATCTAACCTTTCATAAAAAATTTAAAAAGTTCTCTAAGTTTTTAAAAAATAGAAATCTCCGCTTTATTGATTTGATTTCCAGTTTACAGGAATTTATTAATGCTTTTTAGTGCCGCTTGTAAACGTTGCTCATAGTTGCCGCTTATCTCAATCCATGGCGTATTTTGGTTTAGGAGCAGGTCTTTATATATATGGTATAATTCCACGCGTGGTTTTTCATCGGGGTATTCCCGCATTTCATCTGCAGTCCAGGGTAAATCTATATTGCACAGAAGATAGAGATCGTAGCTGCGCCTAGCAATTTCATCCAGTACCAGGTATTCGCATTTACCAAATACATATTCATACCACACTTTCACTACGTACATATTGGTATCGATAAAAAGAAGCTGTGAGCTGTCAGCCGGGAGCTGCGGGCTTGCGTCTTGCAGCTTTTCTGTACAATAATCTTCCATAGCCAACTGGCCCTGCGTAATTTTCATCAGGTCATCATAATCATACTTTACGCCATTCTGATGCAGGTATTCTCTTGCATACTCGGGGCACCAGATTGTATTAAAATGTTCGGCGAGCTGCCTGGCCAGCGTGCTTTTGCCGGTGCTCTCCGGGCCTATGGTTACAATTTTTTTAATCATGATTGAAAAACTGCTCGTTTATTTTCTCAATAGCAGAGATAAACCGGCTCTCCCAGTCTCCTCCGATATAAACAACTTTTACGTTTTTGCTTTCTATGAATGCTTTGTGATGGTTGCTTAATTCATTTCGATTATGCTCATTCAATCTTGTTCCGTCTTGTAAAAAAGGGCAATCATTATCCAAAAAAATATAAAGATCAAATTGATTAGCTTTTTCTATCCAATCTTCAACAATCAACTCTTTCTCAAATAAGAAAAGAGAATACGACTTTGTAATAAGCAACTCGGTATCGCTTATAAGAATTTTATTCGCATTTTGTTGTTTTTGTAAAATGGTTTTTGCGTGCAAGACAGCTATTTCCATAAGGTGATCGTATGAACAAGATCCGGTTTGCTCAATTATATCGCGGGCCATTTCCGGAACATACAATGTATTGAAGTGTTCTGCTAACCGTTTTGCCAATGTGGATTTGCCGGTTGATTCAGACCCAACCAAAGCAATCTTTTTTACAAAAAAAGGTTTAACGATAGAAGGAATATAGAGCCGGCAATTAAAAGGGTTATTTCTTATTGCTGTTGAAGAAATATTGTTCAGCAACCTTTTTCTATCAAAACAAATATGCCGAATGTTTAAAATTGATGCGAGATAACCGCCATACTTTTCTGATGAAAATATTTTATTCAGGCCGGGAAACTTTGCTTTAATCACTTCAGCCCATTTTTCAGAAGCATCAAAAGAGCTTACTGATGTATTTGGCAAGTCTTTTTGATCATACCAAAATAACACTATCTCAACCTTATTATTATTTACAAATAATTCGTTCAGCCAGTTATACCGAACGTTACCATTAATGGGTTCAGTAAGTTCAGCACAAATTAAAACATACAAAAGATCACAATTTTTAACAGCAAAGTCAATTAGTGCCAAATGCCCAACATGCAAAGGCATAAACTTTCCGAGCACAAGTCCTTTTGTCATTAAATTAATGTGATTAGTTTTATTAAATCATTTTATCCTTTCAACTCCGTAAAATTTAAAGTAGCCTGCTTGCCTATATTCGCCCTCCGCATCCACTCTATCAAACCAAAAAAAGCTATTATTAATAATATAAGGTAATACACACTTGTAAACACATAACCCTTTACGAAGTAAAGCGGAATGGAGGCAAAATCGGTGGCTAACCACCAGTACCAGCTTTCTACTTTTTTCTTTGCCATCAGCCACATGCCGGTATAGGCAGTTGCGCTGGCAAATGCATCGGCTCAGGGAATGGCGCCGGGTGCAAAAGATCGTTTTAGGTAAGTAAGAATTAAAAAAATGCCTAAATAAAAAGCTGCGAAAAACAATACCTGCTGCATCCATTGTTTGCCATTGGAAAATTTGATATTTACAACATGATGTTGCAGCGCATCTTTTTTCGTCCATAAAATCCAGCCATAAATACTCATAATGGTGTAATAGAGATTTACGCTGGCTTCACCAAACAAATGCCCTTTCAAACTCAGCCATATATAAATAATGGTATTCACCAACCCGGTTGGATATACCCAAATATTTTCCAGCCTTGAATAATACACGCTGGCAATCCCCGTAAACACGGCCACATATTCAAGCCAGGTGGTTGCCTGCATGCCTGCTGTAAATTGCTGCCAGAAGGTATCAAAATCCATATTTCAAAATTGGGTTGTAAAGTTGGAAAGCCGAAATTTATAACGCTTTGCTTCATATTTGCAAAAACTTTTCCCATGAATATTGCTGTTTTAGGCGCCGGTATGGTAGGCGGTGTTATGGCACTTGATCTTTCCAAAGAGCATTCCGTTACTTCCATCGATGTTAATGAAAATAACCTGCAGCGGGTTCAGCAAAAGAATCCAGCCATTAAAACCATACAAGCCAACCTGAAAGATCATGCCTCTTACAAAACATTATTGCAACCTTTTGACCTCGTTGTAACGGCTGTTCCGGGTTTTATGGGTTTTGAAACATTGAAAGCCGTTATTGAATGCGGAAAAAACGTTGCGGATATTTCCTTCTTTCCCGAAAATGCATTGGAACTCGATGCCTTAGCAAAAGAAAACAGCGTGACCATAATTACTGATTGCGGCGTGGCGCCGGGCATGAGCAATTATATTATAGGAAGATATGACGTTGAAATAACCATTGAGGCTTTTGAAATCTACGTGGGCGGATTACCTAAGATCCGCAAAAAACCCTTTGAATATAAAGCGCCATTCTCACCGGTGGATGTAATTGAAGAATATACCCGCCCAGCCCGTTTAATGGAAAACGGCAACATCGTCATCAAACCGTCCCTCACCGAACTTGAACACATGCAGTTTGATGAAATTGGTACGCTGGAAACTTTTAATACAGATGGTCTGCGTTCCTTACTGTTTACCATGCCGCATATAAGAAACCAGAAAGAGAAAACCCTGCGTTACCCCGGCCATGTTGATCTCATCATTGCTTTAAAAGAAAGTGGTTTTTTCAATGAAGAGAAAATAAATATTGATGAAAACGGAATATCACCACTGCAATTCACTTCAAAGATTTTATTTAAAGAATGGAAGCTGGGTGAAGCCGAAGAAGAATTAACGGTAATGAAAGTAATCCTGAAATCTGCCACCAAAACCATTGAATACAATCTCCTCGACCGGTATGATGTTGCCACCCAAACTTCATCCATGAGCCGCACCACGGGTTACACCTGCACAGCATCTGCCAATCTTATTGCAAATAATATTTTTACCGAAAAAGGCGTGTTTCCACCGGAACTTGTGGGCAAACACAAACCTGCCTTCGATTTTGTGATAGATTATTTAAAGGCCAGAAATGTGCTGTGGGTTAAGAAAGAATATTAATCAGCCGCTAAGTTTTTGCCGGCAAAAAAATAACCTGCCTACTGTTTCATCATCCCATCCCTCACCGCCTTAAACTCAGAACCCGCTTTCCATTTGGGAAAAGTAATTTCATTCGCTAATTTATCGCCTATAGAAAACAACATTTGCATATCCTGCAACCCGCCGTCAAACGTCCAGGCTGAATTAAATTCATCCGCAGGCTGATGATAGCGGTTAGCATTATAATCATCTTCCAGCTTTTCACCATATGCTTTTCCCTTGCCAACTACATCTACCCCGCCGCCGCTGCTTATGGCCGGCACACCCACCTTGGCAAAACTAAAATGGTCTGAACGGAAATAATGCCCCGCTTCAGGGTGTGCTTCCGGCGCCAGGTACCTGCCCTGTTGTTTCGCCTCCGCTTCCACATAATCTTCCAGCTCATTCTGTCCCTGCCCGGCAATTACAATGTCTTTTTTCTTATCATAAGCATCCACCACATCCATGTTTAAATCAGCCACTGTTTTATTTAAGGGATAAACAGGATGTTCCGCATAATATGCAGACCCCAGTAACCCCTGCTCCTCTGCCGTAACCGCCAAAAACAAAATACTGCGTTCCGGCTTTTCTTTTAAGGAAGTAAATGCCCTTGCCATTTCAATCAGCGCCGCCGTGCCGCTGGCATTATCAATGGCGCCGTTATAAATGGAATCACCTTTTGCATCCGGCTGGCCAATACTCAGATGGTCCCAGTGCGCTGTATAAATAATATATTCATCAGGCCTTTTGCTGCCGGTAAGTTTGGCAAGTACATTATGTGAAGTATTATAAGTTGCTGTTACTCTTACTTTCAGCGATAACTTTTCGCCCAGCGGCACCGCTTTAAAACCCTGCTTATTAGCGCTTACCAGCAAAGAGCTGTCTTTACCCGCAGCCGCCAGCAATTTTTTGGCTGCATCTGCTGAAACCCATCCCTGTAAGGCGCAATGATATTGTTTATCCCCCCTTTTGTCAAGGTATAAATTTGAACTGCCCCATGAGCTTTGCACCACGCTGAAAGGATAAGACGCCGCTTCTGTATTGTGAATAACAAAAATGCCTTTAGCGCCCTGCCTGGCCGCTTCTTCATATTTATAGGTCCAGCGGCCGTAATATGTCATCGTTTTTCCCTTAAAAATAGTGGTATCCACACCAAAACCCGGATCGTTCACCATTACCAGCACCACTTTTCCCTTTACATCAATACCGGCATAATCGTTCCAGTTATATTCCGGCGCCACCACGCCATAACCGGCAAATACCAGTTCGTCGTTATCAAATGAAATCACAGAATCGGTGCGCTCGGTAGAAACCACAAAATCTTCTGTCTTCTTCAAATCAAAACTGCCTTTGGGCGATTGCACCTTCATGACTGCATCGGCATAAGGCGTTATTTCCACCATCGGCACATCCTGCACATAACTGCTGCCGTTGCCCGGTTCCAGCCCCAGTTGTTTAAAAGCATGCTCCAGAAAAGCTACCGTTTTTGTTTCGCCGGGCGAAAAAGGCTTGCGCCCTTCAAAAGAATCGGAGGCCAGTATTTTTATATTCTGCATCATGCTGTCGCGGTTAAAGGCAGCCGCAGTTGCTTCAGCAGTTTTATTTTCGTTTTGATTACAGGCAGCAGCCAGCAGGGCTATAGCAGAGAGAAAATAGAGGTTGCGCATACGATCAATTTATACGCAAGTATAAAAATAAACCCGCTAAGAAGTTTTAGAAACTTTTAAAACCCGGCTGCCTTATTCATTTCCCGGTAACATTTTTGTTTACATTCATATCACTATGCCGCTGATTGAATTCACCGATAAAGGCCTGTTTTGCCGCGCCGGCAATTTTTATATCGATCCCTGGAAGCCGGTTGATTATGCCATCATTACGCATGCCCACAGCGATCACGCCAAATGGGGCAGCAAAAATTATTTGTGCCATACGCTCACCAAACCTTTGCTGCAGGCACGCCTCGGCGATAACCATTATGAAACGCTGGAATGGAGCGAAAGCAAAACCATTAACGGTGTAAAGGTTTCCCTGCATCCCGCCGGGCATATTATCGGCTCATCGCAAATAAGAATTGAATACAATAATGAAATATGGGTGGCCAGCGGCGATTATAAAGTGACCAACGATGGTATCAGCGGTGCATTTGAGCCGGTAAAATGCCACGCTTTTATTACCGAATCCACTTTTGGGCTGCCTATTTATTGCTGGAAAGACCAGGAAGCGGTTTTTGAAAACATGCGCAACTGGATACTCGCCAATAAAGCCCTGAATAAAACCAGCATCATCATAGCGTACAGCCTGGGAAAATCGCAGCGCGTGTTAAAAGCGCTGGAAGATTTTGATGAAACCATTTATATGCATGGCGCCACCTGGAATATGCACCAGGCATTGGTAAATGCAAATGTTTCGCTCCCAAAAATCAACGCGGAGCGTGTAACGCCCGAAACGCCAAAGGAAAAACTGAAAGAAAGTATTGTAATAGCGCCACCGGGCGCCGAAGGTTCTTCGTGGTTAAAGAAGTTTTCGCCCTACGCTATCGGTGTTTGCAGCGGCTGGATGCAGGTACGCGGTAATGTGCGCCGCAAAAACGTGGATGGCGCCTTTGTGTTGAGCGATCACGCCGACTGGAGCGGTCTTTTGCAGGCCATTAAGGCAACGGAGGCCGAAAAAGTGTATGTAACGCACGGTTATCAGTCCGTTTTCAGCCGTTATTTAAACGAACAGGGCATTTGGAGCGCCGAAGTAAAAACGGAGTACGGCGAAGAAGAGGAAGAGAAGGAGAATGCAGGGGGTTTGACCGAAGAATCGGGAAAAATGGACTGAAAATAGGGAAGAAATAACCAGTTTTCTGGGGAAATGAATCGATATTCTGGGGAATTTTTCCGGTTTTCTGGGTGAAATTTTGAGTTTTCCGGGGAGTTTTTCCAATATTCTGGGGAAAAGAATCGGTTTTCCGCCGTAAAAAAACCGGTAAAACGCGGAGAATATGGAAAAGGACGCGGAACATTTTTAATAAAAAGGTTGACAAAAACACTGTATGAAGGCATTTGCAAACCTTGTAAATATATTGGGCGCTTCTACCAAAACATTGGAGAAGCAGGAAGCGCTTATCAACTATTTTTCCCTCGCAGACGATAAAGATAAAGTGTGGGTGATTGCCCTGTTCAGTGGCCGCAGGCCGCGGCGGCTGGTAAATTCATCCTTACTGCCGCAATGGTGTGTGGAAATAGCGCAAATTCCCGGCTGGCTCTTTGGCGAATGTTACGGTTCCGTGGGCGACATGGCCGAAACCATTGCTTTGCTCCTGCCCGAAGCCACCGAAGAAGCCGGCCAATCTTCTTTATCTTTCTATATCGAGAAACTCATTTCGCTTGAAAAAGAAAGCGAAGCTGTAAAAAAAGATTTTATCACCGGTTGCTGGCGCAGCATGCATAAAGATGAGCGTTTTGTGTTTAATAAATTGCTTACAGGCAATTTCCGCATCGGCATTTCGCAAAAACAAATGGTAAATGCGCTGGCCAAAACGGTAAAGCTGGACCCTTCGGTGATTGCGCACCGCATCAGCGGCAACTGGGACCCTGTTACCACCGGCTTTGATGACCTTTTGAGTGAGAATGCGAACATTACTGATTTTTCCAAACCTTATCCTTTTTATCTCGCTTATGCTTTGGAAGAAAATCCCGAAACTTTGGGCGAACCGCATGAATGGCAGGCGGAATGGAAATGGGATGGCATTCGCGGCGAAATCATCAAAAGAAATAATGAACTGTTTGTCTGGAGCCGCGGCGAAGAATTGATGACGGAGAAATTTCCCGAATATGCCATGCTGCAGCAAAAATTGCCGGAAGGCGTGGCTTTGGATGGCGAGATCATTACTTTAACGGATGCCAATGCAGCAATCAATGAATTTACCGTGTTGCCTTTCGCCTTATTGCAAACAAGAATTGGAAGAAAGAATGTTACCCGGAAACAGTTAACGGAATCACCGGTGGGTTTCATCGCCTACGATTTACTGGAATTTAATGGTGAAGATTTCCGCAGCAAAACACTGGAAGAACGGCGGGCGGTGCTGGAAAAAATTGTGGCGGAAGCGAATGAGCCGGTGCTGCGGCTGTCGCCGGTTATCCATTTTACCAATTGGGATGAGCTGGCGGCAACGAGGGCAATGAGCCGCGATATAAATGCCGAAGGTATTATGCTGAAGCGCAAAATATCCCTGTACCAGGTGGGCAGAAAAGTGGGCGATTGGTGGAAATGGAAGATTGACCCGCTCACCATAGATGCGGTGATGATTTATGCCCAGAAAGGCAGCGGCCGCCGCAGCACACTCTACACCGATTATACGTTTGCCGTGCGGGATGATGATAAACTTGTTCCCTTCACCAAGGCTTATTCAGGCTTAACCGATAAAGAATTTGCACAGGTGGACGCTTTTGTCAAAAGAAATTCGCTGGAGAAGTTTGGCCCCGTGCGAACGGTAAAACCCGAGCTGGTTTTTGAGATTGCTTTTGAGGGCATTGCGGCGAGCAACCGGCATAAAAGCGGCGTAGCGCTGCGCTTTCCGAGAATTAAACGGTGGCGGAAAGATAAACCGGCATCAGAAATAAACACCTTGCAGGATTTGAAGCAAATGCTGGAGGCATATGGCAAATAATTATTGAATATCTTTATTCGCCGCGTTAAAATACTTACAATCGTTAGCTTATTTTTGCGCTGCAAAAAACTTCTTGCCATGAATTTAGACTTATCCGAAGAGCATTTAATGATTCAGCAGGCTGCCCGCGATTTTGCCAATACAGAATGTTTGCCCGGCGTAATAGAACGGGATGAAAAAATGATGTTTCCCAGGGGGCAGGTTTTAAAACTGGCCGATCTTGGTTTTATGGGCATGATGGTGAATGAAAAATATGGAGGGGCCGGCCTGGATACGCTGAGCTATGTGATTGCCATGGAAGAAATTTCAAAGGTAGATGCCAGCACTTCCGTGTGCATGAGTGTGAACAACAGCCTTGTTTGCTGGGGCCTGGAGGCATTTGGAACAGAGGAGCAAAAACAGCAATACCTTACGCCTTTGGCGCAGGGAAAAAAAGATGGCGAACTGTATATTGGTGCCTTCCTGTTAAGCGAGCCCGAAGCCGGCAGCGATGCCACTTCGCAGCAAACCACGGCAGAAGATAAAGGCGATTATTATTTACTGAACGGCACCAAAAACTGGATTACCAACGGCTCAAGTGCCAGCGTGTACCTGGTAATGGCGCAAACCGACCGCGCAAAAAAATCCAAAGGTATTAATGCTTTCATCGTAGAAAAAAGCTGGCCGGGCGTAACGGTTGGCCCAAAAGAAAATAAAATGGGCATTCGCGGCAGCGATACGCATTCTATCCAGTTTACTGATGTAAGGGTATCTAGAGAGAACCGCATTGGCCCTGACGGTTTTGGTTTTAAATTCGCCATGCAGGTGTTGAATGGCGGGCGCATTGGCATTGCCGCCCAGGCGCTGGGTATTGCCGCCGGCGCTTTTGAAAGATCGGTTCAATACGCGAAGGAGCGAAAGGCTTTTGGCAAAGCGATTATTGACCACCAGGCAATTCAGTTTAAATTAGCTGATATGGCTACCCGGGTGGAAGCGGCACGCCTGCTTTTATATAAGGCGGCTTTAGATAAAGACAATCACAGAGATTATGGAGTGAGCTCAGCCATGGCAAAAGTTTTTGCTTCTGAAACGGCCATGTGGGCTGCCACCGAAGCCGTGCAAATACATGGCGGTTATGGCTATGTAAAAGAATACCACGTGGAAAGATTAATGCGCGATGCAAAAATTACGCAGATTTATGAAGGCACCAGCGAAGTTCAGAGAATTGTAATAGGCAGGTCGCTGTGTTAAAGGGTTTATCTTCTTCTCGTCCAGTAATTAGGATCGTGCGATGGGCAGTTTGTGCTTCTGCTTCCAATGCAGGAAGAGAAAAGCGCTGCGCATAAGCAGGCAGTTACCAGTATTAAAAAAAGTTTACGCATACAAAATTTTGATTTTACTTAAACGGATATTGGAATGCGAAAATTGTTTATAAAATTTAAAGCCTGAAGCAATATTCTGCTAACTTATTAAAATTATTTGTGAATGTTTGTTACAATTAGTTTAACGTGCCCGGGCGCTTTAAAAATAAATACTAAAATCTTTCCGATATTCTCAATAAATAAAGCAGATTGCAGCCAGTTCTAATAAGTAATACTACTTTCGCGACAGTAATATTTTCCAATGAGTTTGCAGATTTTACGCCCTCTTGCCATAATCGATCTTGAGACTACCGGCATTGACCTGGCAACGGATAAGATAATTGAAATTGCTATTGTAAAGCTAATGCCTGATGGCACCATCCAGAAGAAAAGAAAGCTGATAAACCCGCAGAAACCTATTCCGCAGGCATCAAGCAATGTACATGGCATTACCGATGAAATGATTAAGGATGCGCCCACTTTTAAACAGGTGGCGAATGAAATAAAACAATTTCTTGCCGGCTGCGATTTGGGTGGTTATAACAGCAACCGCTTTGATATTCCCATGCTGGTGGAGGAATTCCTGAGATCAGGCCTTGAATTTTCTATGGAAGGCAGAAAACTGGTGGATGTACAGAAGATATTTCATAGCATGGAGCAACGCACTTTAAGTGCAGCCTATAAATTTTATTGCAATAAAGTGCTGGAAAATGCGCACAGCGCCGAGGCCGATGCAGAAGCTACGCTGGAAATTCTGCATGCGCAGGTGGTGCGTTACCCGCAGCTTGGTTTAAGCATAGAAACAATTTTAAATTGCATTGGTGAAGATGATTGTGTGGATTTTGCCCGCAGGATGATTATGATTGATGGCATTGAAACCTTCAATTTCGGGAAGCATAAAGGCAAGCCTGTTGCCCATGTTTTAAAAGCCGAACCGCAGTATTACGACTGGATGATGAAAGGAGACTTTTCGCTTCATACAAAACAAAAACTCACAGAGATATTTAACCGCACTTTTCTGAAAAAATAAATTAAGTCAATTTTGGCTTTTTATTTCTATTGTTGGGGCAGAATATTGTATTTTCGGTAACTGTCTTTTTAAGCCTTTTTGCCTTTTGGAAAAATTAGTTATTATACCCACATATAACGAAATAGAGAATATTCCGCTTATTCTCAAAGCTATATTTTCCTTACAGCTTAATTATCATGTATTGGTGATTGACGATAATTCGCCGGACGGTACGGCAGCTAAAGTGGAAGAGCTGCAATTCTTTTATCCCAACCAGTTATTTATTTTAAAACGCAGCGGCAAGCTTGGTTTGGGCACGGCTTATATTGAAGGTTTTAAATGGGCAATTAAAAAGCGGTATGAATTCATTTTTGAAATGGATGCCGATTTTTCCCATAACCCCGCTGACCTTGAGCGTTTATATTCAGCCTGCAAAAAAGATGGCTTTGATGTGGCCGTAGGCAGCCGCTATGTTCCCGGGGGAAAGATAGAGAACTGGCCTTTAGACCGGCATATCTACTCAAAAGGCGGCGCCTTATATACCAGGATGATAACTTTTATGCCTGTAAAAGACCCTACGGCGGGTTTTGTTTGTTACAGAAGAAAAGTGCTGGAAACCATAAATTTTGACGAAATAAAATTCATTGGTTATGCCTTCCAGATTGAAATGAAATTCGCTGCCTGGAAGCTTGGTTTCAAAATAACCGAAGTGCCGATTGTGTTCATTGACCGTAAAATTGGCGTGAGCAAAATGAGCGGCAAAATCTTAAAGGAAGGCGTTTTTGGCGTGCTTTCCATACAGGTAAAAAGCCTGTTTGGCAATTATCGCAAACGCATGAGAACGCGCCCGCCAACGCATAATTACATTCAACCCGCCTTTACCGAGACAGACAAACTAACCTCCTGATTATTACCTCTTTATTAATTTCAACAAAACCTTTATTTGTTCTTTATATTATTTCAATAATTTTGCTTGTGAGTTTGATTTAATTACTACCCCATACTTACTTTCTAAACTCTATCCCATTAAGTTCACAAATATTTTGTAATTAAAATCTGAGGGCAGGCTATGTATTCTTATGCATTATTGGAACCCGGTTGTTTTTACCTGGTTCAGGAAAAAGAAAATGATGGATTAATTCTATTGCAGGTAAAGGTTGTGAGCGATCATTGTATGTATGTTGAAAAATATCCTGAAGGTATTGTGCAGGAATGGAAGCGAAAAACTGATCCTATATTTGATATAGTTGAATTGTTGAGCGATGAAAAAGTGAAGGAATGGACCAATGCTTATTACAGCAATGAAGATGCGTATTATGAAGAGGATGATGAATAAGACCATCCCAAACCCTTCCCAAAGGAAAGGGCTTTAGCCGCTGATTTTTCAGGGATCCGATCTAAGTCTCTCCTTTGGAGAGGCCTTACTTGCTCACCATCTTCACAAAAGGAATCAGCATTTCTTCCATGCTTACGCCACCATGCTGAAAAGTGTTGCGGTAATAATTCACGTAATAATTGTAATTATTAGGATAACATAAATAAGCATTCTCCCTTGCAAAAATGTAAGATGAATTTACATTAGGCACCGGCAGTCCCGCCTGGCGCGGATCGCGGAAAGCTAGTACATCTTTCGCTTCATAATTTAAATTACGGCCGTGTTTGTAACGAAGATTGGCCGTGGTTTGTTTATCGCCTATAACCTTGCAGGGCGTGTTTACCCGCACGCTGCCATGATCGGTAGCAAGAATTAAATTAATGTTTTTATCCGCCACCTTTTTTAAAGCCTGGTGCAGCGGGCTGTGTTCAAACCAGCTTTTTGTAATACTGCGATAACTGGTTTCGTCGCCGGCCAGCTCTTTCAAAACTTCCATCTCTGTTCTTGCATGGCTAAGCATATCTACAAAATTGTAAACGATAATATTCAGGTCGTTATTCAGCAGGTTATGAATATTGCTCACCAGTTGCTGGCCATCGTTGTGATGAAGCACCTTTGTATAACTGAATTTTAAATCATCCTTTTTTAAACGCTTTAACTGCGCTTTAAAAAATTCTTCTTCACATAAATTCTTGCTGCCTTCTTCATCATCGTTTTTCCATTGGCCCGGAAAATTTTTTTCTATATCAACCGGCAGCAATCCTGAGAAAATTGCGTTGCGGCTATATTGAGTGGCCGTTGGTAAAATGCTGTAAAACGTATCTTCTTCCACAATGCGGAAACTCTCCATAAAAATAGGCTGTATAGCTTTCCACTGGTCTAATCGAAGGTTGTCAATCAATATAAAAAAAGTTGTTTCACCTTTTTTTACCTGCGGCAGAATTTTTTGTTTAAATAAAGTATGGCTCATAACAGGGGCATCATCACCTTTGGCATTAATCCAGTTAGTATAGTTTTTACTAATGAATTTAAAAAACTCCGTATTGGCTTCCTGTTTTTGTGTTTGAAAAACTTCCTGCATTTCGGGGCTGTTGCTTTTTTCCATTTCAAGCTCCCAGTAAACCAGTTTTTTATAAATATCCATCCACTCATTATAATCCGGGTTACTGTTCAGCACCATGAATAAATTACGAAACTGCTGCTGGTAAGCTGACGTTGTTTTTTCTGCAACCAACCTTTTATTATCAATAATCTTTTTAAGGCAAAGCAAAACCTGGTTTGGGTTTACGGGTTTTATAAGATAATCCGTTATCTGGCTGCCAATGGCTTCTTCCATCAAATTCTCGGTCTCATTTTTTGTTATCATAACCACCGGAATATTTTTCACCTCTTTTATTTTCTGCAAAGTTTCCAGGCCGGTTATGCCAGGCATGGTTTCATCCAGCAGAACAACATCCAGCGTATTATCTTTTACAAAATCAACCGCATCAAAACCATTGGTTCTTGTATGCACTTCATACCCTTTATTCTCTAAAAATAATTTTTGCGATTGAAGGTTTTCTATTTCATCATCTACCCAGAGTATAGTTGCTACAGCCATATAAATATTTTATGATCTATGATTTTTTTGATTACGGTTTTCAACCAAAATGTTACAATCTTTGTAAACAAGCGCGGTTTGTAAAATTATCTTTTTAAAACTCCGTTATTGCATAGCTAAATGTTATTAATGGCCGATTTAACAAAGCCTCAACAGTAATGCCATCATCAAAAAGAAAGATTATTAATGATCCCATTTATGGTTTTATAACCATTGACGACACCTTGCTTTTTGATGTCATTAACCACCCCTGGTATCAGCGTTTACGCCGCATTTATCAAATGGCGCTGGCACAAATGGTTTACCCGGGCGCTGTGCATTCAAGATTGCATCATTCATTGGGCGCCTATCATTTAATCTGCCTTGCCCTAAACGAACTGAAGCAAAAGGGAATTGACATTAGCTATGAAGAAGAAATAGCGGCTAAATCTGCCATACTGCTGCACGACATTGGTCATGGCCCTTTCTCGCATGCACTTGAACATATTCTCGTGCCGGGTGTTCATCATGAAATGATAGGTTTTCGCATTATGCAAAAATTAAATGATGAATTAAACGGAAGGCTAACTACTGCTATTGACATCTTTACCAATCAATATCCTAAACAATTTCTGCACCAGTTAATAAGCGGCCAGTTAGATGTGGACCGCATGGATTATTTAACCCGCGACAGTTTTTTTACAGGCGTAAGCGAAGGCGTAATTGGCTACGACCGCATTTTAAAAATGCTTGCCGTGCACGATGGTCAGTTAATGGTGGAAGAAAAAGGCACTTACAGTGTAGAAAAATTTTTGGTAGCGCGCAGACAAATGTACTGGCAGGTATATCTGCATAAAACCGTTTTGGCCGCAGAAAAAATGATTGTAAAAATTATTGAACGTGCAAGGGAAATTTTTGATGATAGTTTAAAGCTTAATTCAACACTTGATTATTTTTTCGAAGATTTTTATGAAATGGATGATGAAGCGCTTAAAAAATTCTGCCTGATTGATGATTACGATGTGATGTTTGCAGTAAAAAAATGGAGCAGCCATGCAGATAAAGTGCTTTCCACTTTATGCAGCAATTTATTAAACCGCAAACTTTATAAATGCAGGCTTCAAACGCAGGCTTTTGATGAAAATGAAATTGAAGAGAAACGAAAACAAATAGCCGCAAAAATGAATATATCTGTACACGAAGCCGGGTATTTTGTTTTTACGGGCGAGGCTATGAATACAACTTACAGGCTGCAGGATGAACAAATCAACATTCTTTCAAAAAACGGAAATGTTAAAGACATATCCCAGGTTGACGATCCCCTCATCCACAAAACACTTTCTATGCCCGTTAAAAAATTTTACATTTGCCAATTAGTTTGACGCTGTATATTTTTTATATGATGCCATATACAGGAACAATAAAATTTAATGTATGAAGATCAATGCAGAACGCATTGCCCAGTTTTTAGAAGGAAAAGTTGAAGGGAACGGAAATGCCGAAGTTAGTTCTTTTGGCAAAATAGAAGAAGCCAGCGAAGGCCAGCTTGCTTTTTTTGCCAATCCCAAATACGAAGAATTCCTGTATAAGACCAAGGCATCTGTTGTTTTATTAAACGATAGTTACGAGTTAAAACAGCCGGTTACGTCAACGCTAATCCGCGTACCGGATGCTTATATAGCTTTCGCCAAATTATTGCAGATATACGAGGAATTAATGAAATCGCAATTAACCGGTATTCAGCAGCCAAGTTACATAGATGATTCGGCCAAATTAGGTGATGACGTTTTTGTAGGCGCTTTCACTTATGTGGGCGCAAATGCTGTTATTGGCAATAATGTAAAATTATATCCCGGTGTTTATGTGGGCAACGATGTAAAGATTGATGATAACACCATTCTTCATCCCGGTGTAAAAATTTATTTTGGTTGCCAGATAGGAAAAAATGTAACCGTACATGCAGGAACAGTTATCGGCGGCGATGGTTTTGGTTTTGCCCCGCAGGATGACGGCAGTTACAAAAAGGTACCGCAAATTGGTAATGTGGTTATAGAAGACAACGTTGAAATTGGCAGCAATGCAGCAATCGACCGGGCCACAGTTGGTTCCACCATTATCCATTCAGGTACCAAGCTCGATAACCTTATACAAATTGCACATAATGTTGAAATAGGCTGCAATACGGTAATTGCAGCACAGGCCGGCGTTAGCGGCAGCACCAAAATAGGAAAGAATGCCATGATCGGCGGGCAGGTGGGTATTGTTGGGCATCTCCAAATCGCCGACGGGGCCAAAATAAATGCACAAAGTGGCGTGTCAAAATCAATAAAAGAAAAAAATACTGCGGTTACTGGTTCACCCGCTTTTGATTACACAAGCGCTTTACGCAGCCAGGCATTAACCCGCAACCTTCCGCAAATGGAAAAAAGGCTGGTTGAACTAGAAAAACTCGTTCAGCAATTAATGCAGGAAAAAATTAATTTTTAAATTGAATTTTATAGCATCATATATCCTTTTAAAACTATTACCAAAACCAGAAGGCTTAGTTTTGCACGCCGGTAATATTCAGATTAATAAGTATTGAAAAAATCCAGCATAAAAAACTTAAGAATGGATGTAAATTTTAATCCAGATAAACAACACACCTTAGCTAACGCAATTACCATCAGCGGCACCGGTTTACATACGGGTGTTTTGGTTGATATGAAGCTCAATCCTGCCCACCCGGGTTTTGGCATCCAGTTTCAGCGCACAGATTTGCCGGGTTCATCAGCTATAAAAGCGGATTGCGATTTTGTAACCGACACCAGCCGTGGCACTACTTTGCAAATTGGCGAAGCCAAAGTAAGCACGATAGAACATTTGCTGGCTGCGCTTACCGGTATGGGTGTTGACAATGTTTTGATTGAATTGAACGGCCCTGAAGTACCCATTATGGATGGCAGTTCGCAGCCCTTTATTGAACATATTGAAGAAGCCGGCGTGCTGGAGCAGGAAGCTGCAAAAGCCTGGTACAGCATTGAAGAAAATATTTACTATTTTGATGAAGATAAACGGGTGGAAATGACGGCGCTGCCATCCACCAATTACCGCATTACTACATTAATAGATTTTAACAGCCCTGTATTGGGTACGCAGCATGCCGGTTTAAAAAACATGCATGATTTTAAAGCCGAAATTGCGCCCTGCCGCACTTTTTGTTTTTTGCATGAACTCGAAATGCTGCTGGATAATAACCTTATAAAAGGCGGGGATATTAATAATGCTATTGTTATTGTTGATAAAGTAATTGGCGATGCAGAATTAAAACGTCTTCAAAAAGTTTTCAAAAAAGACAGGATTGAAGTAAAAAGCGAAGGCTACCTTAATAACCTGGAGCTGCGTTTTCCCAATGAACCTGCAAGGCACAAGCTATTGGATATTGTGGGCGACCTTACATTGGTGGGCTATCCTTTAAAGGCAAATATTATTGCCAACAGGCCGGGTCATAGCAGCAATGTAGCTTTTGCCAAAAAAATAAAGCAGTATATAAAGAAGAACAAACACTTAAAAGATGTGCCTGTTTACGATGCGGCGCAGCCTGCGGTGTTTGGCCTTGACTATATAGAAAAAACATTACCACACCGGTTTCCGTTTTTGTTGGTTGATAAAATTATTGAGTTGACAGATACACGTATCATCGGTATTAAAAATGTTACTTTCAACGAGTGGTTTTTCCAGGGGCATTTTCCAAATAATCCTGTCATGCCCGGCGTTTTACAAATTGAAGCGCTGGCTCAAACCGGTGGCATTCTTTGTATTAACTCTATGCCTGAAGGAAAATATGATACTTATTTTTTAAAGATCGATAATTGCAAATTCAAACAAAAAGTGGTTCCCGGCGATACGATGGTGCTAAAAATGGAATTAAACGGGCCTATCAGGCGGGGTATTTGCGACATGAAAGGCACCGTTTATGTTGCCGGAAAGGTGGCAACAGAAGCTAACCTAGTGGCCCAGCTCGTAAAAGTTGATTAACCAATTTAGCATTATATTAAATATGAACGGCTAACTTTGCCGCGTTTTACTTTTAAACAAATCCTGCATTCATTAATGCAATATTAAATGATTCATCCGCACACGTACATTCATCCAAACGCCAGGCTTGCTGAAAATGCAAAGGTTGACCCCTTTACCGTCATTCACCAAAATGTGGAAATTGGCGCGGGTACCTGGATAGGCAGCAACGTTACCATTATGGAAGGCGTTAAAATCGGCAAGAACTGCCGCATTTTCCCGGGTGCCGTACTGGGTGCTGTTCCACAGGATTTAAAATACAGGGATGAAGATACCTACGTTGAAATTGGTGATAACACTACTATAAGAGAATTTGTAACCATACACCGCGGTACCAGTTACCGCTGGAAAACATCAGTTGGCAAAAATTGCCTCATTATGGCGTACAGCCATATTGCACATGACTGTATAGTTGGTGATCACTGTATTATGAGCAATAACAGCCAAATGGCCGGCCACGTGGTTATGGGTGATTATGCGTGGGTAGCAGGTTTTACAGCCATTCATCAGTTTGTAAAAATTGGCCAGCATGCATTTATTGCAGGTGGCAGCCTTGTAAGAAAAGATGTTCCGCCTTACATAAAAGCAATAAGAAATCCCTTAAGTTACGGCGGCGTTAACAGCGTGGGTTTAAAAAGAAGAGGGTTTTCATTAGATAAGATAAACGCCATCCTCGATATCTACCGCATTATTTACAATAAAGGCCTTAATACAACCAAAGCACTGGAGTATATAGAAGAAGAAATGCCGGCCAGCGATGAACGCGACGAAATTGTTGGTTTCATCCGCGAAAGCGAAAGAGGCATTATAAAAAGATTTTCCAAGCCCGATACGGACGACGAACAGTAGCCAGCCGCCACTCTCTTATCTTTGTTAGCAATCAAATGAAAATACAGCTTACAAATGCCGGCAAACGCTTTAGCCGTGAGTGGATTTTTCGCAATCTTAGTTATGAATTTTTGCCCGGTGTGCAATACGCAATAACCGGCCCTAACGGCAGTGGTAAAAGCACATTGCTGCAGGCCATTGCCGGTGCATCTACCTTAAATGAAGGCAGCATAGAGTGGCAGCCGGACAATAAGAATATGCAACCTGAAGAAGCAAATGCCTATATTTCTATTGCAGCACCTTATCTTGAACTGATCGAGGAAATGACGGCAAAAGAATTCCTGCTTTTTCACAGCAACTTCAAAAAATTTATACAAAATCTTCCTGTTGAAACTATCTTAGAAGAAGCTGATTTAGCGCAGGCAGCTAATAAACAGATCCGTTTTTTTAGCAGTGGTATGAAACAAAGGCTAAAACTGGCGCAGGCATTTTTTTCTGATGTGCCTGTTATATTGCTTGATGAGCCGTGCACCAATCTTGATGCAGCAGGCTTCGCCTTGTATTACAGATGGATTGAGAATTATAGCAATGGAAGGCTGGTTATTATTTCAAGCAATGATAAAAATGAATTCAGTTTTTGTACCCGGCAACTGAATATTCTCGACTTTAAGCATTAAACCGGGCAATAATTTTTAAATGAAAAGTAATCATATCAACCCTTTATCATAAGCAATGCGCATAGCCTGCGCTTTACTGTTTACATGCAGCTTTTGATAAATATTACCCACATGTTTTCTTACCGTAAGCACGCTTATACCCGTTATTTCTGCTATGCGTTTTGCATCATATCCTCTCACAGTGTGATGCAGAATTTCTTTCTCTCTTTCAGATAATAAAGATGATATATCGCTGCCAGCAGGCTTCTGTTCCCGCAGCGGTACAGATGCCTGGCTGAGCAATTGCAGTGTTTTTCGTGCAATGGCCGGGTTTATAGCCGCACCCCCGTTTTGGGTTACCGTTATAACAGCATTATACAATCCTTTTGCATCTTCATCTTTTAATAAATAACCGTGTGCGCCGGCTTTTATGGCTTCAAAAATTTTATCGTCGTCATCAAAAATAGTAAGCACAATAAAAAATATATCCGGGTAAAGAGAGCGTGCAATGCTTATGGTTTGTATGCCATCCATTTCGGGCATTTCAATATCCATAAATATCAAATGTGGCAGCTTTTCAATGGGGAGGCCTTTCAACTGCTCCAGACAATCATTCCCGTTAACCGCAGTAAAGCAAACTTTAAGATCATTAAATTGTTTTAGCTTATCGGTTATATTGCTGCGGTTAATGGCTTTATCGTCTGTTATTCCAATTCTTAACGGATTCATACAAGGCTTTTAAAGAGGAATATAATTCTATGCAAAATTCTTTATACGTTTAAAAAACACAATACTTAATTTATAGTAGCGTTGAATTTTATAATTCAGGCAGTTTCTAAAAAAATATTGGTGCCACTGCCTTCTGCTGATCCTATATTGAAATGAATGCCCGCATCTTCAGCCCTTATTTTCATGTTTCTTAAACCATGCCCAGCGCTATCGGCAGTGCTAGTAATGCCCGTTCCATCGTCTTTAATTATAATGGAAATAACATCGCCGGTTTTTATTTCAACAATAATATTTTTTGCGTGGCTGTGCTTTAAAGCATTGTGGATAGCTTCCTGCACAATACGAAAAATATTCAGCGCTTTTTGCGAACCGACCCGAATATCGTTTACTATATTTTCTTCAACAGCAATGTTTATATGGCCATAGCTTGGTTTTAATTTGTTCACATAATTTTTTACACGGTCGCTTATGCCTGTAATGGTTATATTTTCTTTATTCAATACCCATATGGTATCGCGCAGGGAATGAATGATTTCTTTTGAATGTAATTGCAGGTTTGCAAGCTGGCGGCTTCCTGCCTCAATGCCTTTTGCTGAAATAGTTTCAACATCGGCGGAGATAGCTGTGGCATAAGCGCCAATATTATCGTGAAGATCAGCAGCAATGCGTTTGCGCTCTTTTTCTTCCGCATTAAGAATAGATTGCGCTGCCTTTCTTTTCTCTTCTTCAATTGCCTGGTGCATCCGCACTTTTTGTTTTATGTTTTGATTGCGGTACCAAAGCCATGCTATTATGCCTGCTAAAACAATAAAAGCGATTGAACCAAACAATAAATAATTTCTTCTTGCCAGTTTTAACTGCTGCACCACAATCG
This sequence comes from Parafilimonas sp., assembly GCF_051953455.1. Taxonomy (NCBI): domain Bacteria; kingdom Pseudomonadati; phylum Bacteroidota; class Chitinophagia; order Chitinophagales; family Chitinophagaceae; genus Parafilimonas; species Parafilimonas sp. The sequence goes on along the minus strand of NZ_JBQCIT010000063.1, from coordinate 13,807 downwards.
TGTTTTCTTTTTGGTTAACATCATACTTAGTGCGTATTTCAGCAATAGCTTCAGCTTTGTTTCTTTCATATACCGTGTCTTTTAATACAATGATTTCTTCAAGCACTTGCTGATATTCACTATAATCCTTATCTTCTTTTAAATAGCGGGCAAGTGCCAGATAAAAGGGCAGGCGTACAGAAGGATCGTTATTGAAGGTTTTGGATGAATCGCCCGGCTTTCTTTGCAGGTCGCCCGTTTCAAGCTTGCTCCAGCAAAAGGCAATGGCTTTTTTTAAACGGCCCGTACTGGCATAAAAGTCTGCTATCTGCAAATTATCTTCTATAATAGCATCAGGATTCGCTTCAATTTTATTACGCATTTCCTGCATATTGCGCAATGCTATTTCGGCATCATTTAACTTCTTCATGTTTACATATACTGCAGATTGAAAACGATATGCGCTGGCCAGCCTGTCGTACATTTCCACCTGCCTGCACAGGTCAATTCCTTTTTGCAGATAATATAAGGCGGAATCAATCTTATCTTCTTTGTACATTATCTGCGCCCTGCTTATATATATTGAACCGAGGTTGCTATGCTTTGTTCCTGATGCATACAATAATGCTCTATTGTTCCATTTAAGCGCTTCTTTCATTTCATTGCGGTATGCTGCCGCAAAACCAATAATATTCGCAATTGCAGATGACTGCACACTGTCATTATATTTTTCTGCTTCAGCCGAAAGCGGGTATAGAATAGCAATAGATTCCTGTATTTTACCATCAGCTCCATATGCAGTTGCATCTAATCTTTTTAATTTGAAATAAATGTCGCGCCGGTCATTATCAGTTACTTTATTTTTTGGTAATTCCTGCGCCACAACAGCGTGCACACTATCTGTCCATCCCCACTGCATATAATCTTGTGCAAGCGTAAGCTGCGCAAGCGTTTTCAGCCTTTCGTTTTTAGAAGCAGCGGCAAGGTCAAGCGCTATATAAGCATACTTTTCAAGACTGTCCTGTGCAATATTTCCATAGTCTTCACAATAAGCAATAATAGCTGCAAGCTTTTCATCATTTGAAGTAGCAACGTCAACCTTTTGTTTAAGCGCATTTATTTTTTTTGTTTGCGCAAGGCCATTAAAATGTAATAAGCATATTAATAAAACAGAAAGCAGTATTCTGCAATACATGGCACGAAATTGTTTTGGTTGCAATAAAAATAGTAAACATTTTTCAAGTGTTCATTAATATGATAAACAGTGCATGATGAAGTTATTCTGAAACTGCTATTGTGCAATGCAAAGCCTGCGGCTTTCCTTTTAAAAAGCAATAATGCAATAAGCTTTATTAAGACAGGATAGCGGTTACGTTTTTATTTATGGTTTCAACAAGCTTATCCATTGGAAGATCATTCTCATCACTGCCGAAAGGCTCTTCAACTTCCTCAGCAATCAATTCCAGGCTGGCAAGCGCATAAAACACAAAAACTACAACCGGTATAATTAAATAGCCAAGCGACAATGAATAACCAATGGGCAATGCGAGGGTATAAAACAAAATAAATTTTTTTATAAAGCTGCTGTAAGAGAAAGGGATCGGTGTATTCCTGATACGTTCACAGCCGCCGCAAATATCCATGAACGATGTCAGCTCAGGATTTATAAACAACATTTGCTCTGCTGAAATCCGACCTTGTCTTTGCATTTGCATCAGTCTCTCTATCATAGTACCAACTACCTGCTCAGGCACGTGCCTGAAACGGTCAAAATCAGGAATTTCCGGGTGTTCAAACTGGTCCAATGCATAACGGGCATCTGCACTTTGCAGGTGCTTTTTTAACTCAAATGCAAACCTTGAAATAAGCGCTGCGAAAAATGACTTTGAATTTTTGTCATCAGCTTCCAGCAGGCTGTTTAATTTAATGGAGAGGTTGCGGCTGTTGTTTACGAGGCTTCCCCAAAGCTTACGTCCTTCCCACCAGCGGTCATAAGCTGTATTGGTTCTAAATACCAGTAAAAGAGAAATTACAAAACCCAGCAGGGTATGTATGATCGACAGGCCCTTTATCAAGGTTTTATGTTCACTATCCACATAATGCTTTTCAATAAAAGCTATGCAGAAAGCATAAACACCTACGGCAATTAAAACGGGCAAAAGCTTGCGCAGTGTATCAGACTTATGAAAATCCAATACGATCTTCCACCATTCTTTCGGGTTATAACTCCTCATGCACAAATAAGTTTAAGCACAATGAAAATACATAACAGCGCTTAATTGCTTATTAATATTTGAAGAAAAAGAAAGAAGTTATGTTGATGAAAGACTGCGGCATTTGCTGCACAGATAATTGCAATTTTATAAAGCTGATGTAATTTCCATCCGGCAAGCCGGATGGAAAATTTAAAAACAACTGATTATCTATAACAGGCCAAAGGGTTTTTTAATGCGAGTCTCTTGTTACCTGCGAACCGGAATTGCCAACTAAAAAGTCAAGATCGGCGCCTTTATCAGCTTGTTGAACGTGGTTGATATATAGATTAACATAGCCTCTTGTTGCAGCGGGTGCAGGCTTCTTCCAATTCTTCCTTCTTTCAGCCAGTTCATCATCGCTCACATCCAGGTGAAGCCTTCTTTGTGCCACATCCAATTCAATTATATCGCCATTTTGAACGAGTGCAAGATTACCACCAATGGCGGATTCGGGCGAAACATGCAAGACTGCAGTTCCATAGGCGGTGCCACTCATCCTTCCATCTGAAATGCGCACCATGTCTGTTATGCCCTGCTGCAATATTTTTTTGGGTAAAGCCATATTGCCAACTTCCGGCATGCCGGGATAACCTACCGGGCCCACATATTTTAAAACCATTACGCAGTTTGCGTCAATATCGAGGTTTTCATCATCAATTCTTGCATGATAATCTTCAATGCTTTCAAATACAACGGCGCGGCCCCGGTGCTTCATTAAAGCAGGCGTTGCTGCCGACGGTTTTATTACGGCGCCGTTTTCTGCAAGGTTGCCTTTTACCACTACGCAACCTGCATGTTCAATAAAAGGTTTAGCAATAGAAGCAATTACATCAGCATTGTAGCAATCACATTTGCCTGTTACGTTTTCATGATGATTTTTGCCCGTTACGGTTATTATATTTTTATGCAGGTGGTCTTTTAATTCATTCAAAATAACAGGCAGGCCGCCGGCATAATAAAAATCTTCCATTAAATATTTTCCTGAAGGCATAAGGTTTAAAAGCAAAGGGATTTCACTGCCCAGCCTGTCAAAATCTTCCAGCTTCAGATCTATCCCAACCCTTCCGGCAATAGCCATTAAATGAATTAAAAAGTTAGACGAGCCGCCTACTGCCGCATTCACTTTTATGGCATTTTCAAAAGCCTCTTTTGTAAGTATTTTATCAATGGTAAGGTTTTCTTTTACCATATCAACAATTCTTCTGCCGCTTAACTGCGCCATTACTTTTTTTCTCGAATCAGCCGCAGGAATAGCAGCTGCACCCGAAAGCGTTAAGCCCAATGCTTCAACCATGCAGGCCATGGTGGAAGCGGTACCCATCGTCATGCAATGGCCAATGCTGCGGCTCATGCAGCTTTCAGCAAATTCGCAATCCTCCACCGTCATCCGGCCTGTTTTCATGTCTTCGTCAAACTTCCACACATGTGTGCCGGAACCTATATCTGTGCCTTTGTATTTCCCATTCAACATAGGACCGCCGGGAACAACAATTGTAGGCAGGCCAACACTTGCAGCACCCATTACCGTGGAAGGCGTGGTTTTATCGCAGCCGGTAAGCAGCACCACGCCGTCGATAGGATTGCCGCGAATAGATTCTTCTGCATCCATGCTTGCGAGATTGCGGAAAAGCATGGCAGTTGGTTTCAGCAGGGTTTCGCCCAAACTCATTATAGGAAATTCCAGTGGAAAACCACCAGCTTCCAGCACACCGCGTTTAACCGATTCTGCGTGTGTTCTGAAATGTGCATTACACGGTGTGAATTCACTGAACGTATTGCAAATGCCAATTACCGGCCTGCCATCAAACATATCGGGTGGCATACCCTCGTTCTTCATCCAGCTTCTGTAAATAATTCCATCCTTATCTTTCCTTCCAAACCAGCCTGAGCTCCTGAACTTTTCCATAAAAAACTTTTATACTGCAAAGATGTTTGCAGCTTTCTTTTTCAAAAGCTGTTTAACATTTTTTATTTCGATATCAGCCAGCTAACCGGCTGCATACATTATAACTGTTTAAGACGCAGCCGGCTTTCTTATTTTATTTATCCCACCAGAGCCGGGTGCTAAGTTTATCAGGGCCCATAATAGCTATGGCTGCATTTACATTATCCGTATTAACTGACAATTCCGAAGTGGGGTAACCAATTCTCCTGATAAACGTACCGTTTGGCACGTCGGGATTGTTTGGCTGCCCGTAAGGATTAGGTGCCAGGGCCGGGTAACCACTGCGCCTGAAATTGGCAAATGCTTCAGGCCCATTTAAGAAAGAAGCAATCCAATACTGCGTATTGATCTGCTCCAGCTCCCTGCCGGCAACCAGCGGGTGTGCGGCTATATAAGTATCTGCGGCTGAAGCATCCACAGCGACGCTGGCTCCATAAGTGGCCAGTTGGTTCATGTGTGCTCTTATGCCAGCTTCAAAAAACTGTGCTGCCGTGCCTGTGGTTATCCAGCCCCTGTACCTGGCTTCGGCGAGCAGCAGATTGGTTTGTGCTGCTGTAACAAAAAACATAGGTGAAGATGTGGCGGCAATTCTTTTCCGGTCAGCCTGGCTGTAGTCGTAAAAACTGGCAAGGCCATCGGAAGCTGCTTTGGCAACTATGGTTCCATTATCGTAACCCATGGGCATACCTATCTGGTCTTCAGGAGCAGTGGTAGCAAGATCAGCCGTTTGGCCGGAGCCTGATGTAGCGCCCTTATAACGTACCGCAATTGACTGCAACCGCGGATCATTATTCATCTTTAAAGTATCCACAAAAGGATTTGCGAGGTACCAGTTAGCTGCTTCTGTACTGTTAAGCATATTTCCGATGGGGTTCAGGTAATTGGCGTCGTGCCGCATATAAGCATTATCTGCGTTATCGGTTATTACGCCGCCGTCAACCGCCTTTTTTACTATGCTTTGCGCAGTTGAGGCATCCACCTTACTCAGGCGCATGCCCGCCCGGAGCAGAAGGGAGTAACCAAGCTTTTTCCATTTCTCAATATTGCCCGCATACAAAAGATCGGAAGTTTCAACGGTTGCCGATGTACTTAGCGCTGCCGAAGCTTCATCAAATACCTTAACCAGGTCGGTATAAATATCCTGCTGCTGATCGTATTTAGGTAATAATATCTGGTCTGTTACACCTGCCCCGCCTTCAAAATAAGGGATGGCACCATAGGTATCAGTGAGGATCATAAAGGCGTACCCCTGCCATATACGCGCCATATTATAAAGATTGGCACGGGCGGGGTCGTCTTTGGTTTTGGTTATGGCATCGTGCGTATACTTAATCACATTCTGGTAATAGCCTGCCCAGGTGGGTGCATTCGTAACATCACGGCTATCCTGGTTAAAATTTCCGCCGGCCAGTACACCACCATTCGGCGTTACCATTTGCTGTACAATACACATTTCATATACCACGGTTTTTGTTGGGTATGAAGTATTGATAATGGCATTATTTAAAAGCAGTACAGCGTCAAGAGAAGTGGGGTTTACTTTGTTTACATTCAAATCTTCCAACCCTTTTGTGCATGACACAATTGTGACCATCGATAAAGCCAGGGCACAATAACTCAATATTTTTTTCATATACTTATCGTATTAAAATTTGATATTTAGATTTACGCCCATGCTCCTGGTAGAAGGTACGCCGGGCGATTCAAGGCCGATCATATTATCAACTCCATAACCAACTGTTTCAGGATCTATATTATCTACCCATTTTTTGAGAATTAAAACATTGTTGGCCACAAAATCCAGTTTAAGCCCTTTAATAGGCCAGTTAGCAGGAAGCTTTTTTGTAAAATCGTAGCCAAGCGAAACCTGCCTGATCTTCCAGAAACCTGCGTTGTAAACAACGGGTTCAACAATTTGCTGGGTACGAAGGTGTTCCCAGTAAGTTTGCACAGCCGCCTGTGCGGTATTCTTTTGCCCATCCTGCGATACACCATCTCCCACCACATAACCTGTTTCACGTCCTTCCAGCGTCATTTTATGCAAACCGTGCCGCACTGCATTGAAGTTGGTACCGGATAACATTTTATTGCCGAGTTTATAATCAATCAAAACAGTAAGATAAACGCCCTTGTAATTAAAGCTGTTGAAGAAACCGCCGGTCCATTTAGGCAGGCCGCTCCCAAACAATACAAAATCACTGGTACGCAATGGCAATCCGTTGCTTTGAAAGATCCTTTCGCCATTATCATCTTTTGCATAACCATAGCCTGCTATTTGTCCCATTTCTTCACCTACTACTACACGCACTTCGCCGTTAAACGGATGGCTGCCAATGGTGGCACGCTCACCTGGAGTCTTACTGCTGATGCTTATTACCTTGGTGATATTGTAAGATGTATTGGCCGTGAAATCCCACCTGAAATTATTGGTAAGCACAGGTGTTATATTCAACAGGCCTTCAAAACCTTTATTATAACTTTCACCACTGTTAATGCGGGTATTGAGGAAGCCGGATGCATCTGAAATCTGAACAGAGAATATCTGGTCGATAGTGGTTTTTTTATACACGGCTACATCCAGGCCCACGCGGTTGTTGAACATCCTTAATTCCATACCGGCCTCAAATTCTTTTACCCTCATCGGCCTCAGATTTGGATTAGGCAAGGTGGTGCCGCTTGTACCTACTGTAACGGCTGTTCCCGAAGGATTAAGAATAGTATTGGAATTTACGGCATAGAATAACTGGTCTGCATAGGGCCCAACATCGCCATCGCTGCCTACTTCTGCATAACCAACCCTTAGTTTTCCGAAGGTTAACCAGGGAGCTGCTTTACCCAGTGATTCTGAAAAAACATAGGAACCGGATACTGAGGGATAAATAATGCCCATGTTTTCCTTAGAAAGGGTAGAGAACCAGTCTTTTCTTATTGTTCCGTTTAAATAGAGTGTTTTCTTCCAGCCAATTTCACCTGACCCATACAATGAATTAACGCCAAACTGTGATAAGGTATAAACCGGGTTTTTTGCCCTTCCGTTCTGCACGGTATAGAGACCGCGTACTACAAAATCGGTAACCTGCACATTATTTATATCAAGGCGGTTGCGACGGTTATTACCACCTGCAGTAAGTGTTATATCAAAATCCCCGAAGGATTTATTGGCTACCGTTAAAAAGTCAAGATTTGTTTCCCTGTTGCGACGCGCCTCCTGGGTGTATACGCCGTTTACAAAGCCAGCCTGGGCCGGAGCCCTTGAAGCAATTCCTGTGGGGAAATTATTTACATCTTCATCGCGGCTGTAGTAATCCATGCCCACACGGCCCTGCACCCACCACCACGGAAGTATGTTATACTTTAAAGAGATATTGCCGAAAATGCGGTCTCTTTTAATATTATGAAACTGCTCTGCCAAAACCCAGTAAGGGTTTGTACGGTTTGTAAAACGTGAAAACACATATTCATTGCCATCTGCATTGTATTTGTTTTCCTCCAATACTTTCAGCGGCATTGTATTAGCTAAAGCCATGAGTGTGGTTGGAATTGAATTATCCTGGTTAGCAATGTTGGGTGGGTTTTTAATGCGCTCATTGGAATAATTCACATTACCGGCAAAGCTGAATTTATCGGAAAGATCATAATTAAAACCAAGGTTTACAATGTACCGGCTAAATTTGTTATTAGGCGTAATACCGAGGTTTTCCGTATTATTCAGCGAAAGGTGCACGCCGCCTTTTTCACCCATGCTTTCCAGTGTTACAGTGTTGGCAAAGTTTTGCCCGGTACGGTAAAATTCTTTTATACGGCTTCCCTGTGCCACGTAAGGAACAGTAAGATTATCAAACAGTATTTGCGTCATACCCGGCTCTATTTTTTCACCAAACGACCATTCGCCCGACGTAGGGTTAGGCGTGGTTGGCCGTACCCCGTTTTCCCCCTGGCCATATACTTTCTGGTAATCTGTAAAATCCAGCGGTGTTTCAAACGTATAATTCGAGTTTAACGTAACGCCGATGCCCTTGTTCTTACCCTTTGTTTTTGTGGTAATCATAATGACACCATTAGCGGCCCGGCTGCCATAAAGCGCGGCCGCGGGTGCGCCTTTCAGCACGGTCATGCTTTCAATATCATCAGGGTTTATGCTTCCAAGGCCATCGCCGCCATCGGCATATACACCACCGCCGTTAACCCCAACGGTATTGCCGTTAAAATTGGAGTTATCAATCGGCACGCCATTAATTACAATAAGCGGGTTACCACCACCGGTAATAGCCGATTGGCCACGGATGCGTATTTTGGAAGTGCCGCCCGGCCCCGTGCCTAACGATGAGATATTTACACCGGCCACCTTTCCCTGCAATGCATTCATGGGATTAGAGGTCCGGTTTACCGTAAGCTCATCGGGCTTAACGATTGTGGCGGAATAACCCAGGCCCCTGTCACTCCTTTTAATACCCAGGGCTGTTACCACCACATCGCCCAGGTTTTGTGTGTTGGCCGGCAAAACAGCATCAACAATTGAGCGGTTTCCCACATTCAATTCTATACTCACAAACCCTACAGAACTAAAAACAAGTGTAACATTTGGGCCGGTCCTGATACTATAATTACCGGAAGAATCGGTGGTTGTACCCGTTTTCGTATTTTTTACTACAACAGATACAGCCTGCAGCGGCTTACCATCTTCATCGGTTACTTTACCGGTAACTGTTTGGCTTTTAACTGAGAAAGCCAGGAGAAAAAATAAACAGAAACCGAGTAACTTTTTCCTTACGCCGGCGCACCGGCACGAAGGTTCGTTTTTCATACAGCAAGTAAATTTTAGCAGTTGATAAATTCTCTAAGCACCCTTTCGGAACACAATTATTTTAGCAATGATATTTCAACATCAACACCCAAACTTCCAATAATCTACGGTGGTGAATTTTATACAAACAATATTGAGGCTTGTTAACTCATTACCCCGATCAAATATTCGCATAATAACCAGGAATTTGTATTTTTAACTGCTTGCTGCATGAACCAATTTTATTTACAACAAGGCGCTGCCAAAGAACTGCAATCATTTCCGCATATTGTTGAGCTTGCTCTAAAAAAGAATAATGCCATCCGGCTGGACTCTTTGAATACAACAGCAACTAACAGTTTGCGCATTTACTATGTAATAGATGGTAAATTTGAATGGCTCATTCACGAAAGGCAGCATATTTTATATCCCGGCGATGTGGCCATGATATTGCCGGGCCAGAAATTTGGCGGCGGCAAAGGGTTTCTTGATATAGGAACACTTTGCTGGATAAATATTAAAATAGAGAAAATAGAACCAGCCGGGAAATTAGTTCCGGGAAAATGGAGCAGCCTTTCTGAAAATGAAAGAACAACCATCGGCAAAATTCTTATGATGAATAACCGGCCACTGCATTTGCAACTGAAAGAAGCCGGCTTTATTCTTGAAAAATTAAAAGCTGAATTATGCTCCCAGGAAATTGGTTTTCATACAAGGGTGAACCAACTGATAGATGAATTGTTTATTATAATTACGCGGGGGCTTACCCGGCAAAACAATACGCTGCGCAATTTTCCGCAAACTTTTTTGGAGTTAGAAGAGCAACTGCGGCTACGTTTGGATTATCAATGGACGGTTGATGAAATGGCGGCCCTCGTTGGCCTTGGCACCACGGCCTTTAATGAGAAAGTAAAAAACTATACCGGCTTTTCCCCTTTGAATTACCTTATTAATATCCGCATATCGGAAGCTATTAAATTATTGAAGCGGCGCGACACATCGGTTACAGCCATAGCTTTGGATACGGGTTTCTATTCGTCACAGCATTTTTCAACAACATTTAAAAAATTAACCGGGTTCACGCCAAGTGAATTCAGAAAAAATAACCTGCTTCAAAAATAAATCAACAACTTTTATGGAATGTATTATTACGATAGAATTAGGAACAAATGCAGTGAGGGTTTTTGCCTTCAGCCTTTCAGGCGAACTGCTTGCCTCTATGAAGGGCTCATATCCTACATTTCATATCCGGCCCGATTACAGTGAGCAGGACCCGGAACAGATTTTTATTACCATGCTGTATGTATTAAAGAACCTGTTAAATGAAAAAATCCATCCGCAGAAAATAAAAGTGCGTTGCATTTGTTTCAGCGCATCCATGCACAGCGTTTTGGCGGTTGATGAAAACGGGGTGCCGCTTGATAATGCCATTACATGGAGTGATAACCGCGGCAAAAAAGTGGCGGCGGCATTAATTGCATCACGGGCATGCAAAAAAATTTATACGGCCACCGGAACTCCTATTCATCCAATGTCGCCATTAATAAAAATTGCCTGGATAAAAGAAAATGATAAAGAGAAATTTAAAAAAAGCGCAAAATTTTTATCCATTAAAAGTTATATCGTTCAGCAACTAACAGGCAAATGCTGTATTGATTACAGTCTCGCTTCTGCAACAGGCCTGATGAATATCCATACACTGGACTGGGAGCCAGACGCCCTCGCATTTGCCGGTATTAAGCCGGATAAATTGCCGGAGCTTGTGCCGGTATTTCATTCGCCGGGCCGGTTACTGAAGGCCTATCAAACTTCGCTTGGCCTGCCTTCGGGGGTTAAAATTTTAATCGGTTCCAGCGATGGCTGCCTGGCCACGCTCGGTGCCGGCGTTTGGGGCGAAGGCAAAGCTACCATTACCATTGAAGACAGCGGCGCCGTGCGTATTGTGGGCAAAAAGGTGTTACAGGATGAAAAGCAGCGCTTCTTTAATTACCTGCTTACAAAAAACTATTATGTGTCGGGCGGGCCCACCAATAATGGCGGCGTTATCTTCGATTGGTTTGCGCGGCAATTTGGCGAATTTAAAAACCCTTTCGATATAGAATACAGTATGGATATGCTGATGAGCGAAGCTGCTAAAGTGGACGCGGGCTCCGAAGGATTATTGTTTCTGCCGTACCTGCTGGCAGAACGGGCGCCGATATGGAACCCTAATGCAAGGGGTTGCTATTTTGGATTGAATATTAATCACGGCCGCCAGCATTTTATACGCGCTACCATTGAAGGTATTTTATACGAAATATACAGCATTGGAAAAACACTACAGGAACACCGCAGCATAAAAAGCCTTTCCGTAAACGGAAGCTTTGCTTCGATACCTTTTTGTGCGCAAATAATTGCTGACATGTTTAATAAGCCTTTATATGCAAGCAGGCAAAGTAATAACAGTATTGGTCTCGGCGCTTTCCTGCTGAGTGCTGTGGAAATGGGCATATATAAAACAATTGACGAAGCGGCGCAAACAGTTGTGGTGCCCGACAGCTATAAACCCAACAAGCAGAATCATAAAATATATAATAATTATTTCCGGATATTTGAAAGCCTGAGTTTGAAGTTGTTTGATGAGTTTGAAAATATTTCCAACCTGCAGCAGCAAACCTGATACACCCGTTTTATCACTTGTAAAAATATTTCTTTAGCTGCTAAAGGCGCATTAACCCCTTTGTGCAGCCACGAATAATTTTCATTCATCTATCCTTTATAATTTCCTGTTCATCTATCTAATACTTTTACATTACATAAATTAAGCTCATGGAATTTGGCATAAGCACATTCGGAGAAATCGTTCCCGATCATAAAGCGGGCAATGCAGAAAATGCACACAGAAGGATACAGGATTTATTGGACGAAGCAAAGCTTGCAGATGCAATAGGGCTGGATGTTTTTGCTTTAGGAGAACACCATCGTTCCGATTATGTTGTATCATCACCTGAAATGGTATTGGCAGGCGCCGCAACCATTACAAAAAACATAAGGTTTATAAGCGCCGTTACGGTTTTGAGCTCTTCAGATCCTGTGCGTGTATTTCAGAATTTTGCCACGCTCGATCTACTATCAAATGGCCGTGCAGAAATTATGGCGGGCCGAGGTTCATTCATAGAATCGTTTCCTTTATTCGGATACAACCTGGATGATTACGATGAATTGTTTATTGAAAAGCTTGATCTTTTATTAAACATCAACCGGCATGAACACGTTACATGGAAAGGAACGCTCCGGGCTTCGTTGAATAATCTTGGAGTATATCCGAGGCCATTGCAACAGCAATTACCAATATGGATTGCTGTTGGCGGAACACCGGCTTCTGTAATCCGCGCCGGCAGTTTGAATTTGCCTTTAACCATCGCTATTCTTGGCGGCAGCCCCGTGCAGTTTACGCAGCTTACCAATTTATACCGGAATGCCGCAAAAAAAGCAGGGCACGATGAAAACAAACTGCAGCTATGCATCAATGAACATTTATATCTGGCTGATACCAGTGAACAGGCCAGGAATGAATTCTGGGTTATTTATGGAAGGATGATGAATAAGATAGGACAGGAAAGAGGATGGAGCCCCATGAATAAACAGCAGTTTGAATATTTGTGCCAGCCGGAAGGCCCTTTGTTGGTGGGCAGCGCAAAAGAAGTGGCTGATAAATTGATTTATCAATACAAATTATTTAATAACACGCGGTTTTTAGCGCAGGTAATTCATGGCGATATCCCGCAGGAAAAGATTATGCACTCCATTGAATTGTTTGGAAAGGAAGTGGTGCCTGCAGTTAAGGCCGCAATAACGGAGCCCGCATAACTTAATGAAGCGTAGTATAATCAGTTTAAACAAATGGCTGAGTTTTTGACATATTGTAATCAATAAAAACATACAATGAATTCACTCGAAAATAAAGTGGCCTATATAACAGGTGGCAGCAAAGGCATTGGTTACGGTATTGCTGAAACATTATTGAAAGCAGGAATGAAAGTAGCTATCACAAGCCGCAATGCAGGTTCAGCAAAGAAAGCAGCGCAATCGTTAAGCAATGATGACTCAAAAGTGCTGGCCTTGCAATCTGATGTAAGTGATGCTGAAAACGAAAACAAAGCGGTAGCTGCAGTGATAAAAAAATTTGGCCGGTTAGATGTTTTAATTGCCAATGCCGGTGTTGGCCATTTTGCATCCATTGAAGATATAACGATAGATGAATGGCATGAAACAATCGATACCAACCTTACCGGCGTTTTTAACAGCGTTAAGGCAAGTATTGATGCATTAAAGAAAACCAAAGGCTATATTATAACTATTGCAAGCCTCGCCGGCACCAATTTTTTTAAAGATGGTTCTGCATATAATGCGAGTAAATTCGGGCTGGTTGGTTTTTCACAGGCGATTATGTTAGACCTCCGTCAATACGGAATTAAAGTAACTACCATAATGCCCGGCTCTGTTGCATCACATTTTAATGATCACACGCCATCTGATGATGATGCATGGAAAATTCAGCCCGAAGATATTGGCGAACTTGTGGAAGATCTCTTGAAAATGAATGCGCGTGCATTGCCAAGCAAGGTAGAAATAAGGCCAACCATTCCCGGTAAATAAATTTTAAACAATATTTTTTATCCCGGGCAATCTTACGGCAAGTGAACCCAGCAGGAATGACAAGGTTACAATAACAGGTGCTGCAATTAAAAATTTTACTGCCGGTTCAATCTGCAAGTTTTTAAGCAACAATGTAATGGCAATAACGGCAAGCGGGTGAAGAATATAGGTGGCATAGGCCGCCCTCGCCGTATTTTTCAAAAGTGG
>NZ_JBQCIT010000062.1:0-66602 GCF_051953455.1 Parafilimonas sp. | reverse complement strand
TGTATAAACACAAAAGCAAACAGGCCCGGCGTTTAAACATAAGCTGCTACCGTGTTTACGATCATGACCTTCCGGAAGTTCCCTTTGCCATAGAATTGTATGCCGACAAAATTTATGTAGCTGAATACCGCCGCAGGCATGGCATGAGTGAAGAAGAACATGAAGACTGGCTGCAGCAATCATTTGAAATCATCAGCGAAGTTTTACAACTGCCTGCCGAAAACATCTACAGCCGGGAACGCAAACGCCAGAGCCATCGTGAAAAGCAACAGTACGAAAAGCAAAACAGTGCGCAGGAATTTTTTAAGGTAGAAGAAAACGGTTTACAGTTTTTGGTAAACCTTACCGATTATCTTGATACCGGTTTATTTCTCGATCATCGCATTACAAGAGAGATGGTGCGTAAAGAAGCAGATGGCAAAAGGGTGCTGAATCTATTTTGTTATACAGGTTCTTTTTCTGTGTATGCCGCCAGCGGTAATGCAGCAGGTGTAACTTCAGTTGATCTTTCCAAAACTTACCTCGATTGGGCAAAAGATAATTTCATCATTAACGGGTTTAAAAATACAGACCGGTATCATTTTATTCATGCCGATGTATTGCAGTATCTAAAAACACTTCAACCCAACAGTTTTGATCTCATTATCATCGACCCGCCCACATTCAGCAACAGCAAGCGCATGAAAGATTTCTTTGATGTGCAGCGGGATCATGTTCCTGTTATCAACGATGCATTACAGGCTTTATCAGCAAACGGTGTCATGTATTTCAGCACCAATTATTCAAGGTTTATATTGAATGAAGCGGAAATAAATGCCTCGTCTGTAAAAGATATAACAAAGGCCACTACCCCATTTGATTTTGAAGGCAAGCTGAAGCGGTATTGTTTTAAGCTGGTAAAACAGTGAACTTATTTCTGATTATTGGCTGCTGCTTTTTTTCCGGGTATATATTCAACACCTAATTCTTTGGCGCCTTCTTCTATTGTTGGGAGTCCAACTTTTAATCTTCTCTCATTAATCTTCTCTTCATCTTCAATTGGGGCTAACTCATACTGGTTCGTTATATAACCGGTTTTCGGGTCTTTGATTGGAATTGCCTGTGTTCCATAAATTTGTTTTTCTCCTTTGTCAACTTTAACGCGGTCAACCATTAAAGCTACAATTGATGGCTTTAATTGATCTTGAGCTGCTGCTTTTTGAAATATTGACAGATATTTTTCTTGTTGCTTTAAAGTCGCATGTTGAATAACCATAAATGTTGCAATGCCTGCCGAATCATCAAATGAAGGTTTATGCGGAAATCCCATTGAGTCCAAAATTTTTGAAACTCTAACAAGATTGAGAGAGTCAAGCATATTTTGTTTTTTCCATAAGTCAATTGTTTTAATATTTGCCGGTGGCAAACTAGAAAGCTCTTCCCTGTACTGCTGGTCTAAACGATAAATTTTATGCAATTAATTATTTAATGTTGCTGTACTGTTTTTTGCCTGCTTAATGTTGCAGGCAGTTAGTAATAAAAAAGTGAGAACATAAATTGTCTTTTGCATTTAAAAGCTTTGAATAAGGCCGCCAATGTTGATAAAACCGGCACTGAAGATAATTACAAATGTTCAATCGAAATGTTGGCTTCAACCAAAGATGAGCGCAAGTAACAGGGCTGGCCCCGTGCATCGGGTACTTGTGTGGGTTTGCTATTTTAAGTTGCAAGGCAGAAGTACGCTGCGCTCAAAAGTTAAGCAGCATACTTGGGCGGATGAGGGTATTAATTTTGGGCAGGTAAACGCTGTTCAAATTTTTTTTGTTTCTCATTCCAAAGCCAAATTTCCGGATGACAATAAGCGCAATCGTTATAAAAGCCTGTTGAGTCAGCTGGATTAATCATAATCATCGTGCTGTTCTTTTTAAAGTCATATCCTAACGCTGATGCCGGTCCATCATATACTTTTCCATTCTCTAAATCTATTATTGCACTTGCTTTACAGGGCGAACCGCAACCCCACCAAACGAAACAATAATGCCCACCAAAATTCAAACCTTCTTTTGATAAGTTCCTGTAATACGGGTTTTGTAACGTCTTGCTGTAGTATTGCTTTGATAATTTATTAAAGCCTTTTTCCCTTTAAATACATCGCCCGCTTTAAAATCTTCAAACGAAATATATGGTTCGAATTTATAAGAAGTATAATCAATCTTCATTTTTCCATTTGACGTATCGCCCCAGATTTTTACGTTATCCGTTCTAAAAATAATTTTTGAACGGTAAGGTTTACTTTGTTGGCCTTGTTGTGTTTTAGAAAAAGTGTCAGTTAAAGCTATTTGTCTTTGCTTTGATGTAGAAGTGCTACATGAAATGAATAAGGCAAGCTCAAGCGGTTTTGTTATAAGTTGGTAAAATAATGATGCAATGTCTCGTTGCTTTCCATACATCCTTTTAATGAAGCCTCGGCTACATGGTACTAATGAGGGCGGTAACTTTCCCTGCGAAACATTCCACCATCATCCAGCACCATATAAAGAAGATATTTTCCATCCTTGATGACGATCTTTCCTGAATTAAGATGGCCTCTAACGGCACCTATGAAATCTTTGCCATAGGTAAATTCGATGTTCACAAAGTCGTGCACTTCTTCATCTTTTATATACTTATTACGGTTTGGTGAAAACTCCACCCGGCTGTATTGTATTTTATTCCAGTCGGCCACGCCAGCTGCTTCCAGTTTTTTTCTGATTTTTATTAATGCTTTTTCTGCCTCTTCCAGGGTGCCTTTTGCAACCAGGTCAAAATAAGCCTGCTTGTTGTTGGTTTTAACGGCATTGAGTACTGCCCGTGCCAGTGCATCTGCCGAGGCAACAGGTTTTGCTTCTTTCATACGTACTATCGGCAGCACGTCATGTTGTACATCGCCGGCCGGTTTTACCCGGTGTGGCTCTTTGGTTTCGCCATAAGGAAGTTCAGGGTATTCCTCCGCAGAGCGGGCAAGGGTCATCTGCGCTTTCGTTGATGGTTTTGTGGTTTTCCACTGCCATTCATCTCCGGCTAGCTGCAGCCAGGTTTTGCCGGCGGGTTTTGTTTGCTCGGTGGCCGCATTCAGTATAACCTCCTTGTTTATTTCCACGGTATTGTCATCCACCCAGGCAATAGAGGCAGGCCCCCATCCTTTTCCGGCCGTAAAGGTTTTTTGTGTAAACACCTGTTGTAAACCGGCGTCTGAAACGGAATAGATGGCCACGAAGGTTTCATCTGCCTGGTTGATGATATCGTTGCTGAAAGTAGCAATCAACTTTCCGTTGGGCGATGACTGGTAGTTAAGGTTTGGCAGAAAAATCTGGGATCCATTGCTGGTATTGATAATAACGTAACTACTGTTTTCCATCCCCATAATTTGTACCACAAAACCTTTTAGGGTTACTGTTTGCCCAATAAACTGGTAGCTTACCGCATCATCACTTTCCGATTCTGTATTGTTGAGCAGCACGGTCTTGCCAGGTGTTTTTATTTGCAGGCTGTTTTTATTTAATCGTACTACCTGCCCATTGCCGCAAAATTTGATGTTGTCAGCTTCTACTGCTTCATCATTACCGCAGGTTAACCCATTCATGAGTTTGGGTATTGGGGCAGATTCAGGCTGTTGGACAGGTGCCTGAGAAGATAGCTGCTCCGGTGCCGGTGTATTTGGTTGCGCACGGGCAATTTCCTTTGTTTTAAAGCTGAAGGTTTCGAGCAGGCTATGCATCTTCGGCAAACCCGCAACAAAATTGTCGCCCTTGCTTATGTAATAGATCGAATACCGCTTGTCGTTTTCGATGGTTTGATAAACGAGATAATCAGTTCCCTTGGGCGAGGTATAATCCATCACCCACCATCTGTTTTTATTGATCGTATCAAAACCTCCGCTCTTTAGCTTATTGGCATTTTTGCCTTTGGATTTAAAATTTTCCAATTGAACTTTTGCGTATTCATCAAGTGTTAAAACATTATCCGGACTGCTGAAACTAAATGTTTCAATCTCCCATGTGGCACCTGGCAGTGCAGGGTCTGTTGCAACCAGCACTGACTGCGGCGTTGTCTGGGTTGTCCAATTGGTTGGAATTTCAACGGTAAATGATGTGTCTGGTGCAGAGAAAAGTTTCGTTTGTCCGGAAGCATTATTCCATAGTATTAACAGTAGCGGGATTAGAATCTTTATCATAAGTTTTTAATAGCTGAATTGGTATAGTATAATATATGTTGCTCGTACGATCATTCAAAACATATACTAAGTTATGTCACCTAAACACCCAACCACCTGGAAATTGTATGAGCCAACATGATGACACACCCGGCAGAATGCTAAAATAACCGCAACATGCTAATTTAGGGTACAATACCAAATTTCCAAAAAAACCGCTCTACAAAATCAACACTTCTTCGTAGCTGGTCTTCATGGCATAGCTGGGTGCGCCGCATTTATAAGACAATCTATAAAGTATTAAAATAAGAAAACGCATGGTCTCGTGGCTTTGCACCAATGCTTTTAACGAAGACCCCGGCTGCCACCAAACGCTCATTCCGTTTGATTACAATCAGTATTTTGCCCAAGCTAAATCAGCTATATTTAAACAGCGACTGCTAAACTTTGAAAGTTCAACAATATCACGTAACCATGAAAACATTTATTACACTGTTTATAATATCAATTGGTATTATAAACACCCCTCCTGCTTTCGCCCAAACCAATATATTTCCCAGAAGCGGCGCTGTTGGCATTGGAACGATTAACCCCAGGCCTTCCGCATTGCTGGAAATAAGATCGAAAAATAAGGGCTTTCTCATGCCACGCATGACCGAAGCACAACGCAATGCTATTAATGCACCCGTGATAGGTTTACAGGTGTATCAAACTGATGGCGCCACCGGCTTTTATTACTATAACGGAAGCAACTGGCAACTGCTCAATGGCAACTATGGCGCCAACCAGGACTTATCCAATCTTAGTGATCACGTTGCTATAAATTCCAGCCTTATACCACAGGTTTCAGGTGCTATCGATCTGGGCGGTTTTGAACATGAATGGAAAGGCCTCTGGCTGAATGGCCCAATTTGGTCTAATGGTTATGGTGTAATGAATATTGCTTACGACCCGGTTAACGGAAAGGATAATATTTCCATCGGCGGATTTGCCAATGCAGCTTCTTCCAGCGCACATGGTGCTGTTGCCCTGGGTATAGGTTCCTTATTCAATAATTATGGAAATGATAATATTGGTATTGGCTTCGTAGCTATGAGCCAGGTATTTTACGGCAGCAACAATGTTGGTGTAGGCAAAGGCGCCAATACAAATACGGATAGCATTTCTAACAGTACGGCGCTGGGAACTGATGCCATCGTAACCGCAAGTGACCAGGTGCGGCTGGGCAACACCACTACCACCAGCATTGGTGGATTTGTAGGATGGACAACCATTGCAGATAAAAGATTTAATAAAAATCTTCCGCAGCCTGTACCGGGTTTAGATTTTATTAACCAACTGAAACCAATAACCTATGCCCTTAATACGGAGGCAGTAAATACGGTGCTTAAAAACCCAAATGCAAAATTTAATAAGCAATTAATAAATGCTAAACCGGTTACCGGCAACGGTACACAACATGCAGGCACCTACACCGGTTTTTTTGCACAGGATGTTGAAGCCGTTGCCAAAAAATTAAATTTCAATTTTGCCGGTATTGACGCCCCTAAAAATGCCAGGGATTTATATGGTTTGCGCTATGAAGCCTTTGTGGTGCCCCTGGTAAAAGCCGTGCAGGAATTATCTGCACAGAATACGGAACTGAAAAAAGATGTAGACGATTTAAAATCAGCCATAGCGCTTTTGCAGGCACAAAACAATGCTGCATCTGCGCAAACAGCCGTTGGTGCAAAAAACTTAAATGCAAGGCTTTACCAAAATGCGCCTAATCCTTTTACACAACAAACCACTATCCGGTATTATATACCACCGGCAGCAACTACGGCGTTTATAAAAATAGGAAATGACAAAGGCGAAACAATTAAGGTGGTGGAAGTAACAGCGAAAGGAAACGGGCAATTTAATTTTCAAACCGCTTCATTAGCGGCAGGCAGTTATACCTATGCGCTTTTTATAGATGGTAACCTGATCGATACAAAGAAAATGCTGTTTGTAAAATAAGAGGGAATAACAAATACGGTGGTCAAGCATCATCTCTCGCAAAGTACGGTGCGGTGCTAAGATAACGCAACGCCCCTTTCAGGAGACGATGCTTGACAAAAGTTGAGCCTTTGACTTCAGCCGCACTATTACAATTCCCTGTTGGTGATAGTTTTATTGGGCATAGTTTTGTCGCTTATTAAGTGTAAAACTAAAATTGTCATTACCTACAAACAGGGTTTTGTCTTTGTGTAAGAAAAATAAAACATTTTCATCGCCTACAAATAAGGAAACTGTCTGATTAGGTTTGTCGGGGTCAAGTTGAAGAATGATAGCATTTGGATTTGATGCTGTTCCTTTGATGATTGTCCATTTACCTGTAATATCGGTTTCCCTACTGTTTGTTCTTTTCAAAGTGTAGGTTGTGGGTTGTAGCGTTTTTGGGTCTTTGCTTAAAGTAAGTTTCCATTTCAGTTTGAAACAAGATTCATTTACTGTCAAATTATTTTCCGAAGCAAAGTTTTGGCAAGGTGTCCGCCCGTCATAAATTACTTCCAATGATGTGTCGTTTAACACACTTGTTGAATTTGTTAGCGTTGGCAAAGGATAATCAATATTATCAGGGCTTTTATTGTTTAATGTATAACTCCAGCCGCCATTACCAATCATCAGTTGTTTTTTAGGCGTTAGTATGTGTAAAATATTTGCATTGAGTTTTATCAATGCAATTTCAGTTTGAAATTCATTACTCTTTAATTGATAAATTTCATTGCCATTGTTTTTAGAAATTTGGTATTCACCTTGATACGATTTCTTTTGTCCGCCATTCTTGAAGCCAAGCGTATTTGGTTGCGATTCACCATAGACTATGTTTAACATAAAAGTGTTACTATTCAGGTTGCTAAATGTCAAATCCCATTTGATAAAATCTATTACCGTTTCATTTTTGATGCCAAGTTGAGATTTAATCAAATCATCACCCGGGGTGCAACCAACAAAAATAATTTTATCATTTCTGTCTGATGCCAAAGTGCAGGAACTGTTAAGCCCTATACAACAGATAATTGCCAAACGCAATAAAAAAGATGTTATACTGTGCATATCAATGCCGTTTTATTTTTGCTGCTTTCGCGATTGCCTGATTGGTTAGCAAAATGTCGCCATAAACTTGCCATCAATGGACATGGCCTGGCGATGTGGCGGCATTTGAAAATCATTCAGCCCGTAACCGCATCTAAATTTATAAATAAAAGTTCATTGTTTGTGGTCAAGCCTCGTCTCTCGCAAAGGACGGTGCGGTACTAAGATAACGCATCGTCCCTTTCAGGAGACGATGCTCGACATAAAACTAAATGATAGCTATGTTCTATTTGCTTTTCATTTTGTAGTACCAGCGGACAAGAAGTAGCCCCGGAATTAAAAAGATGAAAAGTGAAATAGTTGATTGCAGAAGTAAATGTTGAACTGGTATTTGATTCAAATCCCGCTTTATGAATGCTCTATATTTAAATGTTCCTGCAATTGAAAGAATAATGAGAAAAGCACAATATAAACATATCCCTTTCTTACATTCATAACATTTTAAATTTACAGGCTGTGGTCAAGCCTCGTCTCTCGCAGAGAACGGTGCGGTGCTAAGATAACGCATCGTCCCTTTCAGGAAACGATGCTCGAAATAAAATGCTATTTGCCTCTTGGCCTGTAAACATCAACTTCAAGCCATTTCACTGTGGTATTACCAATATTTTTGCCGAAGTCTGTTAGTGGGCCGCTTATCCATCCCATACCTGGTTTTAAATCAAATATTTTTACACCCACTCCTTGAATGTTTACTTCAATCTTGCCCCCTTGCAGAACATAAAATGAATGGTCAGGATGAGTGTGAATTGCCACCGAGTCGCCGGGCTTTATTGTAACCTCAAACATTTTCATATTTAAGGTGTCGCCAAGCTTTTTAGAGAATGCCGCTCCAACAGTCAGCGGATCCATTGCCGGATTATATACGAATTCGGAAGATGTATCCTTGCCTGTAACAGTTGAGGTTGTATCCATATCATTTTTTGCTGAAGTGGTTGTAGATTGATTGCAGCTAAATAGAAATAAAATTGAAATCAACGCAAAAAAGTTGATGTTGTTTTTCATTTGTAGCATGGTTTTAATTTTTAATGATGAAAAATTATTTTTTGGCAACGTTAAAAAATGTCCATACAGTTGTTCCGAATTTTGAGAAGTATCCAAATAAGCTAGCTGCCAACGTTCGGGTATGTGCAAAGGCAGGGAAATAGACTTCGTCTGCCCCGGCTACCTGAAGCTAAATTTATGAATAAATGATAAGTTTAAAAATAAATACTCTGTAGCGCAATGCCTGCCAAATAGGTAGCTGAATAGAATTACTACTGATGCTGCGCAATGTCAGCCACGCTTTTTGCAATGCCGTTTTAGCAATAAAGCATTTTGTAACTACTATTGCTGTGGTGCCAGGGGCTCGTGGCTTTGCACAAATACCTTTAACGAAGAGCCTGCTGCGACGTAAGCCTTCATATCTTTTTATATGCATCAAGTGTCAGATAAAGCTGACTGATAAAAAATAATAAATGAATTGTTTCTTCTTTACTTATCTCAACATTTTCGTGAGCCTTAGGGTTTCTAATTCCAGTCATAGCGCCAGAAAATATTTGCATATATCCTGTTTGCTTGTTTTTGCCGCTTTCAGTTGTCAGGTCTGCTAATTCGATTAAAGGATTTTTTGGTGAAAAAGCTTCCGTCATTAAACCTGAGCCATCTAATTCCTTTCCAGTTTTAAGCTTTACTGTGTCTTTAATTTTTTTATTTAAAGCTTTTAAACATGTTTCAATTGCATCTGCGTAAAACTCATGTTTAAACTTATCAAATGCTAAGGCTTTAACTTCAGGATGAAGTAAATCCCAAAATTCGTCAAGCGTTTTTTTAGTTATGGGTTGCTTTTTAAAAAGTCTGTCAAAAGGTGAAGCAGTAACTTTCTTTGAAAAATCAACGCCCATTCTGCTGTAATAGGCAATGCTCCAATCGTGATTTATTTCAAGAGAATTTAAAATACTTGCAAGTGGATAGCCCAAAGCTTCAAGATGTTTTACATACGCGTAACGTAATGTAACCATTGTAACTTCCTTGGGAATTTTTACTTTGTCTGCAATATCTTTTATTGCATAATGAAGTCCTCTCGTGCTATATTTATTTCCTGGCTTTTTACCTTCGAAAAGCCATTTTGAAGGACGATGTACAGAATAATATTCCCTAAGAATTTGAATGATTGAGTTTGGCAAATAAAGCTCTTTAACAATTTTTTTCTTTTTATTTCTAACTATGATTGAATTTTCTTTTGCCCTAACATCTGCAAATTGAAGATCTAATATTTCATTTATTTCAAGGCCACAGCCATAACTCAAAGCCATCAATGCTTTCGTTTTTATACTATCACATTTCTCAAACAGCAATTGTACTTCATAGGTAGTCAATAAGTCAAATTCTCTTCTTTTTCTTTCAGGTCTTTCAATAGTATTAAGCGGGTGATTAAGATTAAGAAAATCATTAAAGTAAAATTTGAATGCAGAAAAGATAAGGTTTACTGTGTTAGAATTCCGCTTTCTAACTTTTATTTGGTGATCGAGATACTTTTTTATTTCGGCAAAAGAAAGATTGTCAATGCCATCCCTGCTATAATATTTTGCAAGCTCACATAAATGTTTGCTATACATCTGTGATGTCTTGTGCTCGTAGTCACGGTTTTTTATTATTTGATAGTATTTATCTCGAAGTTCTTTTTGTTCCATGTTGGGTGTCAAAGCGGGTTACATACTATACGCTAATTTATACCATACAATCCTAAACTTCCAAAAACCGCTATTCCAAAAACCCATCTTCCTTTCATTTTTAGTACAAAACCTTATCCCAAAAAAATCCGGATGCTATTTGTAACATTACAAACCCTATCCTAAAAATTTAGGATACCATACAGAAAAGTTTTTGGCCTATCCTAAAAATTTAGGATGCCATACAGAAAAGTTTTTGGCCTATCCCAAAAAATCAGGATAGGCCCCGACAAAAAAAATATTATGGCAGTTTTTATCATAATCACTAATTTTCATATAGAATTTGACTACTAAACCACCATTAGCCACTAAACCAATCTATAAATAACCCATCTTTTTTTTTAAACACTTAAAATCAAATGCTATGCTTTCACCCGACAAACTTTTCGGCAATCTCTTTAACGAAGAAGCCATTACACCCGTGCGGCTGGCCAATTTTGCGCAGGATGCGCTGAATAAACTAACGGCTGCCGCCAACCCCGATTTTTCGTTCATCATCAGCAAGCTCACCACGCCCCTGGTAGTTGTGCATCAAATAGCTCAAACGCTCTTAATCTCCAGAGATTTCTCCTGTCGTCGAAATGACGTGCGACGTGGTTTGTTTTTGCAATCATCTTTAATTAGGTAATCCAATTTAGCCAGCGAGCCGTCATTTCGAAGGCGCATTGCAGCATGATCTTCTTTTAAACGGATCATTCATGCGACTGAGAACTGCGAAGCAATCATTGAGGCAATTGAAAAACCAAATATTAAGCGAAATAAATCTCCCGACTTTAACGTTGTTCAAAATAAACATCTTGCTCCATCCATTTCAAGAGATTTCTCCTATCGTCGAAATGACGATCGAAGCGGTTGATGTTTTGCGGTCAGCATTAATTTAGTAAATCCGTATTAGCCAGCGGCCCGTCATTTCGAAAGAGCATTGCAGGATGATTTTCTTTAACCAAATCATGCATGCGACTGAGAAATCTCCCGACTTTAAAGTTGTTCAAAATAAACATCTTACTCCATCCATTTCAAGAGATTTCTCCTATCGTCGAAATGACGATCGAAGCGGTTGATGTTTTGCGGTCAGCATTAATTTAGTAAATCCGTATTAGCCAGCGGCCCGTCATTTCAAAGGAGCATAGCAGGATGGTTTTGTTTTTTAACCAAATCATCCATGCGACTGAGAACTGCGAAGCAATCATTGAGGCAATTGAAAAAACAATATTAACGAAATAAATCTCCCGAAGTTAACGTTGCTCAAAACAAATATTTCAAACCCTCCAAACTTCCAGAGATTTCTCCTGTCGTCGAAATGACGGTCGAAGTGGTTTGTGTTTTGCAGCCAGCTTAATTTGGTAATCCAAATTAGCCAACGAGCCGTCATTTCGAAGGAGCATTGCAGCATGATCTTCCTTTAAACGGATCATTCATGCGACTGAGAAATCTCCCGAGTTTCAAGTTGTTAATAAAACATCTCACCCCATCCATTTCAAGAGATTTCTCCTGGCGTCGAAATGACGTTCGAAGCGGTTGATGTTTTGCAGCCAGCTTAATTTGGTAATCCAAATTAGCCAGCGGGCCGTCATTTCGAAGGAGCATAACAGGATGTTTTTCTTTAACCAAATCATCCATGCGACTGAGAACTGCGAAGCAATCATTGAGGCAATTGAAAAAACAAATATTAACGAAATAAATCTCCCGAAGTTAACGTTGTTCAAAATAAACATTTCAAACCCTCCAAATTTCAAGAGATTTCTCCTATCGTCGAAATGACGATCGAAACGGTTTATGTTTTGCAGCCAGCTTAATTTGGTAATCCAAATTAGCCAACGGGCCGTCATTTCGAAGGAGCATAGCAAAATGATCTTCTTTTAAACAAATCATTCATGCGACTGAGAAATCTCCCGAATTTAAGCTTGTCAATCAAAATAAAATAACTTAGAATAACCATTTACTCACCACAATGACAAAAGGCGGAAGTGTTTACATAATGACAAATAAATTAAAAACCACTTTGTACATTGGGGTAACATCCGACTTACAGACAAGAATCCGCCAACATAAAAATCATTTCTTTAAAGGCAGCTTTACCGATGCATACAACCTGGAATATTGTGTGTATTATGAAAATTTTTTTTCAATAGAAGAAGCGATTCTGCGAGAAAAACAAATAAAAAAATGGAGCAGGCTGAAAAAAGAAAAACTGATCAATTCAGTAAATCCAAATTGGATTGATTTGTGGGTTGAAATTGAAAAATGGTAAGAAACCTAAATGATTATTCAAGCGCTCTAAACCTCGGGAGATTTCTCCTGGCGTCGAAATGACGTGCGGAGTGATTGATTTTTTTGCAGGCAGCGTTTAATTTAGTAATCCGTATTAGCCAGCGAGCCGTCATTTCGAAGGAGCATAGCAGGATGATTTTCTCTTAACGCAGCATGCACGCGACTGAGAAATCTCCCGAGTTTAATGTCGCTCAAAACAAATATCTCACCCCTTCCATTTCAAGAGATTTCTCCTGTCGTCGAAATGACGTTCGAAGAGGTTTGTATTATTGCTGGCTTCTTTAATTTAGTAAGGGGGAAATAAGATGCGTAGTGCCCGTCATTTCGAAGGAGCATAGCAGCATGATTTTCTTTACATGGATGATTCATGCGACTGAGAACTGCGAAGCAATCATTGAGGCAATTGAAAAAACAAATATTAAGCGAAATAAATCTCCGGAGTTTAATGTTGCTCAAAACAAATATCTCACCCCTTCCATTTCTAGAGATTTCTCCTGTCGTCGAAATGACGTGCGAAGAGGTTTGTGTTTTTTGCGGTCAGCTTTAAATTGATAATACAGTTCATCAGCGACGCGTCATTTCGAAGGAACATAGCAGCATGATTTTCTTTTAAACGGATCATCCATGCGACTGAGAAATCTCCCGAGTTTCAAGTTGTCAATAAAATATCTCACTCCATCCATTTCAAGAGATTTCTCCTGTCGTCGAAATGACGGTCGAAGTGGTTTGTGTTTTTGCAGTCTCACTGATTTAGTAAATTTAATTTATCAACGACCCCGTCATTTCGAAGGAGCATAACAGAAAGATCTTCTTTTAAACAAATCATTCATGCGACTGAGAAATCTCCCGACTTTAATGTTGCTCAAAATAAATATCTCACCCCATCCATTTCAGGAGATTTCTCCTGTCGTCGAAATGACGGTCGAAGTGGTTTGTGTTTGGCAATCAGCTTTAATTGGTAAATCCTTGTTAGCCAGCGGCCCGGCGACACAGGGTGCGCCCGCCGCAAATCTTAAACTTTTTTTAGCTTGCCAAAGCGCTTTAGCGTTTATCTTAGCAGCCATCACTTAATTAAATTTCATGAAACAATTATTCCTTAGCTTATCGCTGCTGATGGTGGCCTGTGGTTTTGTTGCTGCACAAAACGACAGCTCCCGCTACGACCAGCACACTGCATTTAACCCCCTGTTTTATCCTTCAAACGGAAACGAATACCGCAGTGCCAGCGGTGCCCCGGGCCCGGCATATTGGCAAAACCGCGCCGATTATAAAATAGCGGTTACGCTGGATACGGCACAGCACAAGGTAACCGGCTCCGTGGTTATCACGTACAAAAACAATAGCCCCGAAGCAATGAATTTCCTCTGGCTGCAATTAGACCAGAATATTTACCGTGAAGACAGCCGCGCCCAGGCTACCACGCTGCAATCGGGCGGCCGCTGGGCAGCCCGCACTTTTACCAATGGTGATGAAATAAGCGCTGTGGAAATAGTATCCAAAGGCAAATCAATAAAACCTAAGTATCGCATAAGCGATACGCGTATGCAGGTATGGCTGCCGGATACCCTGAAAGCCAAAACCGGCACCATTCAGTTGAAAATTGATTATGCATTTGCAGTGCCGGAATATGGCACAGACCGTATGGCAAGATTAAATACACAAAACGGCTGGGTATATGAAATAGCACAATGGTACCCGCGCATGTGTGTGTTTGATGATGTACTTGGCTGGAATACTTTACCGTATCTCGGCGCCGGTGAATTCTATCTTGAATATGGCGATATTGATTATACCATCACCGCCCCGTCCAATTTAATTATAGTAGGTTCCGGTGAAGTACAAAACCCGAAAGAAGTGTACACACCAACTGTTTTAAGCCGTATCGCCCAGGCAAAAAACAGTGAGAAAACAGTTACGATTGTTGGCGCGGATGAATTAGGCGGCAATGCTTATCATCCTAATAAACCCACGCTTACCTGGCATTTTCTATGCAAACAAACCCGGGATGTGGCATGGGCTGCATCCAAAGCTTTTATCTGGGATGCTGCCCGCATAAACTTACCGAGTGGTAAGAAAGCACTGGCGCAATCTGTGTACCCTGTTGAAAGCGCCGGCAACGATGCCTGGGGCCGTTCTACCGAATACACAAAAGGCACCATAGAATTTAATTCCAAACAATGGTATGAATTCACGTACCCGGCAGCCACCAATGTGGCAGGCCGTGTTGGCGGTATGGAATATCCCGGCATCGTGTTTTGTTCCTGGAAAGCGAAAAACGGCGGCTTGTGGGGTGTAACCGATCATGAATTCGGGCATAACTGGTTTCCCATGATCGTTGGTTCCAATGAAAGAAAATATCCCTGGATGGATGAAGGTTTTAATACATTCATCAATGGTGTTTCCACCAAAGAATTTAATAAAGGCGAATATTACAGGAAGGCGGATGTGCAGCGTGCGGCAACTTCTATGTTTAAAAAGGATGCCGATGCCATCATGACCATTCCCGATGTAACGCAACAGCCATTTTTGGGCAATGCAGCTTACCGCAAACCGGGCGCCGGGCTTGATATTTTACGCAAGTATATTTTGGGGGAAGAAAGGTTTGATTCTGCTTTCAGAACCTATGTTGCACGGTGGGCGTTCAAACATCCTACCCCTTATGATTTCTTCAGAACAATGGAAAACGTGGGTGGTGAAGACCTCTCCTATTTCTGGCGCGGATGGTTTATGACCAACGATAAGCTTGACCAGGGCGTTACCGAAATTAAATATGTTGAAAATGATCCGGCAAAAGGTGCCTTGATAACCGTGGTAAACAACGAGCAAATGGTATTGCCGGTGCCGTTATTGATTGAACAGGAAAACGGTAAAAAAGATACCCTCACCCTGCCGGCTGAAATATGGCAGCGTGGCGGAACATGGACGTTCCGTTATCCTTCAGCCTCAAAAATTACAAAAATTACTATAGATCCCGATCACGATTATCCGGATAGTAATACATCGAACAATGTGCTGGAAGGCAATTAATGGCTAACCGGCAAACATTATAGTAAAAAATGAAGGCGTGCATTTAAATGCACGCCTTTTTTGCCTTAAAATCCACTGTTTCCATAGGGACTTATAAAAAGCTTTAGGGGTGAATTGTTTTAAACCTTTGCATGCAAAATAAAGTTGTAGCAAAATGCGGTATTACGTGATTTATACCGTTGAATACGGGAAAAATCCCGTGATTGGGAGTATAGATTTGTAATAGTCTGAGCGGAGCCGAAGACTATTATTGAGCGAAGTCGAAATAGCAGTTAAAAAGTTGAGCGTATTTAGCAGGAAGAAAGAGTAATATAGTTATACTTCTTCTTCATTAAAAGCAATACCATGCTGTTTTAATTCTTCAAGAACAGGCTGATAAATGGATGCAAGGTTCGGGATAAGCAAGCCTGTTTCTTTAATTTTTCCTTCCAGTATTAATTTGGCGGCAATACCCAGGGGCAGCCCTACGGTTTTGGCCATTGCGGTATGAATATTATCATCGCCTTTCACCACAAGCCAGGATTTTACAGCAGACTTTTTTTCGCCGGTTTCATATTCTATTTCATGCAGCATTACTATCATGTCCTTATCGTCAGGCTGCAATGCAAGTTTTTGCTCCGCTACAAACTGCATGATATCTGCCGCACTGCACAATCCCTTATTGATAGGTGTGTCGTCATTCAAACCGAGGAAAAATAATTGTTTCAGTGTAAGGTTGGCTTCATGCATCTGCACGGCAACGCTTTCGGCGGCTTTACTTTTTACATCATCCACGTTAAGCGTGGTTAATTCGCCTTTTTCATCAATCATCATAAAATCATCGTCAGGCTCCTCTCCTTCGCTTATGGCATCCTGTTCTGCCTGCATAAGGTTCATTAGCTGCTCCATCATTTTTTTGGCATACTCAAGCCTTGAGCTAAGTAATTGCGTAAGCCATTCGCCAAAACCATGTTTCTCAAAATGCTGCCGGAAAAAAGAGGATATGGTTAGCCCATCCGTTTCATACACTTTTTCTTCATTGGTTAATTTAAGGTCAACAATATTTTTCCAGCCAAAACAGAAATCAGGATGCCTCAATGTTGTGCGCATGAAAGTTTCAGCTTCTTCAAGATTATATAACGACATATAACCCAGTGAATCGCGGTTGGCATAAAAAGCATACCAGCCCAGGCCCGGTACATCTATACCGTGTTTGCCGGAAAATAATTCTTCATATTTTAAAGTAACCGTTTCTCCATGCTCTTTATATACCGCGCCTGCTTTCCCAGCCATGATTATATTGCGCGGGTTCCAGCTTATTTTATAATGCCAGGGGTTGTCATCACTTTCAGGGGCAATCAATCCGCCGCAATGCGATTTAAAAGATATGATCCTGCCGCCCTTTTCTTTTATTGAATGAATGAGCTGCATGGCGCTCATGTGGTCAATGCCGGGATCGAGCCCCATTTCATATAAAAATAAAAGATTGTTTTGTTTGATGGCTTTCGCATGCTTCTTTATATTATCGTCCATATAAGAAGCCGTGAGTAAATGTTTTTTTAATTCGATACAGTCAACTGCCACCAGGTAATGCAAATGCGCCGGCATTAAAGAAATAACAATATCTGCACTGCCTATATATTTTTTTCTTTCTTCCGCATTGGTAATATCCACAGATGCCGCTGTAACATTTTTATGTGTGCCAACTTTCTGCTGCACCAATCGGAGATCGTTGTCTGCAACAGTAACCTGCCAGTTTTTTGCCGCAGCTAATTGTTTAAGATAATCAATAAGAACAGATGAAGATTTTCCGGCGCCAAATAACACAATATGTTTCGAGGTAAGTTCAACTGGCATTATAAAAATTTGTGCTCAAATTTAGGAATGAATGGATCAGTTATCATTCACCACATATAACTGTTTTACATCCGAGCTGATCAGGGAAATTTTAGACGTGGCATAAGTTGATGCCTCATCTTTCGGCGTTTTAATGGTTACATCCCTGCCTGCCTTTAAATTATGTAAATAAAATGTTTCGCCTTTTTTAAAGTTGTTGGCAGCGTTAAAATATTGTACATCCACCACCACAAGATCAAGATCAACATCGCCTATATTTTCAACCTTAATACTGGCTACGCCGTTCTTCATTTCAACCTGTGCTGGCAGGTTTACATAACCTGCTATAATTTTTTTGCTATTGACAGATGGCTTTACCGCTGCAGCATTCTTTACATTAACACCTTCTTCTTTGCTGTTATTAGCAGTCTTTGAATTATCTGCAGTTTTATTATCGAGCGCTTGTGTTTTATCAATATCATCATCATTGGATGGCTGGGCATCCTGTGTTGGTGCAGGTGATATTGCCGCGGTTTTAGAATCATGATTAAGGGCAGGTTGTACATATACTTTTTTTCTTTCCTTGGCACGTTCAGCCAGCACGGTGTTTTTAGAAATCAAGGTTGCCTGCTGTTGTGTGGATGAAATCCCCGGCTTTTCATCTGTAGCAGTATTAACGGTTTGAATTGAATTGGTGGTATTGGCCCCGGAAACCGCCTGCTGCCTGGGTGCAGGTGAAGGTATGGCAGATATATCCGTATCATGAAAAAGCCAGTATGCAATACTGAAAATTATGATCAGGGCAAATGCAGGCAATATAAAATCCCCTGTTTTGCCAAATGAAAGCGACCGCTTTGCTTTTTGCTTTTGCTGCAAAATATTATCAATGTATTTATCTTCCAATGCATGGAGCGGCTGCGCATATTTCGTTTCAAGTACGGGTGCTTTTTTATCAGGCTGTTTGCCAGGTGCGCTTTTTGTATTGAATAGCACTTTTTGCGCTGTGGCCGAGATATCGTCCTTTTCTTTTTCCCAATCCAGCCAGGCATCTTCCCAGCTTAACGATTTTGATGTTATGTCATGCGCCTGGCTGGTTACCATGCTTCTCTTTACACTGCGCTTCTTTTCATTTTCCGGCTGGTTATCTTTAATGGCAGGCGTAGCCACGGTTTGAATTTTACTCCACGCTGCAGAAACTTTATAGCGTGGTTTTTCTTTTATAGCCGGTGAAGCATCATTATCATTGTTAATGGCTATTGCAACATGTGTGTTAGGTTGCGCCGCTTTCGGAAATGTGTTTGTTGCCGCCTGTATTACGTTGCTTTCGCCGGGTATTGGTACGTATTGCTTAAACTGCGGTATTTCTACCGGGTAACGCCATGCCGCACTGCTGCCATCAACCCATATTAAATCATATGGGCGCAGATTTTTCTGAATAAGCTCCTCTGCCGTAAAAGGGCCTTCTTCTTTATTGTTGCGCAACAGGCGATATACTTTTATACTCATAGTTCAATACGAATAAATATATAATGGCCAATTTCATTTATTTATTGTAAACGCTATGATAAAATTTATGTGACATAGTTTAATTAAGGCTAATCAGCTTAAAGGCATCCTTATCTAGCGATTTAAAAAACTTTTTTCATGAGCTTATTATGTAAGCCTGGTATTTCCTGCAAAGCAGCCGTACAATACCATTGCAGTAATTCAAAATCCAGGTATTTTGCCTGTATGGCAGGGTCTAAGCTTACCCATTTTTTTGCCTCATCCAAATCTGCAGTGTTAAAAATAAAAATGCCTTCGTAATGTTTATCATTTTCTTCAAACGGGCCTGCAACCACCAATTTGTTTTCAGAGGCAAGTTGATTAATATTCGCCATATGGCCTTTAAAGGCAGCGCTTCTCGCGGCTTTGGAAGTATTTGTTGAAGTGCCTTTTTTCAATATGGCAAGCACATACATTTTCATTCCGTGATCATCGGCCTGTAATTTTTTGGCAAGCGCGGAATCATAATTATTATTTTGTGCCTGTAACTGGCAGAAAAAAATAAGTGCAGCAATGCAGGTTAGCATAAGTGTTTTCATTTTGATTTGTTTACTCCAAATTTAAATAACCGCTCACTTAAGCCTGCAAATCTTTCAGGAAGTCTTTACTGATATTTTGATCGGGATTGAATATCTAATTTACCGCCAGGGCAAAGGTCAATACTAAATTATTTTAAATCAGCAATAGCTACCGCATCCATATCGGAATAAGTATAATTTTCCCCGGCCATGCCCCATATAAATGCATAATTGCTGGTGCCGCAGCCGGCGTGAATGCTCCAGGGCGGGGAAATGACCGCTTCGTGATTAGCTACCACAATATGCCTGGTTTGCTGTGGCTGGCCCATAAAATGAAATACACGCTGGTCATCGGCCACATCAAAATAAAAATAGGCTTCCATACGGCGCGTATGTGTATGTGCCGGCATGGTGTTCCAAACACTGCCGCTATTTAAAATGGTTAAACCCATTACAAGCTGGCAACTCTTTAAACCGTTTTCATGAATATAACGATAGATGGTTCTTTCGTTGCTGGTTTGCAAAGAGCCAAGCACTGCATTTTCTACCTCTTCTTTACGCGCAAGCTGCACCGGGTGTGCAGCATGTGCCGGCGAAGAAAGCAAATAGAAGATAGCAGGCTGCTTTGCATCAATACTTTCGAAGTAAACTCTTTGCACGCCTTTACCCACATATAAGCAGTCAAGCTTGTTTAACTCATATGCCGCGCCATCAGCGGTTATTTTGCCTTTGCCGCCAACATTAATGATACCAAGCTCACGGCGAAATAAAAAATAGTCTGCACGCAATTCAGGATGCGTATCTAAAAATAATTTTTGACTGACGGGTTTGGCGCCGCCTACAATTACACGGTCATAATGGGAATATACCAATTGAATTTTATCATCCTGCATCAGCTTTTCAATAAGAAAGGAGGAACGCAGTTCTTCTGTTTGCATTGCTGCTGTTTCTTTAATACCATGTTCAAATCTTATTTCCATAATTATCTTTTTTCGTGAATTGTCAAACGTGAATCGTGATTGTAAGATTATGCCTATACCTTATTCCAATCCTGCTTTCCATTTACCTCGCCATCCAGCCACCATCAACATTTAATATGGTTCCATTAACATAATCAGAAGCATGTGAACACAAAAATATGATTGCGCCCTTTAAATCATCAGGTGTGCCCCAGCGATTGGCCGGGATGCGTTCAAGTATTGATTTATTTCTTACCGCATCGTCGCGCAAAGGTTTTGTATTATCCGTTGCAATATAACCCGGCGCTATACCATTTACATTAACGCCTTTACCTGCCCATTCATTGGCAAATGCTTTTACCAATCCCGCTACTGCAGATTTACTTGCTGTATAACCCGGCACAGTAATGCCACCCTGATAAGAAAGCAGCGAACAGGTAAATACAATTTTACCAACGCCTCTTTCAATCATATCTTTTCCAAATTCACGCGTTAAAATAAATTGAGCATTGAGATTTATATCAATTACTTTATCCCAATATTCGTCGGGATGTTCTGCTGCAGGTTTGCGCATGATTATGCCTGCATTGTTTACAAGAATATCAATCGCTTTATTTTTAGCCTTTACCTTATCAATAAAAGCATATACGGCAGTTCTGTTGCCAAGATCAACTTTATATGGCTTAAATGATTTACCAAGCGCTGTAATTTCCTTTTCAATATTGCTGCCGCTTTCCAGTGAACGGGATGCGCCTATAATGTCTGCACCGGCTTCGGCCAAAGCGATTGCATATGCTTTGCCAATACCTTTATCACAGCCGGTAATTAATGCTGTTTTTCCTGAAAGATCAAATAGAGATTGAAGGCTCATTATTATGTATGTGAAAAATTAAAAGAGTTTATATGCTATTTTCAGGCTATTCTTTCCAAACATTATTATCCCTGTTGCTGTCAGGCAATTCATGTTTGGGATCAATAATAACAGATTGCACCACTTGTATTGTTTTTACGCGCAATGTAAATCTGGATGATTGCAACCATGTTTCCACGGGCAATTGTATAAGTTGTTTGCTTCCATCTTTTAAATCCAATTCAACCGTACAGGGCATTGCCATTTTCTGGAGATTATTTATTACAATACTTGCCGTATTTGAACCATCTTCTCCTGTTTTATTACTTACATCGGAAACCGCAATATCCAGTTGCCAGTTGTTTACGAACCATTCTTTCCAAAACCATGACAGGTCTTCACCAGCTTCGTTATTCATTGTTCTGAAAAAATCATCAGGCGAAGGATGTTTATAAGCCCAGCGTTCTGTGTATTTTTTAAATGCATAATCAAAACGGTCATGCCCCAATACAACTTCACGCAGTAGAACCAAACCAAACGCCGGTTTAAAATATACCAACGGGTGGCGGTATTTTTCTGTAAGCATATCAGCACGGCTCATCATGGAAGGCGCCAGCGAATCTTTTAATAACGGTACAATTTCATCTGCCGGATTACCTTTTCCAGGCGCATATTCACCATCGCGTTTGGGCGCATATTCTCCGTTATTAAAATCATCAGCCGCATACACATCAATAAACGTATTAAAGCCTTCATCCATCCAGGCATAACGGCGTTCATCACTGCCCACAATCATAGGGAACCAGTTGTGGCCAATCTCGTGTGCCGTCACCCAATACAATTCATCAGACTTATCATGCCAGCCATCAAATACAATTCCCGGGTATTCCATACCGCCTGCAATGCCTGCTTCGTTTATGGTAACAGGATACGGGTAAACAAACCATTTCTCTGAAAAATATTCAATTGATTTTTTTAGATATTCAGTGGCCCTGCCCCATGCATCATTACCTGCACTTTCAACAGGATAAACAGACATCGCCAAACATTTTTTACCACCAGGCAAATTCACTTTGGCAGCATCCCACATGTATGCTTTTGATGCACCAAAAGCCACATCACGTGTATTGTTCATTTTAAAATGCCATGTAAATGTTTTGTTGTTGAACGTTTTCTGTGCATCATTGTTTACTTCATCCGCTGTTCTTATCATTATTGTTTTATCGCTGGCCCTTGCAGCATTCAATCTCTTAATTTGTGTCGAAGACAATACATCCTGCTCATTCACCAGTTCACCGCTGCCTGCCACGATTATTCCCTGAGGCACTGTAATGGTGTAATCGAAATTGCCATACTCGCAATAAAATTCACCGCTGCCAAGAAAAGGAAGGTTTGCCCAGCCATTCAAGTCATCATACACACACATGCGCGGATACCATTGCGCTATCTCGTACACCTTCCCATTTTTTGTTGTATAATAATCTGTTCTTCCGCCAAAAGCACCGGGTATTGTATATTGATAGCTGATGTGTATGGCAATGCTTTGTTTGGGAGGCAATGCATTGGTTAATCTCACCTGTAATCTTGTATCGGTAATAATGTAATCAGCCGTAGAAGTTTTGTTTTTATATTCTGTTGAGATGCTTTTAAACGCATACCCGTTTGAATGCACTTTCTTTCCGCCCCGGCCCGGTGTATAAAAGTTGGAACGGGCATCTTCTTTATAAGTATTCTGATCAATCTCTAACCATAGAGAAGGCAAAGAATCAGGACTGTTGTTGGTATAATAAATGGTTTCTGTTGCGGTTAAAATATTGGAGACTGTGTCAATGGCTGCCTTGATATTATAGTCAGCTTTGTTTTGCCAATATAATGGGCCGGGAGCCCCATTTGAGGAACGAAATTCATTTCCGTTTGTTGTAAAAAAATCCTGCGCAAATAAATCATGCGGGTCATAAACAGATTGTGTTGATTGCGCAATGGAATGTGTTGATAAAAAAACAACTGATAATAAGAGGATAGAATACTTCATCGTGTTACTGCTTATAATAAGTTTTAGAATGTTGCAAATTAGAGAATTCAATGCTTTACACTCCTCATAAATTATAAGCAGCAATTTTTCGGCTCATCAGTTTAACCTGATTTCCTGCAACCATTCAAATATTAATGCAGCATTTGCTCTTCCATTGCAATAGATTTTGGAAAGAGAATATTGTTCTCCAAATGAATATGCAGGTGCAGGTCTTCTTCAAATTCTTTTAGCATCGCTAATGTAACCCGGTAAGTATTGCAGGCATCAACAGGCGGTGTATAGTTTTGGGTAAGTGCAGCAATGCGGGCAAAACGATCACCTTCCGCATCATGTTCATGCAGCATTGCAGTAATAGGATTTTGCACCGTTCCAAAACGTGGCGCAGTAAGATCGTTGCTATTGTTTGCAGCAGCTACCATTTTTCTTATAAAAGGAAATAAAATCAATTCTTCTTTTTTCATGTGCATGGCTAGTTCACCTGCAGATTCTTCAAACAGTTGCTGCACTTCTTCAAGTTCCGGATGCCGCAGCCCATGCACACTTACTATCTTGTTGAGAAAAGGCTTTATCTCCCCTGTTTTCATTTCCACATAACGGTGATGTTTTTTTTCAATGTAATCAGCCAGCAGATCCAATGGCCAGGAGTTATAGTCAATTGCCTTCTCATCACTTTTCTCAGTAGCCTGTTGCAAGGCATTCAACAAATTACTTACATCTACTTTCTGATTCGCACAGGCTTCATCAATAGTCTTGTTGCCTTTGCAGCAAAAATCAATGCCATAAGATTGAAATATAGATGCAGTATTATAATCACTGGCTACTAATTCGCCCACGATGGTTTGTGCTGTTATATTATTCATGATTAAATATTTTTTATTTGAAAAGAGAAATGCCAAATATGAACAGGCATGCCACTTTAAGCACTTCTGTTCCTATATAATAAAAATGCAGGTTAGATGGCGGCAGCACTGCATTTTGCATACGCAGTTCAGCACGTGTATCGAGTGCCGGTAAAAGCCAGGAAGCCTGCATAAGAACGATTAATAATGGAATGAAAAAAGCCAGGTTATGTAACGTTAACAGCTGTTCGCCTGATAGCAGCAGGTTAACGAATATTATAACTGACAGTAAAATCTCTACGCGGTTAAGCGCTTTAAAAACAATGCGCCCTATGCCGAGGCCTACAGAAAGTGTAACGTTAGGTGCCCGGAATTTAATCCATGATTCCATAAAACTGATAGCGCAAACAAAGCCAATCCACACAAAAGTGATAACAATTGCTACGGGTAATTTTACTGTTGCCATGTTGAATAAATGTTGAGCATTTTAATAAGATCAATTGCAGGTATAACTTATTATTATCTTATGATGAAACTTCCGATGTCCGTATGCTTCAAAATTCAGGATGCAGCAAAATATCTCACCAGGTAAAACAGCGCCCATCCTGCAAAGCCAATGATAAGTATCCAAACCCAGGCAGGAATACTTTGCGGTGTTTCACTGCCTTCAATAAGAAAAGATTTTTGATCGCCTTTGCCGTAAGCATTAATCATTAAGGGCAACACACCATCTACTACCGCATTTTCTTTAATGCCCTCAACCGCTATGGCCGGGCCATTGCGCACAACGAATGGGATTTTACGAACGCCTTCCTTGCCCGTAGGATCTTTACTTACAATCTTCAATATATGTTCCCCATCTGTAAGCTTGCGTGTGTCTAACTCAAAGCTCACCGGTGAAAGCACTTCTGCCACAGGCTTGGTATCCTCATCAATAAAAATGAATATGGTACTTTTATCACGCATATTATTGGTTGTTTAAAATCATTCGTTTTATGTGATCTTTAGATTTTTCGCCCGGCCTTACCAGCCATTTCACAGAAAAGAAAAGTGTTGCCAATACAATTACTATGGTTGTATATACAATCAGGTAATCCCAGCGGCTGTCCGGGCCCGCACCATGTGTAATGCCTCTTAAAATTTTAGGCTGGCGCTGTTCACAGGCAGGACAGGCCGCAACAGTACCCACAGATGCGACAAAAAAAATAATAATGCTGTTTATAAATTTCTTCATTATTGCGGTGCATTTAGTTTTACAAAATCCATGATCTTTTTTACTTCTTCAGGCGTTACGTGTTTGCCGCTATTGCCCCAACTGCTGCGTTCATAATTGATGATAGCAGACACTTCATTTTCACTAAAACTCATATTGGTTCCCACTGCAGGCATTACACCATATTCCTGCCTGGCATCATAACCATTCATTATAATATTTACATACAATTCAAGATCATCACCCAATACCACAGGACTTCCTTTTAACGGTGGAAATGCTCCCGGCAGGCCTTCGCCATTTTCTTGATGGCACGACTGGCAGTTGGCAACAAATAATGATTGCCCGTTTGCGCCTGCATCTTCAGCAACAGCACTGCCTGCAGCTTCTTTTTTTACTTCTCTCTTGTATAAAAATTCCGGCTGATTGGTTCCATCCGGCAATTTGGTTTGCTTGCGTGACTGGAGATAAGCGATCAGATACAGCGCATCTTTTGATGCCACCACTTTTCCTTCTTTTCCTTTTAAATATTCCGCAGGAACATTTACAACAACATCATTTTTTGAAGGTTCTTTTTTTATGGTGAACAACCAGGGATAAGCAGGCATGACAGATTCCTTTACAACAATACGCGGGTTAAAAAGATGCACAAGGTTCCAGTCCTTTGATGGCTGCCGGTTACCCACATCAGTAAGGTCGGGGCCTGTACGTTCTGTTCCCATTAAGGTTGCAGTATTACGCCAGAAATCGGTACGTTTTATACCTGCATAATCTGCCGCAAGGCTGGGGCGGCTGCCCCAGCTTTTATCCATATCCACATTGCGTACCTGTTGCGTATGGCAGGCAACACATCCATTCGCTACAAACAATGCTTTGCCCTTTACAGCGTCAGCACTTAATTTTTCTGCTCCGGGCAACGGCTGGTTATTTTCCTGGTTATGAATAGCCGGCAGAACTGCCACCATCAACGTTAAACCAACAAACATTAACGTGGCAGCACCAAAAAGTTTTTTATGATTATTGAAGAATTCCATTATGATTAATATGATTTGGCAGGTTGAGAGATGAATGAACTATCTTTTTCAAGTTGCTGAATGGCCGAAGATTTTACATCTATTTCGTTGGTGCGTTTTATCATTTTATACATATTATAGGCGAAGAATACATGAGAAAGCCACATAAGGGTGCCGCCGATGGCCCGCCACAACCAGTAAGGTTCCATCAATTTTACACCATCCATAAAAGGCTTGCCATTCAGCCATAATAAACCTTTTAATGTGCTGCCATACATAAGCGGCACAGTATAAAAAAGTAATCCTATCAAGGCCATCCAGAAATGAGCGCCTACCGTTATTTGCGGCGCTTCTTTGCCGGTAAGCCTTGGCACCACAGCATATATGCAGGCCCATAAAAAGAATGATATAATACCGTACATGGTTAGATGGGAATGTGCCACGGTAAAATCTGTAAAATGCCAGATAAGATTAGTAGAGCGGAAGGCTTCTGCCGTGCCCTGCATAGAACCGGTGAAATAAAAGATAATACCCACTAAAAAGAACGGAAGTGTATAACTGTCTTTGATCTTATACCAGGCGCCTTTAAAAGTCATGAGGAAATTGGTAGTGCCGGCAATTACCGGAATAGCCATACCTCCGCTGCCAACTATTGCTACAGTTTGAAGCCACCAGGGTATTGCACTGAATACAAAATGGTGTGTGCCGATGAGTGTATAAAACAATATCTGCGTCCAGAAAGCAAGGATACCAAGGCTATAGGAATAGATAGGTTTGTTAAGCTGCTGTGGCAGGAAATAATATACAATGCCAAGCGTAAATAACATAAACCACATTCCTACACCCTGGTGCATGTAATAACCCTGAACGATGGTTTCTCCTAAACCATTTTGCCAGGAAGGAATATAAGCAGTTAGCGAGATTACGATAGTGAAAATAATGGCCGATACCATATACCAGTTGGAGATATAAATTTCTTTTGTAGTGCGGCCCGCAATGGTTTTAATATAATTGATGAGGCTGAGCGCAAGGCCAATACCGAATAACAGCATAACAGGCCATACATATTCACGATATTCACCGCCGCCGTTATTAATACCCGCCATTAAACAAACAGAACCAATAATAACCGACGCATTGATAAGGAACAACGCATACCAGCCCAGTTTTATACTATATATTTTTACATTGCTTACCCTCGGCACTATATAATTGCCCAGGCCAAGCATGCCAAGCGAAGCCCAGCCCCAAAACACAGAATTGGTATGCACAGGGCGCAGGCGGCCAAAGCTAAGCCAGCTCACATGGTCAGCATCGGGCGCCACGAATTTAATGCCGAGGTATTCGCCGATAGTAGTTCCAAATAACAACCAGAATGCTGAGCAACCCAGGTACCAAAGCACCAGCCGGGATAAAGCAGGATCGATATTTGGACGCGGTAAAGCCTTCTTCTTGATGGCCACGATAGGCATGCCCGGTTCCTGGCTAATGTTCAGCAAACCTCTCGAATCTTCTGCGGGTTCGCTTCCTGATAATTCATTGTGGGAAAGCGAATAATCGAGCGCTTTCTTTCTTTTCTTCAATACGTCATTAACTTCTTCATCCGGTAATGCCTCCAGGTATTCGGCCAGCTTTGCGGCTTCTTCAAGGCGTATTTTATTCCGCTGCCGGTTAATGGCATTGCTTATTTTAATGGTAAGAAGAATGAGGCCCGCCAGTATAGGAATTAAAATAAGTATGATGGTGATGATAATACCGCCTTCGCCCAGCAAGGAAGATGCGTCGCGCTTTCCAGGCGATTGAGCTACAAGGTTACTGCCTGGTAAGAAGATAAATAATGATGCAAAAAAGACTAAAAGCATGTTGCCTGCTTTGCCGGAAGATTTTTTATGCCGGTGCTGCAATAATTGTTCAATCTGTTTACTGCTGAGTTGCTGCGTATATTCCTTTAGCTTCTCTTTATAGGCTTCTGTTCTGTGTTTCTTATAACTGCTCTTCAGCGTTGAAACTCTTTCTTTGAGCAAAACGGCAGCTATAAGCAGCAAAATTGCAATGATGAGCATAAGCCACAGCCATGCTTCTTTTGATTCAAATGAAAAAGCTGATGGCTTCATGCCCTGCGCCCACAATGGAAAAGCAGTAAACAACAACGGGATAATTGACAGGCACTTCATCAATAACATATTCCTGCATTTCATATTTAAGATATTAATACCTTTTTGTCTTTTATTATTGTAAAAAAATTATCTTTTCAAAAAAGCTATATTATTTTCAAGCGCTTCTGTAAAAGCATCTATCCTTGTATTTTGCAGCATATCGAACAAACCCTGCCGCACCTTCTTGAACTCAAAATGAATGGGGCATGGTTTTGTTTCCGAACATTGCTTTAGGCCGAGGCCACAGCCGTAAAAAATTTTATCGCCGTCTACTGCCTTTACAACATCTGCCAGCGATTGCTTCATAGATGCTTTATCAAGGTAAAACCCGCCTGAAGGCCCTTTGGCAGATTGCAACAAACCCTTACGGGTTAAATCCTGCAGAATTTTTGCGATAAAATGTTCGGGTGAATTAATGCCTTTGGCTATTTCTTTTATACCTACCCTGCTATCCTGTCTTGTTTTTTGTGCAATAAATATCATAGCCCTTATAGCATACTCGCAGGTTTTTGAAAACATTCTTTGTTTTTATGATGCAAAGATAAATTCCAATTTTTAATAAAAGAGAAAAAACTCTTTTATTTGCCAAATAAATTTTTAAGGGGTAGCGGAACTTACCATCGGCACAGCCAAACAGGTCTGGTGAAGAGTTTCGAAAAATATATTCATACCCCTTTCCTTGGTTAGATCGCTGTCTCGGACCGGCCTTGTTTATATTCATTTCATTCCCAATTGTATCCTGCCTTCCGGTGTAAGCATTTCAAATCCCCAGGGCGGATCAAATGTCAATTCAACCACTATTTCTTTTCCGGGGAAAACTTTTTCCAGTGCATTATGTACTCCATTGGTAATGGCTTCGCCCATCGGGCAATGCGGTGTGGAGAGCGTCATCGTTACAATAATATTGTCCTGGTTAAACGCCACATCATATATCAGTCCAAGGTCTATCACGTTTACAAAAAGTTCCGGGTCTATCACATTATACAGCGCTTCCTGTGCTTTTAATTTTTCCGCAGAATATGGATCGCTTAATGATATAGTCATCATACAATTTTTGTTTTATGCAGCAGCACCTTCATTACATTTATTACATACAGCGAAGACACGATTATCCATATTGCAGCGGCAATGCGGATAATAATGGCTGCATTTATAACGATGCCTGCGCAAAGCATTATAAGGGCAAGTATATAAAGCCTGAATTGCCATTGCACCAAAGTTTCGCTGTATAATTGTTTGGGCAACGGCACCTTTACTTTTCCTGAAAGATTTTTGTAATGTGCATTCCATACAATAAAGGGCAGGGTTTTAAATGTTTTGCCAATTATAATACCTGTTATCCATCCCATAAATAAAAGGGCGCCATATAATATTGCCCAACGGGAACCTGCTGCATATACAATTACAGGTATCAATAATATAGCGGCGCCCAGGCTTAGGAAAGAAATAAAGGCATGTTTCATCTGCACATCTACATCTTTTCTAACGCGGCCTTTGAATGTATCATATAAATAGAGCAGCCAGCATACAACACCGGCAGCAATCAATATGACATATATAATTATCCTTGCCGCAACAATGCCAAAAAAATAGCCATCGCATAAAAAGAATAATAATCCTGCATTTTGAAGCATGCAGGCATATAGCAGCAGCTTTTGCTTTGCAGATTTGCCTAACAAAAACATCGGTACAAGTTTACTGCTTACACCGGTTATTAATTGAAGAAACCAGCCGGCTAACCCTGCATGTGCATGCAATTTTAAAATTTCAAGATGGTTTTTACTGAAGAAAAAATAGCGTAAATTAATAGCGAGCAGCAATCCTGCTATGGCTGTAAATAATAACCACGCGCCTGAAGTAACAACAAATAATTTTACAACCGAATAACGAATACAAATGCGGCTTGTAAATAATACATTGATAAGATAAGCACATGCTGATAACACAATCAGCGCTCCCCCGTTTATCATCAGCCAGCCGGTATAAAAGTTATAAAAAGCCACAACAAGCAAAACAATGCCTGCTGTTAAAGTATACCAGCATATAGCTGCGATAGCCGGACTAAACAAATCACGTTCGCATATTACAGGCAGCAGTTGATACGCTGCACCAAAGATGATCATTGTTCCCCAGCCCAGCGCTGCTGTATGCACAATTGCCAGCAGGTGTGGATTGAAATAGTGGCTTGTGAGATTACCTGCATCAAAAAACAGTAAAAGGCAAAGAACCCAAAATGCTATGGTGGCCGTTGCATAAAAAGGAAGAACTGCATTGTTGGGCGGAGCTTTGCCTATATTGATATCTGCCATTGAGCAGGATTATTTACTGTTATACTGATGATGTTTCAAATAAGATCATCTTCACATTCTTTTCATCAATTGTGTGAATATGCACTTCATAATTTTT
The DNA here is from genome assembly GCF_051953455.1 of Parafilimonas sp. Taxonomy (NCBI): domain Bacteria; kingdom Pseudomonadati; phylum Bacteroidota; class Chitinophagia; order Chitinophagales; family Chitinophagaceae; genus Parafilimonas; species Parafilimonas sp. Next base: position 35,959 of record NZ_JBQCIT010000062.1, on the reverse strand, counting down.
ATTTGCCAGTTCTTCAAGAAGATATACAGGCACTCTTTTATGATGAACAAATAGCATGTTGCCTTTGGGAAGTTTATCTAATTCTTTCAAGATGGTTTGCATCGGTAAAGGCATCTCCAGGCGGCGTACATCTATTTCTTTAATCTTCTCTTTTGAGAAAGCATTATATACTGATTGAAAGGAATCAGCATCATCCATAATCACTTTATCCACTGCATTACCAGCAGCTTTATTTACAACATCCTCTCGTTGTTTTTTTAGGAAATAAGTATAAAATTCAGTATGGCTTTTTGCTTGCACATAACTGTCTTCTGCCTTTTCCTGCTTCAGCAAATGAATTAATGGCGTTGGAATAAAACTGTTGATGATGCATAACACTTTGCCGGGCGGCACTTCTTTAAACTTCCCCAGTATGTTTTTCAGCGGGTCTGTACCCGATTCAATTATGGGGCGCACATCATACCATATAATATCGCTCTCTTTAGCATTACGCAACCAAAAGGGTTTAGGTTGAATGGTTGTTTCTTTAGCTGAAGAAGTTATTTCATAACTAAAACCCAGCGGTATCAATGCCGCTACAATATCTTTCACATTACAGTCCGCCATTTTTGCCGCTTCAGATATATTCACCCTTGAAGCCATCACCTTCCTCAGCACAGGATTTTTTAAACGGCGCAACGGTTTTGCAACTGCTGCAATAGCATCAATGGCTGATTTATTCAATGCAATCAGCTCTGATATTTTTGTATGGTCATTGATTATCATTTCTTTCATGGCGATATAATTTATTTGCAACGAAACCTATCTATACCGCTGCTGTTTCGGCTTCAAGTGCAGCTACTTTTGGAAAAAGAATATCTTCTTCCACATGCATACAATGCGTGAGTATGCTGTGCAATTCTTCCAGCTTTTGATAGAAATAAGTAAAAGAATTGCAGGCGCCGTAGGGTAGTGTGTAATTATTGGTTAACCTGCGGAAATACTCGAGGTCTTCTGTAATAATCACATGCTCTTTTTGCAATAACAGCAGCGATTGTTTAATAATATCCAGGTCAGTTATTTCATCTTCAACAGCACTGTTTTCTGCTGACGCAATTTGTTTGATAGCCGGCAAAACAGCATTATCTTCTTTATCAATATGCACCTGCAGGCTTTTAAAAAAAGCAGGTATGGATTGTGCAAGACGGTTTAGTTGCGGGTATTGGCTACCATGCCGTTCGGCAACTTTTTCTGCCAATCCTGTTATAACTTCTGCATTATTTTTTATGTAGGCATGGTATGTATTAACAATATAAGCCGAAAGAAAATTCAGCTCCAGTTTATCAATTCCGGGCAGAGGAGTATGCTTCTTCTCCCCTTCTGATATTTTTTCAGATGCTTTACCGGCATTGCAGCTATAATCAATCCCTTTTGCTTTAAATACTGTAGCCTTGCGCAGGTCTTTTTCAGAAACAGCCGCAGCATTTTCCTGCTCTTCATTCTTGTTTTTAGCAATTTTCACCTGCCAGCGCAGCGGCCCCTGCTGAAGGTATTCCCATTTAAATATATTACCGCGTTCACCCAGAAGCTGGTAATACAGCGGTTTAGGGTCATGATCATTATCAATAATAAAACTTTCGCCGGCTTCCAGATCATCAAAATGCTTAAAAATAGTTGGATGTTTAAGTTTTGGTTCTATCCGGGTAACATCTAAAATTTCTGCCGTTACCATAATGTTTAATTTTTAATTGTGTGGTTTAATTACAGCTGCAAAAGTACATGTTAATTCAAATAAAAGACAAATTTGTCTTTTATTTTTTTGAAGCAAAATAAATATGGGTTATCATCTAAATATGAGGGTGTTATTTATCAAATAATTGAATTGGCTGCTGATCCGAAAATTATAGTGCGAGAATTATAAACGAATCTGCCCGGAACTAAATTTATAGCTTCGGGCAGATTATGAAGTGATCTTAAGCAGCGCTGACTTAAGTAAGTGCAGCTTTGATGCATAACTTAACAAGATGCATTATTCTTCCGCAAAATATTTATGAAAATAAGGAATGGTTTCAATGCCTTTATAATAATTGGCAAGATCAAATTTTTCATTCGGACTATGCAGGTTGTCACTATCTAAACCAAAACCCATGAAAATAATTTTTATGCCAAGCTCCTGTTCAAATAATGAGCAGATAGGAATGCTGCCGCCGCCGCGTACAGGAATCGGCGCTTTTCCAAAAGTTGTTTCAATGGCTTTTGAAGCTGCTTTATAACCTTTACTCTCCATAGGCGTCATATACGGTTCACCGCCATGATGCACCGTAATTTTTATATCCACATAAGGCGGTGTAATCTTCTTCAAATGATTAATGAGCAATTCCGTTATTGCTTCTGATTTTTGATTGGGCACCAGCCGGCAACTGATCTTTGCATGCGCTTTTGAAGGTAAAACTGTTTTAGAACCTTCGCCCGTATAGCCACCCCATATACCATTCAGTTCAAGTGTAGGGCGGATGCCTGTACGTTCATTAGTTGTATAACCTTTTTCCCCCCACAATTCTTTTATACCAAGGTCATTCTTATAAGCTTCTGCGTCAAATGGCGCTTCAGCCATCAGCTTTCTTTCTTCGGCAGAAGATTCCACCACATCATTATAAAAACCAGGTATGGTAATATGATTATTTTCATCGTGCAGGCTCGCTATCATTTGTGCAAGTATAGTAATGGGGTTGGCAACAGCGCCGCCATATACACCACTGTGCAAATCGCGGTCAGGGCCAGTTACTTCAACTTCAATATAACTCAGGCCACGCACACCAACATCCATGCTCGGCGTATCAAGGCTTAGCATAGAGGTGTCGCTTATGAGAATTACATCGGCCTTTAATAAGTCTTTATGTTCTTTTACAAAAGTGGAAAGGTTGGGGCTGCCCACTTCCTCTTCACCTTCAATAATAAATTTAATATTGGTGGGGAGCGAGTTGGTGGCTGTCATGGTTTCAAACGCTTTCACATGCATATATACCTGGCCTTTATCGTCGGCAGCACCGCGGGCATATAATTTTCCATCTTTTACAACCGGTTCAAAAGGCCCGCTGTGCCAGAGTTCCAGCGGATCGGGCGGCTGCACATCATAATGCCCATACACCAGTACGGTGGGTTTGGAAGCATCAACTATTTTTTCACCATATACAATGGGATGACCGGCGGTTTTATATACTTCAGCTTTATCGGCGCCTGCATCCATTAATTTTTGTTTCATGGCTTCTGCACAAGCCAGCATATCATCTTTGTGTTCACTGCGGGCACTTACGCTGGGTATGCGCAGCAAATCAATTAATTCATTTAAAAAGCGGTCTTTATTCTGTTGTTGATATTCTTTCCATTGATTCATAAAAAAAATTTAGAAGTGAAACGAAGGTAAGCGAAAGCGGCAAAGAGAACAATCACTTGCGGAATATCACTTCTTAATAAAATGTTTACTAAAAAAATAATACCGTTTAAATATTCCGAGAACATTTTGAAAATGTTCTTCAGAAAAACATGGTATGTTTCCTTACATTCATTCAATTATGTATGTAGTATTGCTTTGCATATATTTTTATTGAAGCTTATGCGGATTTGTTACTGTAATTAAATAAACAATAAGTATGGAGTTAAAAAAGGATTTGATCGCGGAAGGGAACCTGCCTTCAACATTCAGCGTGCCGGAACCATCAGTTTTTAACCTGCCTGAAAAAGTGCTGCAGTTTGGCACAGGCGTTTTATTACGCGGCCTGCCTGATTTTTATATTGATAAAGCGAACAAACAGAACGTTTTTAACGGCCGTATTGTTGTGGTAAAATCTACCGGAAGTAATGTGGATGAATTTTCAAAACAGGATGGATTATACACGCAATGCATTAAAGGTTTAGTTGACGGAAAGCCTGTTGAAGAATATATCATCAATGCATCCATAAGCAGGGTTTTAGCGGCCCAGCAAAGCTGGAACGAAATAATGGAGTACGCACAAAGCGCAACCATGCAAATTATTATTTCAAACACAACAGAAGTGGGCATAGAATTAAAAGCAGATGATGATATTAAGGCTGCGCCGCCTGTATCTTTTCCCGGCAAACTGTTAGCATTTCTATATAAGCGTTTTCAGCATTTTAATGGAAGCCCGGAAAGTGGAATGGTAATCGTTCCAACTGAATTGATTACGGATAATGGCAAGAAATTAAAAGAGATTGTATTGCAGCTTGCCGGTATACATAAACTGGGGCAGGCTTTTATTGACTGGCTTAACACTGCCAATGATTTTTGCGATTCACTTGTTGACCGTATTGTTCCGGGTGCGCTTAAAATACAGGATCAGCTTGCGTTTGAGAAAGAGGCCGGTTATAAAGATGGGTTGACAATTATGAGCGAGCCTTATAGTTTATGGGCTATTCAATCGGCTTCTGAACGGACGAAAGAAATACTCTCGTTTTATAAAACAGACGATAGCGTTATTATAACATCCGACATCAATAAATACCGCGAATTAAAATTGCGCCTGCTGAATGCAACACATACCTTCAGTTGCGCTTTATCTTATCTGTCAGGTTTTGAGCTGGTATATGAATCAATGCGGGACGAAACTATTTTCAATTTCATTAAAAAATTGATGATGGATGAGATCGCCGGCTGTATTGTGGGTGCATCCATCACCCGTGCTGAAGCAGCATCTTTTGCCGGCAACGTTATAGACCGTTTCTCCAATCCTTATATCGAACATAAATGGTTAAGCATTAGCCTGAATTATACAGCCAAAATAAAAACACGGTGTGTGCCATTAATTATGCGTTATTATGAAAAAACGCGTAAAGTTCCTTTATACATGTCAGCTGGTTTTGCTGCCTGCATTTTATTTACAAAACCTGTTGAAATAATTGATGGGGTTTATTATGGCGAAATACAAAACAGAAAATATAAAATCAACGATAGTAACGCCGGGCTTCTTTATTCTTATTGGAAAAATGCTTCCGCAGGCGTTGCCGTGCAACAAATATTGAGCAATGATTCGCTTTGGGATATTGATCTCACAAGCATTCCGGGCTTTGCAGCTTCGGTGGAATATTTTTTAGTGCAGTTTGGTATCAGCGGGTTCAAAAACGAAATCATCCGTTTATTGCATGAAGGCGAAATACAAAATGCAGGATAGTACCCGGAATGCCAGCAGTTAAGCAACAGGTAAACATATACAGGAAAATTGCGTATGGTTTTTGCTAAGGGAGGGCAATTTTATTAAATTATTATCTTTCAAGCTTAATTGCTATCATGAAAAAGACAACGCTTTGCATCCTTCTGCTTTTGGGAATCATCTATGCTAAATCCCAGCCCTCATTTGTAAAAGACAGCATTGACAGTTATATTAACAAAGGCATGAAAGACTGGAAGATCCCCGGTCTTGCCATTGCAATTGTAAAAGATGGCAAAGTGGTTTTAATGAAAGGTTACGGCGTTCGTAATCTTGAAACAAAAGAGCCCGTTGATGAGAACACACTTTTTATGATTGCAAGCAACACCAAGCTTTTCACCGGCACATCGCTTGCAAAACTTGATTATGAAAACGAGCTTTCTTTAAACGATAAGATCACCAAATATTTTTCCTGGTACCATGTGTACGACAGTACAACAACTCAGCTTGTAACCATAAAAGATATGCTCTCGCATCATCTTGGTACAAAAACTTTCCAGGGTGATTTTACATTCTGGAATTCCCAGTATTCGAGGGATTCGCTTATGTATAAAATGCGCCTGCTGAAACCAACAGGCAATTTCAGGCAGCAATGGGGTTATTGCAATACCTGTTTTTTAACGGCGGGACAGGTAATTGAAAAGGTTACAGGCAAGCCATGGGAAGTATATGTGTATGATAATATTGTTGAACCATTAGGCATGGAAAACACGCACACGCTTGGCAACAATATGGAGCAAATGCCCGGCGCCGCAACGCCTTACAGTAATTCATTCAGCGAAACTTTGCAGAAACTGCCTTATGATAATATTGATAATATGGCTCCTGCGGGTTCTATTGTAAGTTGCATAAAAGACATTTCAAAATGGCTATTAATGCAGCTTGACAGCGGCCGTTATAATAACAAGCAAATTATTCCGTGGCCGGCTATACGCACAACAAGAGATATGAATACGATTATTACCAGCCGCAAAAACACTTTCCTGCCTTATCATTACTATGGTTACGGTTTGGGTGTTTTTATGAGCGACTATGGCGGCAAACAGGTATTTGAACATACCGGCGGCGCTGATGGTTTTGTGTCCAACACCTGCTTTGTGCCGGAAGAAAATCTTGGGATTGCCATTTTTACAAACAACGATAACCAGTCGTTTTTTGAACTGCTCCGCTATAAAATATTAGATGCTTACTTTGGCTTGCCGGCAAAAGATTACAGCGCCATGGCTTTACCAAATTATCTTGAAGCCCGTAATAACCGGCTTAGCGAAATAGAATCATACAAAGCAAGAATTAAGAATAAAAAGACACCGCTTTCTTTGAGTGTTTATACAGGTGATTACACTAACCCTGTTTTCGGAAATATGTCGATAAGAATTGTGGGCGGGGATATGGTTTTAAAATTCTACAAGCATAACCTGACTGCAAAGATAGAATACATGGATAGTAATGAATGGCTGCTTGAATATAGCAATCCTGCTTATGGAATATTCCCTGTGCACTTTGTAACAGACGGCGCCAAAGTAATTTCGGTTGATATTAAAGTGAACGATTTTCTTGAGACCGACCCCTACACATTCATTAAACAATAGTATCAGCACCCTTATCAGTAAAAAATAATTCGCTTTCTTTACTCAATAAATGGAGCGCCCATATAAGATGTATTTTACACCCGGGGAATGTATATCAAGGGCGTTACATGAGGCAAAAAACAAATATGCACGAATGAAAAAATATGCGGTAATAGTTGCCGGCGGATCTGGTAAAAGAATGGGCAATATTATACCAAAACAATTTTTACTGCTGAAAGGAAAGGCTGTTTTATGGTACACGCTCGATACTTTTTTAAGAGCTTACAACGACTTAAAGATCATATTGGTTTTACCCGGTCAACATATTCAAAATGGTAAAACCATTATTGGCAGTTTTAAGGAAAAGGATCGGATAAATATCATTACCGGTGGTGATACCCGCTTTCATTCTGTTCAATGCGGGCTTAAAGAAATCAAGGAGGAATCAGTAGTTTTTGTACATGATGCAGTACGCTGTCTTGTTTCAGTTCCGTTAATTCAACGGTGTTATAAAAATACGATTGAGCATGGAAGCGCTGTTCCGGCTGTTACAGCCACAGACAGCATACGTATAATAAGCGATACAGGTCACACTGTTGCAAAACGGGAAGATGTACGCATTATTCAAACCCCGCAAACATTTTTAAGCAGCATAATTTTACCGGCTTTTGAACAGGAATATACAGACGCTTTTACAGATGAAGCCACCGTAGTGGAAGCTTACGGCACTGAAGTGTTTTTAACGGAAGGTGAATATGATAACATAAAAATCACAAGGCCGGTTGACATGATGATTGCAGAACGCATACTGGAAGAACGTTCTGCATTAAAGCAGGTATAAAACGTAACTACATTGATGCAATAAAAAAATCTGCAAATCTTAAATCCCTGATCTTCGTTCACCTGATTATTTAAACGCATTAAAACCCGTTACATCCATGCCGGTTACAAGTAAATGAATATCATGTGTGCCTTCATAAGTGAGTACGCTTTCAAGGTTCATCATGTGACGCATAATACTGTATTCGCCGGTAATGCCCATGCCGCCAAGCATGGCTCTTGCATTACGGGCAATATCCGAAGCTATTTCGCAACTGTTGCGCTTGGCCATACTTACCTGTGCGGGTGTTGCCCGGCCTTCGTTCATTAAAACACCAAGACGCCAGACAAGCAATTGTGCTTTTGTTATTTCGGTTATCATTTCAGCCAGTTTTTTTTGCTGTAACTGGAATGCGCCGATAGGTTTATCAAACTGCACGCGTTCTTTGCTGTATTGGAGCGCTGTATCATAACAATCCATAGCAGCGCCAAGGGCACCCCAGGCAATGCCATAACGGGCTTTGGTTAAACAGCCAAGCGGCCCCTTTAAACCTTTTACGTTTGGAAAAATATTTTCTTTCGGCACGCGCACATCATGAAAAACAAGTTCGCCGGTAGCGCTGGCACGCAGGCTCCATTTGCCATGCGTTGTAGGCGTTGTAAAACCTTCCATGCCACGCTCAACAATTAAACCGCGTATCTCTCCGTTTTCATCTTTGGCCCAAACAACTGCAACCTGCGCAAAAGGCGCATTGCTTATCCACATTTTAGCGCCATTTAGTATTACATGATCGCCATCGTCTTTAATATTTGTTATCATACCCGCAGGATTGCTCCCAAAATCGGGTTCGGTCAGGCCAAAACATCCCAGCCATTCACCGTTTGCCAGCCTGGGCAAATACTTATTACGCTGTTCTTCGCTGCCATAAGCATAAATGGGATGCATAACCAAACTGCCCTGTACGCTTGCTGTTGAACGAACACCGCTATCGCCGCGCTCCAGTTCCTGCATCATTAATCCATAACTGATATAATCCAAACCGCCGCCACCATATTCGGGCGGAATGGTTGGGCCAAAACAGCCAAGTTCACCCATTTGCTTTACTATAAATTCAGGGAATGCTGCGCGCTGCGCATAGTCTTCAATAATGGGGGAAATTTCTTTCTTTACATAATTGCGTACTGTTTCGCGAACAAGTTTGTGCTCATCGGTTAACAGTTCATCTATAAGGTAATAATCCGGCGATTGAAAATTGTCGGTCCTGGAAGCCATCGCGTGTTTTTTAATAAGTAAATAAAGCCCGGCAAAGGTAGCTAGTTAACGGTATCAGCAAAGGCTTTATAACATAAATTACGTGGAAGCATATTTGGCTGTTATTTTTGAAAGATGCTCAACAGTAATGGGTTTTATAATAAAGCCCGCAGTTTTATAACTGCTGGCCCGGTCGTAATCTTCCTTGTATAAACTCGAAGAAAATATATATACGGGAATGTCTTTGGTTATTGTTTCAGACCAAACATTAAACCACTCAATAAATTCCCACCCGTTCATCACGCTCATATTCAGGTCAACGAATATCAGGTCGGGCAAATTATCGGTATTTTTCATTAAAAAAGTTTGCGCCTTGCTACCGTCTTCGCACGAAACAAATTCAGCAGCAAAGTCCGTAAGCTTTATTAAGCGTTCGCAAATTTTTACCGTTATGATGTCGTCATCAATAAATAATACTTTATCAAAAGCTGGCATATGTGTTATTACTCCTCTTATTTCTCTTCCACGGGTACGAGATCGTTCAAATCAATATTAATTGGAACCATTCCAATTTGCACTACAGCCCTTTTACCGCGTATTTCCTTTACTTCGCCTACCTGGAAATTCTTTTTCATTTTTACTTTTGAACCAACTGAAACAGGCGTTTGTAATTCCCTGTATTTTGATTCAATTTTCTTTTCCAGCCTGTTCTTAACCTGGTTATCCTTACGCTTAAATAAAAGTTCCTGTAACTGCTTAATTACCTCATTTTTATTCTCGGTCTTTTTCCAATCCAAAACAACCTGTTTAAGCTTACGCTCCATTTCCCTGAGATAAGCTATTCGCTCTTCAGTAACCTTATTCTGAAGTTTTAACACTTCAATTTGCTGCCTGTGCTTTTCCCTACTTAATTCAGTTGATAATTGCTTTTTCAGTTGCTCATTTTCGGACATTAACTTTTTCAGATCGAGCTTTTCCTTTTGCAATGTTTGAAGATCCTTTTCCGTTCTGTTTAACAACTTATCCAAACGGAAATGATTTTCATCAACCAGCTTTTTTGCATTCGCAATGAGGTGTTTGGGTAAACCAATGCGTTCTGCTATTGCAAAGGTATAAGAACTGCCCGGTTTTCCAACAGATAATTTGAATAAAGGTTGAAGGTTTTCTTCATCAAACATCATGGAACCGTTAATAATTCCAGGAGTTTTATTGGCAAACGTTTTAAGGTTAAGGTAATGGGTTGTAACTATCCCGAAAGCATGTTTCCGGTTAAGCTCATTTAAAATAATTTCTGCGAAAGCCCCGCCAAGATTAGGGTCTGTGCCGCTGCCCAGCTCATCAATAAAAAATAAAGTTTTACCATTTGCATGCTCAATAAAATACTTCATATGCAGCAAATGCGAAGAATAAGTACTGAGGTCAAATTCTATGCTTTGTGTATCGCCAATGTGGATAAATAGTTGTTTGAAGATGCCCATTTCAGAATCTGGGTGCACCGGCACCAGCAGGCCGCTTTGCAGCATTACCTGGTTAAGCCCGATGGTTTTCATGGTAACGGTTTTGCCACCGGCATTAGGGCCGCTTATAACAAGCAGGCGGTTTTGTTCATCAAGTTTTAATGTAACCGGGATGGTTTGCCTGCCCGACTGCTTATTGTGCAGCAGCAATAACGGATGGTAGGCTTCCCTTAAATCTACAATAGCTTTATCCGAAATATTTGGAAAATTGCCTTTTATATCAATCCCAAATTTTGCCTTGGCATTAATAAAATCATATTCGCCGGCAATCTGCAGCCATTGCAACAGAAGGCTGCCGTAAACGGAAAGGTTGGCTGTTAACTGTTTTAAAATACGGTAGATTTCTTTCTTCTCTTCATTTTCCAGCGAAAAAACTTCATTGTTTAGTTCTATGGTTTCTTCGGGTTCTATGAAAGCCGTTTTACGGCTATCGCTTTCGCCATGCAAAATGCCTTTTACCTGCCGTTTATATTCTGAAAAAACGGCTACCACCCTCCTGCCATTGCTGAAACTTTCTTCAATTTCTGCGCTGTAGCCGGCTTTGTTTAAACGGGCGATAGCTTTCTCAAATACGCGCCTTAATTCATTGCGTTTGCGAAAAAGGTTTTGCCGTATCTTTTGAAGCGCTTCACTGGCATTATCTTTTATATTGCCACCATCATCAAATATTTCATCAATCATTTGGATGATGGTTTTTTCATAATAAGAACCTTCCAGCACTTTATATAACGCGGTATAAGCCAGCCTGCGCTCCCCATCAAACCAGCGGAATATTCTTTCTGTATTGGCAGCCAGCCTGCGGATGTTTATAAAATCTTCCGTTTGCAATACACCGCCTTCTATACTTAATAATTTTAAACTGCGGTTCAGGTTTAAGCTGAAATTATTGGGCAATGACTGGCCCTGCTCCACTATCAGCTTGCATTCATGGGCCTGCTGCAACTGGAGCCGGATGATTTCTTTTTTGGTATGAATACGAAGCTGAGATACCTTTTCTTTTGCATAATCGGTGTCGCAATATGCAGTTAAAAGATTTTTTATTTTAGAGAATTCGAGCTGCTGTTCTGCTGATTCCGGGTATAATTTCATTCGTACATCTTTGATTTTTCAATGGTCTCATGCGCGCCTGAACGGATCAGCCGGACAGGGAACCTCGCTATGTATGTCCCTTGTGCGGGACAGGTTTAACACAGGCGTTTCATTCGCTCCAAAATCAAACAAAATTACTAAGCTACAGGTACAAGTAGCAGTTACAAAATGCTGCAAGATATAATGTTTACATCATGTGATTAACTAAGATTACCCGAATTCTGGAAACCCAAATATATTTAACTATTTCGCCCGGTTTTTATCTGCAGCTGCATCCGTTTTTTCGTTTGACTGCACGGTTTGCCTGCCTGTTTCAACCTCCACTTGTTTCATGGTAACGGCATAATCGTTGGGATGGATGGAAGACCCATATTTAACGGCGTAAGCCTTTGTGAATTCTGCTCCAAAATATAAAATAATTGAAGAGTAATATACCCATACCAGCAGGATTACAATGGAACCTGCCGCACCATACGTGCTGCCGACATTTGTTTTAGCTATATAAAATGAAATGGCAAATTTGCCTAACATGAATAATATCGAGGTAGCAATGGCGCCGGACATTATATCTTTCCATTTTATCTGTGCATCTGGCAGCACTTTAAATATTACTGCGAATATCAGCGTTGTTATGCCAAATGTTAATACCAGGTTTATAATGTAAACAATATGAACCGTCACATCGGGATAGCGGGCTTTAAAGCTGCTCATTAAAGTTTCTATAATGGCAGATATGCCAAGGGATACCAGCAATAAAAAACCAAGGCTTGCTATTACCGAAAAAGATAAAAACCTGTTGCGAAGCATTTTAAGCCAGCCTTTTTTTGGCTTTGGTTTAAGGTTCCATATTATGTTGATAGAATCCTGGATGTCGCCAAAAACTGTGGTAGCACCTATCAATAAAGTGATCACGCCAATAATAGCGGCAAAAGTGCCTTTGCCGTTTATAAAGCCATTTTTAATTACCTGTTGCAGTTGCAAAGCCGTATCTGCGCCTACGAAACTTACAAGCTGCTCATACACTTTTCCTTCAATAGCATCACGACCCAAAAAAATACTGCATAACGAAATAATCACTACCATTAAAGGGCCCAATGAAAAAACCGTATAATAAGCCAGGCTGCCGCTAAGCTTGGTTACTTTATCATTTCCAAAACCTTTAAATGATTCTTTAAAAACTTCAAACAAGCCTTTTACAGACAAACGCTTTTTCATCGCCTTTTTTAGTATTTAAACAAAAACCCCGCCGATGGCGAGGTCTCTGCTTTAATCTAAGGTTGGAAAACAATTAAGAAAATGTTGTTTCAAGCCTGTCTTCTGTAACATGCATTGTATCGCCTAATTCATCATATGCATCTGCAGCATATTCATTTATTTTATTTTTGTTGCGCCTGTACATATATGTAGCTATACCGGCTGCCAATGCAATTACTGCTCCTGCAATTATCTTCTTATTCATAATATTCAATTTAAATGATTAATAATAAATTTATTTGATTTGCGATTATGCATTGTAAGCCTGCTCATTTACCGTTTTGGAAATTTGAGTAAGCTTTTTATCTGCATTGCCTTCTTCCTGTTCTGTTTGTTCAAGTAAAGAAACAATTTCACTTTCTCCCATCATTTTTGCATGTGCTTTTAAAGAACCATAAGCGGCAATTTCATAATGCTCAACCTTTTGAGCAGCAATAATCAGCGCTGCATCTCTTGCATAGCCTTCTTCATATTCTTCTATAGCTTCTTTACCTTCTTCTACCAAGCCTTCCATAGCAGGGCATTTTTTTGCCTGCGCTTTTTTACCGAGTTGTTCAAACACCTGTTCCAACCTTTCAATATGCCCTTCTGTTTCTTTTAAATGATTGTCAAATGCCGCACTTAATTCCTCATCGTAGGCAGCTTTGCTCAATTTGGGTAATGCTTTGGTAAGATGTTTTTCGGCCCAATAAATATCTTTCAGTGAGTCTTCAAAAATTTTTGAAAGATTTTCCTTATGGCTTGCCCCATTGGAGGCGCTTTTAGATGTAGTGCGTGAAGTGGTTTTTGATGTGGATTCGTTTTTCATAAATTCTTTTTTCCGATTAACAAAACCAATTCCATACCAAACCACTTTTTTTAATTTTCAGCACAGCAACGCAGGGAATCTTTATAATTTTTTTAGACGTTTTCCTGTTATTCTTATAATAGCATGATGCTTTCTTTCAAAACAGCCTTTTACACAATTAGTTAAACGGTTGATAATTCTTTACACATTTGCGTGTTTGAGAATAATTTTGCCCCATGCGAAAGGTGTTGTTGCAGTTTATACCGGCGCTTATGAGCTTTATGCCGTTTTATGCTGTTGCCCAAACCAAAATAATCCAGGGCGAAGTATTGGATAAACAAAGCGATGAGCCCATACCTTTTGTTTCTGTGAAATTTGCTTTACAAAATGGCGGCATGCTTACCGATTCGCTTGGCAAATTTTCCATTACCTTAAACAGCCGCGCGGCTGTTGATACCCTTATTATTACAAGCGTTGGTTACGACCCCACAAAAATACCTGTGGCTGATATAGAAGATTCTTCTTTTGTCACGGTGCATCTTACGGTTATGCAGTCAAAAGATGAAGTAGTGATAAAAACAAAATATAATCGTGCTTTATGGTTTTGGCGAAAAATTATTGCACACAAACCACAAAACGACAGAAAACAATTCAACAATTATGGTTATGAGGTTTATAATAAGCTGGAACTTGACCTTGATAATGTGAACAAAGAAAAACTGGGTAAAAACTTCCTCCTGAAACCTTTGAAATTTGTGCTGGATTATGTTGACAGCACATCGGAGAGAGAACCTTTTCTGCCGGTATATTTAACCGAAACGCTTTCTGATTATTATTATCAGAAAGATCCGCGTAAAACACGTGAAATAATAAAGGCCACAATAACCAACGGTATAGAAAATGAAAGTTATATAAAACAGTTGGGCAATACTTATCAAAACATAAATGTTTATGATAACACCATTCCTGTTTTTAACAGGCAATATGTGGGGCCGTTTAGTGATAACGGGAATGATTTCTACAACTTTAAATTATTAGACACACAATATCTCGCCGGCAAAAGACTGGTGCATTTTGCCTTTAAACCAAAACGCCCGGGCGGTGAATTTTTTGAAGGCGATTGCTGGGTGCACGATACCAGTTTTTCCATTCAAAAAATAATGTTGCGGCCTGCCACAGATGCGAACATTAATTTCATTACGGGGTTAACACTGATACAGGAGTTTAAGCTGGTAAACGACAGCACCTGGTTTTTATATAAGGATAAATTTGTGGCTGATATTACACCTATCAGTAAAAAAAGGCTTGGATTAAAGGCGCGTAAAACCACAACGTATAAAAATGTATTGCTCAACAGCGATATCGTTACGGCATCGCTCGATTCCAATAAATCAAATGAAGACATTTTATTGAAACGCGGCGCTCAAAACCAGCCTGATTCTTTCTGGCAGGAAAGAAGGCATGAACCTTTAAATGCCAATGAACAAACCGTATATAAAGTATTGGATACTTTAACCAACAATAAAACATATATACGGTATCAGCATGCATTTAATTTTCTTACAACAGGCACCCTTGATGTGGGTAATGTGCGCATAGGCCCATGGTATTATTGGGTATCGGGCAATACTTATGAAGGCACAAGAATGCGTTTTGACCTGGCTACCAACCGCGGTTTTAATAAGAAACTAAACCTGCGCGGTTACCTGGCTTATGGTTTTGCAGACAAAACTTTTAAAGGCAAGGCAGAAGCGAAATATATGCTGAGCCGTTCGCCCTGGAGTTATATTGATGTGTATTATAAAAAGGATATTGATAATGGCCAGGTTTTTTATGATCAGCTTGGTTCTGATAACGTGTTTGGGTTCTTTCTTCGCAAGCCGGATATGGAGTACAGGTTGCAGCAGGTTACAGAAAAAAAATTCGAATATTATCGCGAAACATTTAATGGATTTGGCTTTGGTGTTACGGCAAGCAGCCGGCAATATGAAGCGGTATTGAATCTTCCCGGTGCTAATTCTTTTCCTGCAAAAACAGGCGATCCTTTCAGCACATTTGAAACAGGTTTACGGCTTCGTTATGCCTACCAGGAGCGAACCATAGAAGATAATTTTGAAAGATATAATCTCGGCAGCAGCTACCCGGTTGTTGAATTAAATTATACGCATGCCTTTCCTGGCGTATTTAACAGCAGTTACCGGTATGATAAAATAAATATTTCTGTATCAGACTATCTTAAAATTGCGCCTTACGGCACTTTGTATTATAATGTTTTTGCAGGAAAAGTTTTTGGTACGGCACCGTATCAAATGCTGGCCATCCTTCCGGGGAATAACTGGTATTATTACAGCAAGTATTCATTCAATCTTATCGACAGGTTTGAATACCTTACTGATCGTTATGCCGGGTTTAATATTGAACATAATATAGGTTCAGGTATATTCCGCTACACAAAGCTCACCCGAAAATTAAAGATGCGCCAGTTTTGGGAAGCCAAAGGTATTATCGGCGACCTGTCCGATGCCAATTATAAACTCAATTTTGTACCGGGCAACCCTTTCAAAACGCTTAATAATAAAATGTACCTTGAAGTAGGCACTGGTGTTGATAATATTTTTAAATTCTTCAGTGTTGATTTTATCTGGCGTGTACTGCCTCGCCCTTTGCCAACAGCGCGTGTTGACAGGTTTGGCGTTTTCTTCGGGTTCAGGTTTTCATTGTAGAGTCTTTATATTTCAGTTCCTGCATATTATTACAGAAATTGGTTTAATGAATGTTTAAAGCCCGGAAGTTTAGACACAAAAAAACTCATAAGCTTAAAAAACTTTTAAACTTATGAGTTAAGAATTTATCCCGGAAAATTAGCTTCCCGGCTGTGCCACATAACGCAGATAAGCGTTAACCACTCTCACGCCATCAGGATATTTTGCCTTTGCTTCTTCTTCTGATAATGCAGCAGGGATAATTACTTCTTCGCCATTATTCCAGTTGGCAGGTGTGGAAACCTTATATGCCGATGTAAGCTGTATAGAATCAAGCACACGCAATATCTCATTAAAATTGCGGCCGGTGGACATTGGATAAGTAAGCTGCAGCTTTATTTTTTTATCAGGCCCGATTATAAAAACAGTGCGTACTGTCTGGTTGGTAACAGGCGTCCTTCCTTCTGAAGTGTTGGGTTCTTCTGCCGGAAGCATTTCATACAATTTTGCTACAGCCAGTTCCGGATCGCCAATCATCGGGTAACCAACAGCAGCGCCCTGTGTTGCTTCAATATCTTTTTCCCATCTTAAATGGCTTTCCACCGGATCTACGCTAAGACCAATGATCTTGCAATTGCGTTTGGTAAATTCAGGTTCTATTCTTGCCATATAGCCTAATTCGGTTGTACATACCGGAGTAAAATCTTTGGGGTGAGAAAAAAGCATAGCCCAGCCATCGCCAATCCATTCATGAAAATTGATAGGGCCTTTTGTGGTTTCTGCTTTAAAGTCTGGTGCGGTGTCACCAAGTCGGATACTCATGTTGTTTATTTTTTAATTGTTCGATAATAAAAACTTTATGTATTGATATACTAATAATAAATGTTTTGATGTTCACCTTCGCACTGCTGCGGTTACAACGCTGCGTGAAACTATGTTTATGAAGCGATATGTAACAGGTGTTTTATAGCAATCAGGTTACTTTTCTGCACAGGGTGCAATATATGCCTGTAACAGTTCGCTTAATAACGGTTTTGCTCCATTCAAAGTTACGTCGAGGAAACAAAAATACATAATGAAAAAAATAAATGAAACAAAGAAAGGTTCATGGAATAGCAGGAAGCCCCGCATTATAGGTTGTTTTGTTTTTGAATGAATGCTGCAGCTTGCCCTTTGAGAAATTTTATACAGAATCCACATTGTTTCTTTTTCGTTTGCACATATACTGTATATTACAAATCAAAATTTAATTTGATAACCGGGTTAACAGGCATGCCGGTTACGAAATAATCTTAGCAGAAAGTAAACATTTCAAACAACTCAATACAATGAAAAGAAGAAGTTTTATAAAAACCACTGTTGCAGGAAGCATGGCTTTTCTCCTGCCCTTTCCTTCACGGGCAATTGTTACCGGTAATAAATTAAGGATAGCACAGGTGGGTTTGGGTGGCCAGGGCTTAAGTGATTTGCATGATATTGCTTCGCATCCTGATGTGGAAGTGGTAGCCCTTTGTGATGTTGATGCAAATAAATTAAATGAGATTAAAAACACTTATGCCAATGCGCAAACATTTACAGATTATAAAGCAATGTTCAAAAATATGGGTGGTAATATAGATGCAGTGGTTGTGTCTACAACAGATCATGCACATGCGCCGGTTTCGTTAATGGCCATGGAACTGAATAAAAATGTGTATTGTCAAAAACCTTTAACCCATTATATTTCTGACTCAAGGAAAATGGACGCAATAGCCGCTCAAAAGAAATTGATAACACAAATGGGCATACAGGTGCATTCTTTTTATGAATATAAACTGGCCACCATTTTAATTCAAAAAGGCATTGTTGGCAAGGTTAAAAAAGTAATTGCCTGGTCGCCAAAAGTGTGGGGTTATGATGGCCCGGCGCCCGAAGGCAGCGATCCCGTACCGGAAGGATTGAACTGGGATTTATGGCTGGGCACTGCACGCAAGCGGCCTTACAAAGAAGGATTTTATCATCCTTCCAACTGGAGAAAATGCATTGATTATGGTTGCGGTACTTTGGGCGATATGGGCGTTCACATTTTTGACACGCCTTATAATGCCCTGCAATTAACGGTTCCTTTAACAGTAAAAAATTCCTGCAGGCAGCCGACCGATTTTGGCCATCCTGAAAAAAATCATGTTTCTTATACTTTCCCCGAAACAAAATACACCGCTCAAACACTTGAATGGGTTTGGTTTGATGGAAAAGGCGCACCGGAAGCGGAGGATGAGTTAAAACTTCCCGGAGGCGAAAAATTGCCTGACCAGGGCGCTATGTTTATAGGAGAAAGTGGCCAGCGGTTATTATTGCCGCATTTCATGCAAATGCCTAAGCTGATCGTAAATGATGCTTTCCGAGAAATTGATATAAATAAATATGACCCGGATGGAAGAGCAGGCAAACCTGCTGCCAGCTATGAGGAAGGCAGTCCGAAACATTACCATGAATTTGTAGATGCCTGCCTAGGAAGAACAAAATGCAGCGCACCTTTTTCCTACTCGGCTAAACTCACAGAAGTTATTTTATTAGGTGTGATTGCAGCAAGATTTCCGGATGAAACATTGCATTGGGATGGCAAGAATGCAAAATTTAAAGAAGAAAAGGCGAATGCATATTTAGCCGGGTGAGTACTGGTAAGCTTACAAAATGTATAAGTACTTTTTTTTAAATGCAGCTAAAAGAGTGTACAAAATTCTTATGCCGTTTCGGTTGTTATTGTGTTTTCTCTTTTAGCCTTCCTGAGCAACAATTTTTTAAAAGTGACTGCTTATTTCTTTACCTTCTGCATTCTGCTGCTGCAGCGTCCAGTTGTCGGTTAAAGAAGAGGCTATCCATACGTTTCCTGATTTTCTGAAGACTTCTGTAACAAAGCCAATATTATTAAACTGGCTTTCCAATTCTGCAACCGTAACATTATGGCTTATGTCAATAACAATTTCATCAGCTGTACGTATAAATTCATTCAACCTTATCGTTGCAGGTAGTGGTTCCTTTTTTATGGCAATGAAATTATTGGCAAAAGGTTTTTTATACAATTCTATTTTTAAAAACGGATAGCAGCTTGTAAATATCTTCTTTACATCATCTACCTTGCTTTCTTTATCTATAAACAATTTCATTTTATTTTATTGAAATGTCATTACTGCAAATGGCGCTTTAAATATTAACTGCTTCGATTTGCTTTTGTAAAAGAAGCTATGCTTTTTAGGAAAGGTTAAAATAATATCAGCATTATTTTCTTTTGCAAAATCTATAATCCCTTCATATACGTTTTTATTGTAAATGAAATGACCATGTGCATTGCAACCGCTCAGGTAACCAGTTAATTCATTCATCCGGTGTAATGTTATTTCCGGTTTATCCTCTCCGTTACTTACGTGCACAACATCGAGTTGTGCATTAAAAACCTTTACAATATTTTTTATTCTTTCTATTGGCAAACCAGATATATTCTCAAGGTCTGTTGCCAGTAATATTTTTCTAATGGGCTTGTGCTCAAGGCCACGGGGCACAACGATGACAGGATATTTGAGATTTTTTGAAAGATAAACCGTAATGCTGCCCTTGAAAAAATGCTCCATAAAGCTTGCGCCTCTTGTAGCCATAATTACGGCCAGTGGTTTTTGATGCCTGCACGCACTAATGATTTCGCTCTCGGTAAAGCCAATGGTTTTTTTAATGTGAACCGGTATCTTTTTATTCGTTCTTTTCATTAAATCATTTTTCAGGCTGTTTAATTTTTCATCAATTTCATCATGTGCAGGCGCCGTATAAATGTCTCCGCTATTACCGGGCGTGCCGGTTGCATGCAAAACCACGAGCCTAACGTTTAATGCAAGTGCCATGTCCGCTGCATAATTCACCGCGTTTAATGAAGCTTGTGAGAAATCAGTAGGCGTTATAATCGATTGCATGTATAAAAAATAAGCAACGAATTTATACCCGTCTCTTCCCATGCAATATGATGTGCATCAAAATGCGGGATGATTAATATCATATTTCTCCAACAGTTTGCCAGACACAACAGGCCATGATCATTATCAGTGGTTAAGTTGATGTTCATCACAAAAACAGCATAAGCAGCAAGATATTTTTACAAAAAATCAAAAAAATATGTTTGGTAACCTTGGAGATGACGCCATTGAAACCGTATTGCGGCATCAGATAATCGGCCACATTGGCTGTCATGCAAACGATATTACGTATGTAGTTCCTGTCAGCTATGCTTACGAAAACGGTTATGTGTACGTGCACACCGAGGAAGGAATGAAAATAAATATGATGCGGCAAAATCCGAAAGTTTGTTTTGAAACATACCTGATGGAAAATATGGGCAACTGGCAATGTGTGATTGCATGGGGCTATTTTGAAGAAATAACCCAGGAAGAAGAACGCCGGAAAGCCCTGCAAATTTTGCTTAACCGCAATTTGCCGATAATAACAAGCAAAACAGTACAGCTTACTGAGGAATGGCCATTTGTTCCTGAAAATGTAAATGAAATAAAAGGTATTGTATTCCGCATCAAGCTTACCATGAAAACCGGAAGGTATGAAAGAACGGAAGAAGTGCGCTATTAATAACTATTATTATACAATCCTCCATATTCACTACTTGCAGTTATAAGTGTAACCATTACAATCGTGAAGATTTAAATATTACCCCCTGCCTGGCTATTGGAAACCGTTGCTATGTTTAAAATAAGTATGCCTGTAAACATCACAATGGCAGCCCCGAGTAGCATTTCGTTTATATACGGAACGCCTGTATAAGTAATGGCATCAAGCCCCTGCAGCATAAGCAGCGCTTCGTTTAAAATAATACCTGCTATAAAGATCCATACGCCCCGGGCAAACCGCTTGTTATATAGAAAATATCCATTGTATAAACTATACGCCAGGATAAATATGCTGAATATGCCAAGAAATACAAGGTGCAGGTAGCCAATTACGATGGGCCTGAAACCAAAAGCCCAGGTGCTTAACGCAGGAATGGTAGAACCTAACTGCAGTAATAATTTTATGCTTAGAGCTATTGCCGGCAAAATAAAAAGCCATGTAACAGGCTTGTACTCTTGTGAAAAAATGGCAATGCGGTTTGATACCAGTTTTACAGATAATACTCCCCATGCTATAACCTGTACAAAAGCTGCCGCTACAACAATAATGTATATCCATGTTGGGATGGGGAGCCATAATGCAGACAGAAAATAAGCCGGCAGGCAGGCAAACGCAAACGCATAAAAAAAATTTTTTTTCAGCTTTACAGGGAACAACGATTCCGGCAGTTTATTCATGAATAAACCTATGCAGGTAAAAAAGAACCAGCCGTTGTATTGAAAATGCAGGTAGAAATAAATTGATGCCAGGTATATATGCTGGTAAATGTGTTTCGTTGCCATCATATAAGCTAAAGTGTAAGGGCCTATTGATGATAACACACTCCATATCAAAGCAGCTTTTATCCATGCATGGGTAAAAGTTTTTTTATTGATCCTGTTTAAATCGCGCCATACCACAATAGCAAATGCGTACGATACAAAAATCGACAGCGTTGAAAAAATGATCGACATCAGTCCATATCCTTCAAACGGAAAACAAAACAGCATGCCGTAAGCCGTAACAAGATTGGCAAACAGTAAACGGTTATATTTTTTAAGTGAAAAAGACGCTTTGTTTTTTGCAATATAAAATGCAATAAACGTCATAAGTGCCTGTGTAATCCAGCCTGCAAATGCAAAATGCGAATGTGCGTTAAGAAAATATTTTTGAGTAATGAAAGGCAGGCTGAAAGCAATTTTATAACGCATAACCAGGCCAAGAAAAGCCACAAGCAACAGGTTAAAAACTGCAATGCGCAGCCATTTATATAAACTTATACTCATTGTAGCAAAGAAAAAAACAACCGCATAGTATTTTTATGACCCTAATCATAATCAGTAGTAATATGCTATGAATATACTAATTGGTAAGTGCTGAGTTGTGCGTAAACACTTATTTCTCATTATTCACTTAACCTGCGCATGCCTCAAAATTATATATATGCTTTCCCCTTTTTAATGGCGATGAAGCCATCTTCTTCCAGCCTTTTCATAGTGCGTATAACGGTTTCTACGCGCAAGCCAAGCATATCTGCAATACGCTGGCGCGATAATTCAATCTTAAATACTTTTTCTTTAGGGCAGCCACTTTGCTTTTTAAGCATATGTAATAGAGTAACTATGCGGTGATGCGGCCTTTCCCGGGCAATTTCTTTTGCCATAGCCGTTTTCATATAGAGCATCGCACCCAGCATTGTCGCAAAATCATATAATATCTCCTCATTATTACGCAGCAGGTATAGAAAGTTTTCCTTTATTATTTTTAAGATAATGGTATCCTCATTGGCAATAGCAGTAGCGGGATAACGGGCATTAATTAATAATGAAGGTTCACCAAAACTTTGCCCTTCATTAAATAAACCTTGTATGAATTCTTTCCCATCCCTGAAAATATTTACCATACGCACAGACCCTTTTGAAATCTGGAAAAAAAACAGGGGCTCATCGCCTTCAAAGAAAACACATTGGTCTTTCTTATATTTTCTGAATGTTGCCCCATAAGTAAGTAAAACATCTTCCTGAATCATTGAATGTGGCTTTTCAGTATTCCAAATATATGAATTGAATAATAAAAAGTTGACATTAATCATGCTATTACTTATTGTTTTTATGATCTTAATCATAACTAAAAGCCCATTGGATTTTAACCTTTGCATATTATTAAAAACAAACAGATACAATATGAAGAAAATGCTTGCAATTACAATTATCTCTGCCTTGCTGTACGCCTGTTCTGGCGGCGCTGGTAGCAATGAGAACAGCAACGCTGATAATAAAAGTACTGATCAGGATGCAGGTACCAAATCTTTGGCGGATTATGATCCACACCGCGGTGAAGGAAAATTTTCAAATGTTGAAGTTGGCCCGATAGACGCAGCAATGGCAGATGCAGGTAAAAAAATATTCGATGTAAAATGTTCTGCCTGTCACAAGCTTACCAACGAAAAATTAGTTGGGCCGGGCTGGGCCGGTGTTACCTCAAGGCATGAGCCTGCATGGATCATGAATTTCATTACCAATCCGGATGCCATGATTGATAAAGATCCCGAATTACAATCACAACTCGAAATATGCCTCGTAAGAATGCCTAACCAAAATCTTACTGATGATGATGCACGCCACATTCTCGAATTCATGCGAAAAAATGATGGTGCGAAATAAAAAATAAAACAATCTAATATATGAAACTATCAAATGTGCCGGCAGCACTTGCACTGGCGGCAGCACTAATACTATGTGCTTACTCATGCAAACCAAAAAATACGGCTAATGCAGTAAGCGCTGATGCTGCACAAAAAACTTATGTGCCCCCCGGTAAATACGATGAATTTTACGATTTTGTTTCCGGTGGTTTCAGCGGGCAAATGAGCGTGTATGGATTGCCTTCGGGAAGATTACTCCGCGTAATACCCGTGTTCTCTGTTGACCCGCAGGCCGGCTATGGTTACAGCGAAGAAACAAAACCTATGCTCAACACTTCACATGGTTTCATTCCGTGGGATGATCTGCATCATATAGAAGCTTCACAAACAAACGGCGAAATTGATGGCCGCTGGGTGTTTGGCAACGGTAATAACACACCCCGCATTGCACGTATTGATCTAAGCACCTATAATACGGCAGAAATTCTTGAATTGCCTAACAGTGCGGGCAACCACTCCTCTCCTTTCACCACAGAAAACACTGAGTATATTGTGGCAGGCACCCGCTTTAGCGTGCCACCCGATAATGCTGATGGTGATGTGCCCATCGATTCCTATAAAAAGAATTTTCTGGGTACGATAAGCTTTGTAAGTGTTGATAAAAATTCCGGCAACATGAAGATTGCCTTCCAGCTAAAAATACCAGGCATTAATCTCGACCTGAGCCATGCCGGCAAAGGCCCGTCACATGGATGGTTTTTCTTCTCCTGCTACAATACAGAACAGGCGCATACATTGCTGGAAGTAAACGCATCACAGCGCGACAAGGATTTTATTATGGCCATTAACTGGAAGAAAGCGGAAGAATACCTGCAACAGGGCAAAGGTGTAAAGCAACAGGTAAAATATGCACATAATGTGTATGATGAAAAAACACAAACGGCGTCTTCCACCATAGAAACAGAAGTTACCGTTTTGGATGTTATGTCATTGCCTGGTATAGCTTACATGATGCCCTGCCCCAAATCACCGCATGGCTGCGATGTTGACCCCACCGGGGAATACATTGTTGGCTCCGGTAAATTAGCCGCTTTAATACCAGTGTTTAGTTTCAATAAAATGATGGATGCCATCAACAACAAAAAATTTGATGGTACTTATGAAAATATCCCGGTATTAAAATATGAAGATGTTTTATACGGCGAAGTGAAGAAGCCGGGTCTTGGCCCATTGCATACAGAGTTTGACGGAAAGGGCAACGCTTATACTTCTTTCTTTATTTCATCTGAAATTGTGAAATGGAATATTAAAGATTTGAAAGTGCTTGACCGTGCACCTACTTATTATTCTATCGGCCACTTAAGCATTCCGGGCGGTGATACCAAAAAGCCAAATGCAAAATATGTTATCGCTTATAACAAGATCACCAAAGACCGTTACCTGCCTACGGGCCCTGAACTGGCGCAAAGTGCGCAGTTATATGATATCTCCGGCGATAAGATGCAACTGATACTTGACTTTCCAACCATTGGCGAGCCGCACTACGCACAGGCTATCGAAGCCAGCCTCATAAAAGATAAGAGTAAGAAGTTTTATGATATTATGCAAAATGAAAACACTTATGCCACCAAGGGCGAGCCTAATGCAAAAGTGGTGCGGGAAGGCAATAAGGTGCATATTTATATGACGGCAATACGGTCTCACCTTGCACCTGATAATATTGAAGGCGTGCAGGTGGGCGACGAAGTTTATTTTCATTTTACCAACCAGGAGCAGGATTGGGATATACCACATGGATTTGCCATTAAAGCGGCTAATACAGCAGAGTTGCTGGTAATGCCCGGCGAAACACGCACATTGAAATGGATACCCGAAAAGGTGGGCATATATCCTTTTTATTGCACTGATTTCTGCAGTGCCTTGCACCAGGAAATGTCTGGCTATATACGCATTTCACCTAAAGGAAGCAAAGTGCCTTTGGCATTCGGTACAGGCGATAAAGCGCCGGGTGGTAAAGACACAACTACTATCAGCAAATAATATTGCAGGGTGGGAATGTTGTGTTTCAGCCGCACAATTTTATTATAGTTCCCACCCTTCTTTACACTGATGTTTTTAGAGGTTATATACAACCTAAAAGTTATATATGTGCGCCCATTTAAAAAATTTTGTCAAACAGAAAAATATACGGGGCGTTTCCTGCCCGGCTGAACTGTTCAGACGGTACCGGGCATAAAAAATATACGGATGAAACTAAAAAAATTAAAGCCCTGGATAAGATCACTTACCTTTCTTTCAGCCTTGTTACTGGTGCTGGTCTTATTTTTTCCTATATGGAAAATAGAGTTAACGGCGCCCCAATATCCTGAAGGCCTGGCATTGCAGATATTTGCAGGAAAAATTGGTGGCGATGTAGAAATTATTAACGGGCTTAACCATTACATAGGAATGAGGACCCTGCACGCCAACGATTTTATTGAGTTTACCCTATTGCCTTACTGTATTATATTTTTTGCGGTGCTGGTATTTGTTACGGCCATCAGTAACCGCAAAAACATGTTGTATTTTACAACGGTTCTGTTTGTTGCTTTTTGCATTGCAGCCATGTTTGATTTCTGGAGATGGGAGTATGATTACGGCCACAATCTTAATGCCGAAGCGCCGATACGTGTGCCCGGCATGGCTTATCAGCCGCCTTTGCTTGGCTATAAGCAACTATTAAACTTTGGCGCATTCTCCATTCCCGATATTGGCGGATGGATATTTATTGCAGCCGCTGCTTTACTGGTGCTTTGCATGCTGTTTCAGATTAACATCTCAAAAAAAGAAAAAAAGTTATTATGAAAAATATAGTTGCTGTAATCATAACACTATCATTCCTGGTTGCATGCACCTCTGCAGGGCCGGAGCCTTTTGAGCTTGGCAAAGAGCCATGCAGTTTTTGTAAAATGACAATATCCGATCCCCAGTTTGGTGGTGAAATAATTACCACAAAAGGTAAAGTGTATAAGTTTGATGACTTGCATTGTCTCATGTCGTTCTTAAAAGAAGGCACCGTTGCAAAAACGGATATTAAGGACATGTATGCCGTAAACTTTAGCGGCAGTCACAATCTTATAAAAGCAAATGAAAGTTTATTGTTGTATAAAAGCGATCTTTTACACAGCCCCATGAACGGCAATATTGTAGCTTTTGACAACCGCGACAGCCTTGCAGTGGTAATGAATAAGCTGCCTGGCGGCATGCCTTTAAACTGGGATGAGCTGATCAAATAAATCAATACATAGTTACCGGCTCCTGGTTGCAGGTTTAAATTTTATTGTGTCGCCTGTAACCAGCATTTTGTAACATGTAACTAAAATCAATGAAAATTTTTTCATTCATAGTTTTCTTTTTTGCAGGCTGCATTTTTTATGGAGCTCAGTTGAATGCGGCAACACTAATTGTTGGTAAAAACCAAATATTTACCTCAATTAAAACGGCGCTGCAGCATTGCAAAAACGGCGATACCATTTTAGTTAATGCAGGCCTGTACAAAGAACAGGAAATTGTGATTGATAAGTCTGTTGTATTAAAAGGCATTCAGCAACCTGTTTTAGATGGTGAAAGCAAATACCAGATTATCTTAATTAAAGCGCCCAATGTGGTAATCGATGGCTTCAGGTTGCAGCATTCGGGGCGGTCTGATGTAAATGATATTGCCGCCATTAAAATTTTTCATGCAGATAATGTAACTGTTTCAAACAATACAATTGATGATGCTTACTGGGGCGTCTTAGCGCAGTACAGCAATAACTGCATTATTACCAATAATCGTTTGCAGGCTTATGCCAATGAATCAAACAGTGGTAACGGCATTCACTGCTGGAAGTGCGACAGCCTGCGCATCACAGATAACACGATCAAAGGTCATCGCGATGGAATTTATTTTGAGTTTGTAACCAACTCCATCGTTCAAAAAAATATTTCTGAAAACAATCTTCGTTACGGATTGCATTTCATGTTCTCACATAATGATGCCTATATTTCAAACATCTTTAAACAAAATGGCTCCGGTGTTGCGGTTATGTTTTCACATGGCGTAAAAATGACAGGCAATTCATTTGTTAAAAACTGGGGCGATGGCGCTTACGGCTTATTGCTCAAAGAAATTACAGACAGCTATATCTATCACAACCGCTTTATAAGTAACACGGTTGGCATTCATGCCGAAGGCACAACAAGGATTAAGGTAGAGAAGAATGTTTTTAACAGCAATGGATGGGCTATGCGTGTGCAGGCAAGCTGCAACGATAATCATATTCTCTATAATAATTTTTCGAACAACACATTTGATATTGCCACGAATGGTTCGCTGGTATTAAACACATTCGATCATAATTATTGGGACAAATATGAAGGTTATGATATAAACAAGGACCGCATTGGCGATGTGCCTTACCGGCCTGTAAGTTTGTTTTCAATGATAATAGAAAAAAACCCATCGGCAATGGTACTGTTCAGAAGCTTTATGGTAACGCTATTTGATAAAACAGAAAAAGTGCTGCCCGGTATTACACCCGAAAACCTGAAAGATAATTTTCCATTAATGAAACCATTAGCCTTATGATTATTGCAAGCAATCTTACCAAACGTTTTGGCAAGCTGAAAGCGCTGGACGATGTTTCGGTAAACTTTATGAAAGGTGAATGTATTGCGCTGATGGGCCCAAACGGCAGCGGCAAAACAACTTTGATAAAATCGATCTTGGGAATGGTAGTGCCCGACAGTGGCTTTATTACATTCAACGATAAAAATATTTTACGCGACTGGCAATACCGCCGGCACATTGGTTATATGCCGCAGATAGGCCGCTATCCTGAAAACATGACCATCGGGCAGGTGATAGCCATGATAAAAGATATTCGCAGCCCTTACAATACATCTTTGGATGAAGAACTGATTGAAAGTTTTGAATTGAATGCAATACTGAAAAAAAGAATGCGCACGTTAAGCGGCGGCACAAGGCAAAAAGTAAGCGCTTCACTGGCTTTTTTATTTGACACGGACGTATTGATTTTAGACGAACCTACTGCCGGCCTGGACCCCATTGCTTCCGAAATTTTAAAAGAGAAAATTAAAGCACAGATTAAAAAAGGCAGGCTTGTAATCATCACTTCACACATATTAAGCGATCTTGATGAACTAGTAACACAGGTAATATATATGCAGGAAGGCAAGCTATTGTTTCATAAAAATATTAATACACTGCGCAATGAAACCGGACAGCAAAAACTGGCCAGGGCCATTGTGAGCGTAATGCATAATCAACGTTCATGAAAAAGATAATCAAGTATGTAACAGCTGATATCCTTCGCAATAAAATTGTACTGGCATATACGGTTTTATTGCTGATCATTTCATTTAGTGTATTTGCACTCCAGGATGATGCTTCCAAAGGCATGCTGAGCCTGTTAAATATAACGCTGCTTATTGTGCCGCTTATGGCTGTTATTTTTTCGGCCATTTACATTTATAACAGCGCAGAATTTATTGAGTTGCTCGTAAGCCAGCCTTTAAAAAGAAAATCCATCTGGCTGAGTTTGTTTTATGGACTGGCTGCTGCATTAAGCATTGCTTATTTTATTGGCGCCGGCATTCCTATTATTATTTATCAGCCCTCGGCTACAGGTTTTATTATGCTGGGCACAGGCATAATATTATCCATAATATTTGTCGCCATTGCATTGCTGGCTGCCGTGCTTACCCGCGATAAGGCAAAAGGCATTGGCATCACTATTTTATTATGGTTATATTTTGCATTGATATTCGACGGGCTGATATTGTTTATTCTTTTCCAGTTTGAAGATTACCCGCTTGATAAATTCATGGTATTTACCAGCGCATTTAACCCGGTTGACCTCTGCCGCATCTTAATTTTATTACGCATGGACGTTTCTGCGTTGATGGGCTATACAGGCGCTATATTTAAAGATTTTTTTGGATCGCAGGCGGGCTCGCTTGTTGCAGCTATTGTTTTGCTTTTATGGGTGATTATACCGGTTTGGTTAAGTATGAAAAAATTTCAAAAGAAAGATTTATAAAGCATGCTATAAATTTGGATATCTCCTGCCGCATAAATTCAACAATATTACTCACACTTAAATTGAAGAATGATGCAACAACAGGCTTTTTCAACACAAGGGTTTTTAAACGGTTTTAAACTATTTATAATAGCAGTGTTATTCTTTTTTACTGCATGTAAAAACAATAACACTTCAGTTATTGATGCACAGTTCAGCGGAAGCGGCGATAACCTTAAACATGTAACTGAAGAACTGGTGCCACCTCCTATGTTGCCAAAGTTTGAACAGGTTGATAAGGACGGTCCAAAAATTATAGACGTTACTTTAACTGCCGAAGAAAAGAAAATTGAAGTAGCGCCGGGCGATTCTGCCTGGGTTTTCACTTTTAATGGTAGCGTGCCGGCACCTATTATTGTTGCACACCAGGATGATTTTATAGACCTCACATTAAAAAACCCTGCTACCAATACCCAGCAACACAATATAGATTTGCATGCAGCCACCGGTGCTATGGGGGGCGGCGACCTTACGCTGGTAAATCCCGGCCAGGAAGCTAAGTTCAGGTTCAGGTGCACAAGACCAGGCGTGTTTGTCTATCACTGTGCGCCGGGTGGAACAATGGTGCCTATTCATGTTACGGCAGGCATGAATGGTGTAATCATGGTTTTACCGCGGGATGGTTTAAAAGATGAGAATGGTAATATGGTAACATTTGACCGTGCTTACTACATTGTTGAGCAGGATTTTTATTTACCTAAAGACAAAGACGGTAAAATAATAAATATTGCAACGCCGCAGCAGGCAGTGCAGGCCGCAGGCGAATCCATAAAAACCCTCATGCCCACCAATATTGTTTTTAACGGGCATCAAGGGGCGCTCTTGGGCAAGAATGCGCTTACTGCCAATGTAGGCGAAAAAGTTTTGTTTATTACGGCCCAGGCCAACCGCGATACGCGCTTTCATTTAATTGGCGGCCATGCTGATCTTTACTGGCCCGGCGGAAAATTTAATAACAAGCCTTATACAGATTTTGAAACATGGGCTGTACCGGGCGGTTCAGCAGCCGCTGCCTTATACAAATTCCGGGAACCGGGAACTTATGTGTTTTTAAACCACAACCTCATAGAAGCTTTTGATTATGGCGCGATAGCCCAGATAAAAGTGGCCGGGCAATGGGATAGTTCTTATATGAAACAATTAGAAAAGCCGTCGCCCATAAAATAGTTTACTAATTGTTTGTGGAAATATTTAAATGTATAATAAATTTTAATTGATAAGATGATTTTAGGAAACATATACCACCAGGAAGATTTCGAAAAAATAAAATCGAAGCAGGTTTATAAAGATGAGCGCTTTCATGCAGTGCTGATACAATTGAAAAAAGAAGAAATGCTGAAGCCACATCATTCAGTAACAGATGCATTCTTAATGGT
Source organism: Parafilimonas sp. (assembly GCF_051953455.1). Lineage (NCBI taxonomy): Bacteria > Pseudomonadati > Bacteroidota > Chitinophagia > Chitinophagales > Chitinophagaceae > Parafilimonas > Parafilimonas sp. The sequence continues at coordinate 5,005 of NZ_JBQCIT010000062.1, read as the reverse complement.
GGCAGAAGGCGAAATTATTTTCACCTTAAAAGAAAAAGCGCATCGTTAAGAAAGGGCGATATGTTTTCTTTTAAAGCATTTGAAACACACGATGTAAAAGCGGTGACAGATGCAATATTATTAATCATAAAATAACTCATGAAACAGGATATTAAAAGCAGGGCTGATATTGAGCGTATGGTAAATACTTTTTATGATAAGGTAAGGCAGGACGATATGATTGGATTTATCTTTAATGATATAGCAAAAGTGAACTGGGAAAAGCATTTGCCGGTAATGTATGATTTTTGGGAGAATATTGTTTTCCTAACCAATAAATATATAGGTAACCCGATGAGTGTGCATATTCATCTTAATGAACAGGTGCCTTTCACGAAGGAACATTTTCAGCGGTGGCTGCAATTATTTACAGGAACTGTTGATGAATTATTTGAAGGCAAGAAGGCTGATATTGTAAAGGAAAAAGCAGCAGGTATTGCCGCCATAATGGAAACGAAAATTACATCGCCATTTAAAATTGTGCGCTGAACATGAGCATACAGTTAAAAAGAGCCTACGAAGAAAAAGAAAAGGCAGATGGGTTTCGCATACTGGTTGACAGGCTGTGGCCGCGTGGCATTAAGAAAGAAGATATGCATGTTGATATTTGGCTGAAAGACATTGCACCGTCAACCGCTTTACGCAAATGGTTTAACCATGATGCGGCGAAATGGGAAGTATTTAAAACAAAATACAAAGCAGAGCTGCTGCAATCTGAAGCGCTTGATGCATTGAAACATCTAACAAACCAGCATAAAACCGTTACGCTGGTTTACAGCGCCAAAGATGAAATACATAACCAGGCCGCAGCGTTGAAGGAATTGATAGATAAAAATAGGGCAGCCATTGACGAGAAATAACGGAGAACAATACCTTATTTATTGTGTAATATTTAATACTGCTTTTAAATTTTGAATTGCGGAATGGATAACTTTTTTTCAACGGTTTCTCAATATACCCTCCTGTCTGCGCAAAGCCGTCAGGCGCTCGCAGCCCATCTGAAAAAACTGGTGTTACCCAAGGGACATATCCTTGTTAAGCCTGATACTACCTGCAATTTTACTTACTTTATAGACAGCGGATTAACGCGTACCTATTATCTGAAAGATGGTAAAGATGTTACGGACTGGATAAGCGATGAACATTCTTTTGCATCTTCCATTATTAGCTTTATTACGCGCACGCCCGACAGGCGCGGCATTGAACTTTTGGAAGATTCCGTTCTTTATTCACTTCATTATAACGATCTTGATAATCTTTGCAGTAAGTATCACGATATAGAAAATCTTTACAGGAAATTAGTATCGTTCGGGTTGGTACAATTGCAGCAAAAATTTGACGACTTGCATTTTGCAACTGCGCTGGAACGTTACCAGGTATTAATGAAAACAAATCCGTCTTTTATACAAAGAGTACCGCTTGGTATGATTGCTTCTTATCTTGGTATTACACAGGAAACCCTGAGCAGAATTCGTTCGCAAATCTGATTTTTTGATAAATGTCAAAGGTTTTGCCGGCTCCTGTTTTCACCTTTGTATCACAAAAAATACAAGGGTTATGAACAACATTATTCTTTGGGTTTTACAAGTAGTTACTGCGATAGTTTTTCTTTATTCAGGCATTTGTAAATCTTTATTACCTGAGCGGGTATTAGTGGCAAAAGGTCAAACAGGTGTTGAAGGGCTTCCTGCCCTCTTTATAAAATTCATTGGCGTTTCGGAGATAGCAGGCGCCGCAGGATTAATTGCACCTGTGTATTTTTATATCATGCCCTGGTTAACACCTGTTGCAGCCTTTTGCCTTGCTTTCATTATGCCTTTTGCGGCAAGTATACATTATAAAAGAAATGAGCCAAAAAATGTACTTACCAATATTATTCTTTTCCTGTTTTGCATTTTAATTGCATGCGGACGGCTATCTTTCAATTCATAACTCCTATACTCACATGCCATCCGGCACAAAATCCAATGAAACGGAATTCATGCAATAGCGCTTATGCGTAGGCGCCGGGCCATCATCAAAAATGTGTCCCAGGTGTGAGTTGCAGCGGGCGCATTCCACTTCAATGCGGCGCATGCCATGCGAGTTATCTTCTTTGTAAATAACACTGTTTTTTCTTTCCGTTTCAAAAAAGCTTGGCCAGCCGCAGGTACTTGAAAATTTTGCAGTAGAGCGAAACAATTTATTACCGCATACTGCACAATAGTAAGTGCCTTTGTCATCAGAGTCCCAGTATTTACCGGTAAAAGGCATTTCTGTGCTTTGCTCCCGTGCAACGGCATATAAATCATGAGGCAAAATTTTCTTCCATTCCGCATCGCTTACATTTAAATGTGTTGTATCTGTGCGGGAATAATAGGGATTGTTTTCATGATCTTCTTTTGTCATCATATCGTTGTTATTTTTTTGTTGTGCATTACTGCTGCAGCTTGCCAACATGCAAAACAGCAGGCAGGTTATAAATACAGGTTTCATTTTAATAAAGTTTATAGCGTATAAAACTATTGCCATGTTAAGCGCAGGCGAATGGTAAATATTATTCATCAACTTCGTGATTTAATTATCGCTTCTGCCCATTTGATTTTATTTTCAAATTTGCCGCTTACTCACCACTCACCTTCCACGCACTATTTATCGTCCACCAGCTTTCCTTTAAATACTTTACGAAACTTATCCAATTTAGGTTTTATTACAAGCTGGCAATAAGGCTGCTGCATATTATTATCATAATAATCCTGGTGATAATCTTCCGCCTTATAAAAAACCGTATAGGGACTTACTTCCGTAACGATCTTATTCGCGTAAGCCTTTTCTTCATCTAATTTATGGATATAATATTCAGCCAGTTTTTTCTGCTCATCATTATGATAAAAAATGGCGGAACGGTATTGCGTGCCCACATCATTGCCCTGGCGGTTAAGCTGCGTGGGATCATGTGCTACAAAAAACGCTGCAAGCAGTTCATCATAAGAGATCTTTGAAGGATCATATACAATATTGCAGGCCTCTGCGTGGCCGGTGGTGCCGGTGCAAACCAATTTATAACTGGGGTTTGCCACTTCGCCGCCGGTAAACCCTGACGTTACAGAGATTACGCCTTTCAATTGCTTAAATTGTTCTTCCACACACCAGAAACATCCGGCGGCAAAAGTTGCCGTATCTGTTGCACGCATTCTATCCATGTTTGCATCTTCTTGTTTTACCTGAGTCATTTTTTCAAATGTTTTTGTTTGATTAATAGGCTGTGCCTGTTGCCCGCATGCTGCAAAAGGAATTGCAAAAAATATAAAAGCTGCTTGGCTGAATAGCTTTACAAAGCTCGAATAAATGATAGTCATGTTATACGTTTTATCAAAAGCACTGGCAAAGGCTTTTAAACTTTTACCAGTGCTTAAAAAATTATTGAAGTGTTACTTTGATGATATCACTTATTGCAGGCAGCGTTGTAAATGCATTGGGATTGGGCACTGCTTCAATAGGTTTACTTTCATCAAGCGGTGTGCCAGCAAGGTTAAACTGCGTGATGCCTGCTCCGGGGAACTGGTTTACAGCCGTTCCGTCATCAAATAAGCCTATAGTGGCAGATACATCGCCTTTTTGCGTGGCATCTATATCGTTGCCGGTTGTTGCAAAAAACCAGTCGTTTGAAAAACCATACATGGTAGCAATGGCAATCCTGTCGCCTTTGACAACCGACAATACCTGTGACACTTTTCCGCCATCAGCGCCATTAATTTTTGGCAGCAATACGGTACTTGCGGCTTCTTTTAAAACATATACATTTTTAACACCCGGCTTTGTTTTTAAAGCGTCAGCCAATACATCAGCATTCCCTTTTTGTGCCAGTTCTTTCAGGCCTTCTCCCCTGTCGTTTTCGCCCACTTTATAAAACGGGTTTTCCGTACCGTTATATACCACAATCAACACCGGTGACAGTGGTGTAAAAATGCCGGTGAGGCCAGACAGGTAACTGTTCAAAACACTGTTATCGCCCATTTCGGCAATATTGGTAAGCCCGTTTGCAGTGGGCTGGCCCGATGTATAAATGGCATTGGGAAGCAACTGGTCGCCGCCCGCTACATACGATATGGCCCAAACGCCGGGGCTGAATGGCGTTTCATTTTGTGTTTTGCCTGAATTATTTTTAATGGTAAGCGTAAACATGGAATTGCCATTATAGGCCAGCGACACATTCATCAGTTGCGATGCCGGCAGGTAAGTATGGCCATAATCATCCATGCCATTTACTTCTTTAATATTTTTAACAGTGGCTTCTGCGGTTCCGGGGTGTGTAACAGTCATGCCGGGTGTTTGATTTTCGCGGGTTCCGTTATCCCATAATTTTATTTGAGAGGAAACATCGCCTGTTATTGGCGTGCCATCATCATTATATAATTTAATGCCGGGGTTTTCAGGAGCGAAAAATAAATCATTGCTCCAGCCATACATGGTGGCAAAAGTGAAATATTGATTCTTTGCAGCCGAGAAAGTAATGGATGTTGATTGGCCGGGTAATATTACCGGCGGCGTTCCGGTGCCCTGAAAGGTTCCGGATTCAACGAGCGGTTTGCTATCCAATACATTTTCAATGGTGATGGTATTAGCCTGTGCAGGCGGCATATCATCTTTTTTGCAGGAAGCAAATAATAAAGCTGATATACCCAGCATAATACATGCTCTGATAGTGTTTGTTTTCATTGTTATTTTATTTTGATAACACAAAAAAACAAACACGGTATCCCAAAGCCGTTGCGGAATTATAACAAAAGTATCACGGTGAAACAGCGGTAATGGTGGATTGCCTTAACGGCATCTTAAGCAGTGTCTGGAAACGCGGCAAACTGCAGGCATTGCAACACAGCTTAAAGGTTACCCGCAAAACAGCACCTGTAAAAACATGCATCAGAAAATGCCCTTGTTGTAAAACGGGAACATTAATAACCATTGAAGTGTTTGGCAAACGTGG